>NZ_CP134052.1 GCF_031583145.1 Brevibacillus brevis | reverse complement strand
TGGAGGATACTAATTCGATGTTAAAAGGATACTAGATGGTTAGAATTGCCTGTATTATAATGGTAGTGGGGGATATTTAGAAAATTGTGGTATGAGGAGAAGATTTGATGAGTCAGACACCGGTGAAAATTGATGACCACAGGCACGCAAAAATGAAAGACATAGCAGCCAAAAAAAATCGAACGATTCAAGACGTGTACAGGGAGGCGATAGACAATTATTTGGCCAATCAAAATCAAGAAATGATGTTGGCTGACTCGTTAGTTGAACGAATCCTTAACGAAAGACTGTCAAAAGCAGAGAACCGCCTTGCAGCTATGGTCGGACGAACGGGGATGGATGTAAGTATATTATTGATGGCGCTTATGCCAATGTTGGAAAAGGCGTATGGCAAACCACAAAAAGACATCTTCAATGATGTAAGGCAAATTGCAGCTCAATATTACTCCAGGCCGTTGCGGGATCAATAAACTGTAGGGTGGGTACATCATGGTTAGCTTCAAGAGTGGGACAAAGGTTTTTATCAAAATGACAAGAGGGCTGCAAACCATGAAACAGGTAACCGCCCATGTGAAGTATGTTGGGTTCCGATCAAAAGAGGCCAACGAGAAGGGGTTTTTCTCCAGAGATGAGGACAAGGCAGACTTTGAGGCTTTTTTGGAGAGGATTGAAAAGAATAGTGCATTACAGCATCCCTTAACCATTAAGGCAAGGAAGATGATCTTTTCCCTGCGTGAGTCCGATTATGAGGCATATAAGCGGAGTGGGAAAGATTTTAAGGATTTGGTTCGGAATACGTTGGCGGAATATGAGAGGAAACATGGGGTCAAGCTCGACTGGATCGCAAATATTCATGCTGCTGAAGGACACCCGCATTGCCATGTGGTCATAAAAGGGGTCAGTGATAATCGGGGAGCTGATGGAAGGTTTAAGCGGATCGTTTTTAAAAAAGAAGATCTTCAAGAGTTAAAGGAAACATTTCACAAGGAGTTTGAGAGGGACGCTATCTATCACTTGCATGAGCGATTAGATGTCGACAGAACACTTGGGGACATGTCAAAAGTTTTTGAATCAGTAACAAAGGATATGACAAGAGAAAATGAAAGGCTGCAGCGCGAAGCAGAGATGAAAAGACAACGTGCCGCGAGGAATAAGGGGAGAGACAGATAAATATGCGGAAAAAGATGATTGCCTTATCATTGTTGGGATTGGCTGCCTTGTTGCTTGTAGTACCAACAATTTCGTTTGTTTTTCGAGAGTTCATTGAAGGGAAGTTTAATGTAAACGTTCTGAGCGTAGCACATATGACGGATGTAGCCTTTTCCATAAAGACCTATTGGGGGTTTGTATCCAAAGTAGATCCGCCGAACGTTCTTGGTTGGGCGATGATCGGCTTTTACGTGGTCTGGAGTGTTATCAACTTGATATTTGGTGGCATCAAGGCCAAAAAGAAATTTGACCAAAATGTTGCTTATGCTTCTCATGGGACTGCTCGATGGCAGACAGGTGAGGAAATACAGAAACATTATTACGGGAAGGACAATGCCGGGTGGTTTCTTGGGCATACGGAGATTGAGCCTTATCGTTTGGGTGGAAAGTATGCTTATCATCCTGTAAACGGCCCACTGAACAGTCAAATGGTTGTCATTGGCCCGCCTGGTTCGAAAAAAACAACTGGATTCATGTACGGGAACATATTCCATATACCGTTTTCAACTAGGGCCGATATGATCATTACAGACCCGAAATCAGAACTGTTTATGTATACGGCAAAATATCTTGAGAACGCTGGGTACGATGTTCACGTTTTGGATTTTATTCACCTGAAATACGGAGATATGATCAATCCGATTGAGTTTATTACAGAAGAAAAGGAACTGATGGAAATTGCTCAAGGGTATGTTTCTTCTGTTACTTCCTCCAAAGTGGCTCAGAAATCGGGAGATCCAATTTGGGAAGACGGCGAGACATTATTGCTGGGCGCGTTAATCGGATTTGTGCAGCAAAAGTATCCTCCGGAACGTCAGACGTTTGAAGAGGTCGCCAAAATTCTAACCAGTCCTGATATTCGAGATCCGGAAGCAGCGTTGTACTTTTTTCAGGCTAATGGAATCACCGGCGCAGCTAAAGACTTGTACGATAAGTTTCTCTTGGCCGAAGATAAGCTGCGCGCGGGCGTTTTGGTTGGGTTGGCCATTAAGCTTTCCTTGTTCTCCATCAGTGGTGTTAAGAAATTGACCAGCAAGACCACATTGGATATTCGGAAATTGGGGGCAAAGAAAGAGAAACCGATGGCAGTCTTTATCCTGATGCCGGATGGTGACAAAACATATGCACCTATTATCAACGTAATTGTCACCCAAATGCTCAATCAAATGTATAAGACTGCTTACCTGTATGGGAACAAATTACACACCAGGGTCTTCATGGCATTAGATGAGCTGGCCAACATTGGTCGACTGCCCAGCCTTATTGACAAATTGCCTACAATGCGCGGGCGGGGCATCATTCCCATGATGATCTTCCAATCGATCGTTCAGATGAAAGAAAGATATAAAGATCAGTGGGAGGAGATCCTTGGGAATTGCGATACCCAGGTTTATTTAGGTGCCAACGAGCAGACAACAGCGGAGTATCTAAGTAAATTGCTCGGTGTTACCACCATCCAAATTCAAAATCAGAGCCGAAATACAAAACCAGGAAAAGTTGCCGGGGATGGTTTAAGTGAGAGTTTCAGCTATCAGCAACGTCAGCTTATGTTTCCTGATGAATGCCGTAGTTTGGACCGTGACTACCTTGTCATCGTCCAGGGTGGTAGACAACCGGTGATGTTGAAAAAGGTTCAATACGAATACTGGATGGCGGAAAAGCGCATATGTGATCCTAAAGAGCTGCATGAATTGCCACTCTTAGATTCGCAGCCAGAAGTAGTTTCGGTGATTCAAGAACCTTCTGCTGCCAATGAGGAAAAAATAACGGACAAACCGGCAGACAATATCCAAGATGAAATCGTGGATATTGTTGCTGTTGCGGCTCCAATTGTTATTGAGGGTATGGAAGAAATGATTCAAGCCTATGAGCAGGAAGTGGCCGCGTCTTTGGAGACGGATTCGGAGAAGAGTGACGCGGGGGACCCATCGACTGATATCGAGCTGCCTGAATCAGTAGACCAACCAGATCCGGTTATCGAAGATGATTTCGACTTTGAAATACCAAGCATTGAAATAAACAATTCTATCCCGGAAAGTAGTTTGCAATACGAAGTCGACATGTCCGCTTTTTTTGGAACAGAGGAGAAAAAGTAACGTGCTCGTCTTGGTCACTCTGACTTACCATAATTTAAAGAAAGGTTGATTCCAATGGAAAAAATATCGAGGGATACCAGCGTTGAGGAGAAAGAAAATTACAGTAAAGTCGAAGTGCAAGCGTTACGGTTGGTCCTTGATCGCTTTCAGAAAGGTGATCTTGGTGAAATTTCGTTTGTAGGGAAACCTGTATATGATTCTTTGGAAGAAGATCGTTTTCGCCCATTTGTAGGGGTGAGTTGTAGCGAATATCATATAGATGGAGAGGTTCGTCGCGCGTTTTATTTAAGCGGTCAGGAATCTAGGCGTAGGGGAATCACGCCTGAACTGACTGAGGACGTTGAAAAAGCAGCGGATTTCTTAATGAGATATAAGGATTTTGAATCTGTTTATGTCAATGGAAAGTATTTAGGTGAACGGTCTTTGTTTTTGCAGGATCCGTATAGAACTGGACCGACTTTGAAAGAAGTTTTGTATTATTCAAAGGAATTGACAGATGGGGTTCCTACGAAAATTCCAATGCAAGATTTGGATAAGGAAGTTCAAAGCTGGGAACTTGATAAGGATGGAAATGAAAGACTTATTTACTCGATCAAAGATGAACCAATCAACCACACCGTAATTTTCAAGGAGCATGAAACGACAAACGTGTTTAGAGACAAAGTTTATGAGGGGATCTTAAAGGGGGATCAAACGACGGTCAAAGAATTGAATTACGTGATTGAGAAGACATTTGAGAAAGTATTTGAATTCGATCGGTAAACAGGTAAAAAGCAGCGTATAAGCGCTGCTTTTTTGTGCCTTTGTTGTCCCGGTGCGCTGACTGCAGATCCGGAAGGAACCGGGAGGCCGCGTCCTGGCCACGGCCGGCGACGAGCTGCAGGAGAAGCCCGTGCTTGCCAAGCGCTAACCGACACAGTTCGACAAATTACATCTATTGACTACAATGCTTATTGTTACATAATAGAAAATAGTCGAATGCTCCTATTACAAGGGAATCACCTACACTAAAAAGTCCAAGACTTTACACAAAAACACCCGAGACTCTACTCTTAGACGCAGCCAATTCAATTGGTCAAATAGACTAATGGGTGTAACCAAGTTACACTTTTTTAAAAGCCCATTATGTCCTCATTTGTCCCGACGTGTCCTGTATTGACTTTATATGTCCCCTTTGATACCATTAAATTAGCCACTCGTATACCAGGTTGGCTGCCCATGATACGAGTGGCTACACCCCCCACACAAGGGGAGGGGTATTGTTGATTTTATCATATACCCCTACCCCTTGTGACGATTTGTCATAAGGAAGGAGGCTAATAGGGAGGGTAATTTTTGGATGGATTCCAAGTATGTAACAAAGGAGCAGTTGGCCAAGTATCTGAATGTCTCGATTAGGACCATTACAAGATACCAGGACGAGGGGATGCCATTTCACAAACCGAGTTCCAGGAAGAATTTATATGACGTCCGCGAAGTGGATGAATGGATAAAAAAGCGAAAAGATCAACTCTTGCGATGAGTGTGGGATGGTGAATTATGCAGATATTATGCGCGTTTCGCTCTCCTACCAGTTATCAAAGGATGAAGTCATTTTTAGAAGCTCATCAGATCGAGTGGAGCGAAAACATTCAGTCGTTCGATGAGCTGCGAGAGGAAATGGGTTTTTCATCCTGGCAAGTCGCCATCATCGATAGCAGATTGTGGTGGCAGGAAGAAGCCAAAGAGATACTTTCTCGATTTGCGGTGGATGTTATTTCTTTTGATGGGGACTTTGAAGTCGTCATAAATCAGCTTCATGACTACCTTCCGGAAAAAGGGGAGGAATCGGAAGAAATCGATTTGGCACCGGAAACGTTCCCGGAGGTACCAGAAGAAGACGATACTCCTGTTCGCTACATTGAAAAGCGGGTCATTGAAGAGAAGGAAGTCCGAATTGAAGTACAGGTACCAGTCAAAACTTACGCTTCGATCCCCAGTCAACTCTGTTACTTCATAAGCCTGTCCCCAAGGTCCGGCGCTACGTTTTTGGCAGCTAATTTAGCTGCTGCTTTAGCGACAAGGCAATTACATTGTACGGTGCTGGAGTATCCAAAAGGAAGGGTATCTTTATATGACTTGCTCAACGTTGGGGTGAAAAGTGAGAATTACGAACCGCCGTATAAACAATTGAAGGAATATGGCTTTTTCCAAAAAGGAAAGGACTTCTTCTATAACGGCATCTCATTTCATCTCAATCATCCGAGTTTTCCGGATCCGAAAGTGACATATGAGGATTTACTCAAGATGATCTATCAAATACGGTCATCTATAAACCTTTTCGATATTTCTTCCTTTTGGAATGATCCGGATTTTATGACCCTACTGCCAGAGGCGGATCACGTTTTTCTAGTGATTGACCCTGACCCCGCGTTAATCGAAAGAATTGCGCCGCCAGAAGAAGGAGTCCAACCGACACCAGAACACTCCCTGGTTCAGCGGCTTTTGGAGCTGCACAAGCAAAAGCAGATCCAAGTTCACTTCATCATTAATAAGGATAGTAACGGGGTTGATCACAAAGTATTGAGGGAATTGCCTTTCAGTGTATTGGCTTACATACCTCACTTTGAACCGGCCCTGGTTTATCAAGCTAACTGGAAAGGAGAATTGCTGTACGAAAGAGAGAAAGATTTAATGGAGCAGCACTTGCAGGGTTTGATTAAGCAGATCGTTCCCCCGGAATACTTCTACCTGGAGAAACCGGAAAAACAGGGGCTGCTTGATCGAATCAAATTCTTCAAAAAAAGCTAAATATATTAGGGGTGAAAATGAAGTTATGACCATGAATAAATGGTTGGCCATAACGGTTGGCACCTTGTTCATTGGAGCCTCTTCTTTTGGTTTCTATGCTTTCACATCCTCGTATGAACAAAAGATGACTACAATGACTACTTATACACCTGTGAAGCTCATACCGGCTGGAGAGCTAATCACTAGAGAGATGATCCAGGAAGTAACGATTCCTAAAGCAAAACACTTTGATGGAGCTTTGCTTGAGCCTGAGAGCATCATCGGGAAGCGCGCGTTGGTCCCTATTGGAGAACAAGAGGAGTTCCTTCCGTGGAAGCTAAACGAAAAGAAGATTGTTCCGACAGGGGACGAGCAGCTTATCAGCTTCCCAATTAACTTTGTCGAATCTGCCAACAATTTTATTCGGCGCGGAGATGAAGTGACCATTTGGGCTGAGTACAACAGAAGTCCTCGCATTACATACTTTGATGCCAATGGCCAAAAGGTGCCTTTTACGTTTGAAGAGATCCATTCAAATTTGCTTGGCGATGTTAGCCATTACACAAAGAAAGTTGATTACGTCGAAAAACTGGTTGAAAAAGTAACAGTTACAAACGTGAAGGATAATACTGGTCGAGAAGTGAGAGATCAGGAAGCATCCACGGACACACTCAATCAGCTAAAACGTATAACGCCGGTTCAACGGGACTCGTACTACATGGAAAATTTCCGAATGAAGCCGACAGGTACCCCGGCAAACATAACGCTTATGCTGACCCCTGAGCAATACAGCAAAATTGTCGAAGCACAAACGTTCCAGGCAACCATCAAGGTAGGGGTAGGAAATCCGTATGGAGACTTATCGAATTTGGCAAATCTGCCAGTGTTAAACCCTATCCCGTCAAGCCAGCAGACGGAAAAAGCTGTTGACAAGCAGGCAAGTAACGAGAAGCAACAAGCACCGGCTGAAAAGAAATAGGGGGTTAAAGAATGAAGTATCTTTTGGGAGTAGTCGGTCCGGAGATCGCGGAACGAATAACCTCTGAATTGACCGGTTTGAAAATAATCGTCGCCTACACTGAAAAAGAGACGAGCAAAGCCGCTGAGGAAGCGATTGAACATGCCGTCATCGATGAGGGGCTTTATGTGCAGTATCAGCCGTGGGAATGGCTGCCGGCGCTTCGGAACGAGTTTCCAAAGTCTAAGCTGACGGTTATTTTATCCGAGAAAGTAAACGACTCGCTCTATATGGAATTGGTCCGGAGAATTGGGCTGGAACTGAATATTTCCTTTATTCCGCCGGGATTGACTTTGGACGAGCTTGTAGAAGCGGTTCAAACTGCATTTAATAAAGCTCCTGTTTCCAAGAGATCCAAAAAGAACACGGTCATTTCCATTATGTCTGCAGCGCCACGAGATGGAAGTTCAACGATCGCGGTGAACGTAGCTCTGACGTTAGCCCAAATGACTGAGAAGCGAATTGGGTTACTGGATTTGAGTCTTAAAAGTCCTGATATGAAAGACTCCCTCCAGTTAAAGGGAAATAAAGGTTTTCCGACCATTCAAGTTGACTGTGATGCAAAAACACTTACGCCCACCATGTTATTACAAGCAACCGAGAAATTTCAGTACGAAAACTTACACATTTTAACAGGGCTGCATCGACGTGATTGGGCAGAGCGAATAAAAGATGAAGAGATCGCAACGCTGTTATCAGTTTCAAGGGAAGTCTTTGATATCACGATCGTTGATGTGCATTCCTTTCCAGATAATGCAGCAACGGTACAAGCTATGAGAGAAGCAGATGAGAGATGGGTAGTATCTCAGCCTGTTGTTTCATCTTTTCAATCAAGCTGGTTTGACTGGTTTCAAAGCATTTGGACAACTTACTACGAGATGAACCATGACTCTTTCTCGCTCATCGTAAATCGATCCGATGATTCAATTGCCAAAACAGGAACGATTGAAAAGGCAATGGGCCTAAAGTGTATTGCAGAAATTCCAAATGTATCGAATGGAGCCGGAGTTAAGGCCACGAACTATGCAACTCCTTTGTTGTTCAGTGAGGAAAAAACTGCTGAAAGTTTTAAAACGGAAATAAGTAAACTTGCTGCTGGCCTTTGTGAACGAATGGATATTGATTATAGCGTTGAAATTCAAAAGAAAGGGTTCATCGCAAAAATCGGCTCCATGTTCCCAGGAAAGCAAAAAGCTGGTGAAGCATAATGTCATATACCATTGAACGGAAAGTGCGTAGTCGCTATAGCACATCAAGGCAGATTCAACAAAACACTAAAACTGAAAAACGCCTTCAAAGCCAAAACAAAGGCTATCGAGGACTTCATCTTAAAGATGTCGTTGAGATTGTCCAAAGGGATTTGAAGGAGCTAAAGGGGAGCGTCGAGGAGCAGCAAGCACATAAGGATTTGTTAGAACAAGCTGGCTTGGGTAATCCCGTTGCTCAGGAGAAAGTAAAGGCTATGATCAAACGGATCATTACCGAAAGGCGCATTTCGGTGATTGACGGCCTTCCTGATGACAAATTGAGTGTCAGTGATGCGGTGTTTGCTCTTACATGTGGCGCTGGTTGGATCGAGGACCTTTACAAAGCCAAGGACGTGGAAGAAGTCCAGGTTAATGGGACGAAAATATACGTCATGCGTGATGGTATTGCAACCAAGATTAACCGAGAATTCGAATCCATTGACCAAGTGATTCAGCTACAGCAACGTCTAGCCTTGTATGGGAAAGCAGACATCAGTGAGTTGAAGCCTGTATGTAGCACCTATATGTGGAACAAGTCGCGCCTCACAATGTCTCAACCTCCGTACTCCGCATTTCCAGCTATTGCGGTCCGGAACTTTATCCTAAAGGATCCGACTCTTGAAAGTTTAATGGAGTATGGAACGCTTGACAAAAAAATGGCTACTTTCCTGCGGTTGTTGGTCAAATACCATGCTTCCATCATGGTGGCCGGTAGTACAAAAACAGGGAAGACAACGACTCTATTTGCCCTCGCGAGAGAAATCCCGATTGAAGAACGGCTGTTGACACTTGAAACCGAGTTTGAAGTGTGGCTGAATGAACGACTTCCAGGACGTAACGTAGTTCCTTTTCAAGCTGTTCCAGAAATAGGGATAACGATGGAGGAGGGTTTCAAGCCTCTTTTGCGATTCAGCCCGGATAGAATCATCATTGGTGAAATGCGCGGTTCAGAGGCAGCCCAAGCTGTACAAGCCTGCTTGCGTGGCCATGACAGTCTGACGAGTGTTCACTCCAAATATCGTGACATGATCATTTATGACGTAATGGACATGATTAAGCAAGACGGCAGGACACATGATGATCATATGCTGCGTCAACGGATTGCGCGGGCATTTAATATCGTCGTCTTTCAAAATCTGGTGAAGGTAAACAAGTACAAAGCCAGGAGGGTTATGACGGAAATAACGGAGTTACAAGTTGATCCAATCACTGGAAATATCAGCGTGGTACCAATCGTAATTTGGAACAAAGCAACCAATAAATGGGAGTTTACCGGCAACAAATTGAGTCACGGTTTAAGGGAACATATGGAGCTGTATATGATTGGTGACGCCCACCGAGAGTTTGAGGAGCTTGGCGTATGGTAGTCATGGGCCTTTATTTAAACCCGGTATACGTCTTTCTTGTGCCGTTTGTCATTGGAGCTATTTTCCTTAGCTTTCCGTTGATGAGGGCAGTATCAAGGTCTTTTGTGGTCCTGTCGAGGAAGAGATACTTTGGAAGAAAGCGCCCAAAAGAAGACGTGGTGCAGCTCGATTTAACCAGGTTTCCACTGTTCCGAAGCTTTGCTTATTACATGGATCTAGCCGGTTTTAAAATTTCTCCTCTTGTCATCGTGTTGATTGGTCTTGTCATCGCTTGCGTTGCCCTAGTTGCATCGCGGTTACTCATGAAATCTGTGTTGAACAATATCATCGTTGCTGTCATGTTTGGCTCCATTCCATTTCTGATCGTGTGGCAAAAATACCAGATTACCACCCATAGAATTTCACGAATCATGGTGCCTGTAATTCAGAACTTTACGGGGTTTCTCTCGGAAACGGATAACATCACAAGCGCAATTCACAGATCGGCAACTCAAATGCCGTTTGAAATCCGTAGGGAATGGGATCGCCTGTGTACCAATATCAATACCGGTACTCCTTTGGAAGAAGCGCTTCTTGAATTTGCAACTCGTGTGAACAACGATTGGGCCGATGACTTTGTTGACATATTAATTACCCGGATCGAAACAGGATCAGACATTACTCCTTCACTGTTTAAATTGGTAGAGGAAATCCAAAATGCAAGCTTCAATGAGGAGCGCAGGATTACAGTGATGTCGATTTATCGATGGGGAATTTTCTTGATGATCATCATGTCCGCCATCATCGTTTATGTCAATATCAAGCTGGATCCGAAGAATTACTTTTACTACTTCGAACATCCATTTGGGAGTGATTTTGTAACCTTTTCCTGTGTAGTCATGTTTGGGTCGTTTATCGGAGCTTTGATGATGGGTAGAAGAAATATCTAGGGAGGAGGTGAAGATGTGAAGCTGATTTTTATTCTCTCCTGGATCACGGGGGTTACATTAATCACCATCCCCATTTTGCTAAGTATCAAGTTGAAGAAAAAACGGCGGATAAGTGCGGCACAGGTGAGGCGTAAAGAAAAATTTGAAAGCTTTTTTTATGACCTGGTGGATTCCGAAAACGAAAAGAAAAGTAACTACAAAATCATTCGGATCCTAAAATTAGCAAATTATCCATTTGGGATGGATGTCTTTGGATATCGATTAGCCCAAATCATTATGCCGATCGGTACGGCTACCCTAGTTGGGATTTTACATTTTCTACAAAACCATCTCAGAGGATATGAGGAGCCGTTTCCCATCCTGCTTTTTTCTGGATTGGTTTTGATATCGGTTTTTATCCCTTACCTGGTTGTCCGAACCATTGCATACCAACGAAGAATGCAGCTATCGGCTGAAATCGCTAAGTTTTCACACAGGTTAATTGTCGGGGTGAACGATCGTGCTCCGTTGTACTACTCGATCAAACGGGCTTCACGGACGGCAAAAGTCCTAAAACCTTATCTTGATCAATTGTTAATTGAGTGGTTAGAAAGTCCAAAGGCTGCCATTAAAAATTTCGGGGATGCTGTTGCGATCAATGAGGTTGTGCCACTAGTAAATACCCTATTGGCCACCTGGAATGCGCCAAAAGAAAAAATTGTGGGGTTGTTTCAACAGCAAATTCGGCAAATCGATGCCATGCGTGACTTTATGATCAAGCGGCAGATTGAGATGAGTCCCATGGGACTCACGTTTGTCATCGTCATTCCCTTTTTTGTGGTAGTTGGTTTGATGATTTTCCCCTGGTACCAAAATATGGTCGACATGATGAAAGAAGCTTTTTAAGGGGTGAGATCAATTGCAGAACCTTGTACTGTCTATTGTCATCTGCATCATTTTAATGGGATTGGCCTTTTTCATCATGAATGATCGAATTGGCCCTGGATTGGATCAAGGCGGAGATAATTTGCAACAAAAAATTATAGAGGCGACAGCCCCGTAAAAATGGAGGAATAAAGAATGCAAGGTATTGTTTCGATGATTGTTGTTTGTATCCTACTCCTCGGCACCACTTTCTGGATTTGGAACAACGATGATGGATTGGGAGATGGTATTGACGATGGAGCAAGAACCGTTTCTGAGAAAGTAGAGCAGTTTGATTACTCCCACACCACAGCGCCAGGAGCCGGACATAACAATGAAATGGAAGACAATCAAGCGGACTAATGGACAAGATTGTTCTCTCTATCGTAGTCGGAATAATCGTCACAAGTCTTTGCATGTATGTCCTGGATTATGACAACGGCGGCGTGAATGGAGAGATGATCAACGGGCATGAAAGGCTCAAGAATGAGCTTCGAGAGTACAACTATTCAACAGATTAATCAGAATTGATATGGGAAAGAGGGATATCCTTCTTTCCCATATTTAAAGGGGAAACATTTCATGCTAAAAAGGTTTTTTGCGAAAGCAAAAGATGAAAGAGGAGTGACAGACTTAATTACCCTGCTCATTGTTCTGCCAACGATACTTGCTGCATCGTTCTCCATCGTATTGTACGTCCTGTTTGCAATGAAGATGGCCAAGCTTGAAGGAATTCATTTCAGGGCGTTGGAGCTTGCACAACAAGCTGGACACTTAACTCCTGATATCATTGCGGATACGCAGAAAAAAATGGCGGCGGTCGGTTTCCCGCAAGTGGTTGTAAAAGGAGTGTCTTATCCATCTTTTCAGGGAAGTACAACTACAAAAGTTTATAAAGATGCAGCAGATCCAACCGTCACGTTAGTCATTAAGTACCCAGCCACGAATCTCCAAAAGATATTTATGCTGGTCGGTGCAGGTGACGAAGCTGATTCCGGATTCTTCCGGATTGAGAATTACGGAAGAAGTGAGGCGTATGAAACGTATCTTTAAAAAATTCATTCGTGAGGAAACGGGTAGTGTTAACGTCTTGATCTTAACACTTCTGTTCCTGGGACTGTCCATCATGATCATGGTTCGTTCGGTCGACTTTTTTACGCAAGTGATCGAAACGAATCGGGTAAAGCGAGATTTAGCGCTGGCGACTCATGCTGCAGCTATGGATGTAGATAAGGTGAAATTGGCAGATGGAATATTAGCTTTGGTTCCTTCGCAAGCAATCGACTCTTTTTTCACCTATTTACAAAAAAATATGAGGTTAAATGCCTACAATATACCGCAATCGGACAGCTACATCGAAGAGGCGCCGGTTATCCATAAGATTCTGTATGTGGACTATGAGGCAAGAACAATTCAAGCGCTTTATGGATCTACATCGAACTGTTCTCTTTCTGGAAAAACGATTTCTTGCACGGTTGTTGCAAATGCTGGAACGGAAAAGGAGGCAACCAGGACCGTAAATGAGCTGCTTGTAGGGCCGTCTGTCGTATCCGTAATTGAGGTTTCACACAATCGTTTCTCTATGCTAGACCCTGAGCCGATCGTCGTCGCAGATACCCAACAGGTTCTTTATGGATACTAAAGGAGCGTCCCCCATCCTCCAAGACAGGAACGCTCCGAAAGGGGTAACGGTATGTCGCTACCAAATGTAATTTTACCCGATGAGTTCAATGGAACACAAAGGGATATTTCTTACAGGCTGAGTTGCGAAGGGATATTAGTTTCCTTTTTCCGAGAAGATTTGGTTTCTAGGGATGGTTACTCAATCAAGTGTCAAGGGAATCCAGTGATTCGCATTAATGCTTCTCTGGAGGACGAGGTACAAAAACTTGTTGCTTTTCGCGAGCTGGCCTTCATTCGTCTCGGGTTCCTTGACAGGGTGGAAACCACTCTGGACATTCCACCAGAAAAACGACTGCAAGCATTACGAGAGATGTCTGAAAAGCAGTCTCTTGAACACGCTTCGCAGTAAAAACCCTTCCGGATTATGCGTTGAAGGCCGGCCCCTAAAAACAGGCTCATCGCCGTTTGGTCAGCGTACCACGGGCTTCTCACTGTATATGGCTGCGCCATACTCCCTACGGCTGCGCCGTGTCGCCCTCCGGGTACAGTGAGCCGCGCGCCTCGTGGTCCGTCTGAGCCACGGCGATGGCCCACCGGGGCCGAAAAAAGACAGAAGGAATTGAGGGATACGAAAAATGGGAAAAAGTGTTGTCATTTCAAGTGGGAAAACGAAGGTGCGAAGTAAAAAACATTTGTTCTTGCTGCTGGCAGTTATTGGCGTCTTTATGATCGCAACGATGATTGTTCTCAGTGGTAATCTTTTGGCAAACTCCGAACAGAATGTTGACGGGTTGGATGAGGGTTTGCTGTATGTATACAGTCAAACGTGCCCCTATTGTAAAAAATTCACACCTACTTTTGAACAAGCCGTCAGCGGCTATCCGAATCTGAATGTGGTTCGATGGGACATCTTTAGTGAACAGAAAAAACGAGAAGAAGCGATTAAATTGGGAGTTGAAGCGACACCTACAGTTTTTGCGGTGAAGGATGGAAAGGTAGTTGATAAATTGGTTGGGGTTGTAAATGAAGTGGCTGTCCGTAAATTTATCAAGAGAAACTTTAATCTTAATTAAGGAAGGGAATTGAATGCCGCGTTTTGGAAGAGTAACAAACATTTCCGTTGTTATACTTGGCGTTGTGGCCGTTGCCATCTGTATCTATAGTTATTTGCTTTTGAAAGGTGACGGTGACCGGAGCGGTACGTTCACTGTAGAAGAAGTTCCAAACTATAAATTGGTGCATTGGGCAGACAATCGGGAATTTTTAGGTGACAGTTTCGATTTGCGCTTGCCGATGTGGGAGACTGATTTTCTTGAATTTCTAGTCATCTTAAACGCTAATGATCCTGATTTTCAAAAACCGCAACAAGGGCAAGTCGCAGAGGTACAAAAAATCGCAATAGAACAAGGGATTATTGGAGTGGATTATCCGGTTCCTACTGATAAGCCAATTTCAGCAGAGAAGGCATACACACTGGTTGAAAAGGCACTCAAAACACATGAGATCAGTATTGAAATTGAACAAATAGCTCCGTGGGCAAAACGGAAATATGTTCCGAATGACGTGAAAGAGCTTACCTGGGACGAGGCATTAAATTTGCTTTATAACATGGTTCAATATCGGATGAGTTTTGGAGAGCAGCAGTTATAAATGTGGCCATGAACCAGGTCAAAAATTAAGGAGGAACGGTGTATGAAAAGACACATCAAAAAAGTAATAAATGGCGTCATTGCAGCGAGTATCGCGTTGGGAGTAGCTCAGGGTGTTTCCCCGCAGGCGACATATGCTGCTCAAATTGTTGCTAAAGATTATACCAATCATGCGTACAAGACCCATATCGAGTACGTGGTAAAAAACCGTCTTATGTGGACGTATCCTGACGGCAATTTCAGGCCAGATCAAGCCATTACGCAGGCGGATTTGGTTGTTGGACTGGCCAACGCTAAAGGATTGACCACAGGTATTCCAGTTTCTGGACTCCCTGCGAATCATTGGGCGAAGGTTTACTATGAGCGGGCGAAAAAGGACGGGATTCTGGATAGTGTGGTTATCAATCCCAGCAAAGTATTGAACCGGGAAGAAGCTGCTTTGCTAATGAATAATTCTTGGAAGAGTATGTTTAAATCTTACCAAAAAAAGCGTCCAGTTTATTCTGATGTCGCCGTAAATAGTGGATTTCTTCCCAAAAAGGCCGGAAAATTCGCTAATGGTGTTTCAACAACAGCTTATGATGGTCTTGGGAGTGTCACTCGTGGTGAGGAAGCCATTGCCCTCTCCCTCCTGCATAAAGATGTCTTGGACACTAAAAATGCTGAAATTATTGCTCAGCAGCTTCACAATTCCCTAAAAATCTCTGGAGGATACTTGAAGGGAAAAGTCCCAACTGCCAGCGGCAAGGACATAAGGATGTTTATCGTCTTCAAAAATGACAACGCTGCTTCCTTTTACTCCGGTGATGATTTTATGGTAAACGCAAGTCAGGTCAAATTCATGCAATTTACAGTAAAGAACTCTGGACAATCTAAAGCTTTAGCCAGTTACGAATATAGCAGCGGAACAGACTTGACACGTAAAAATACCCGTTAATTTGGGGGAAAATCAATGAAACTATTTATAGACAGACTTTGGAAGATACTTCTTGCTCTCGTAATAGCATTAAACGGTGCACTCCTTTTTCCTGACCAATCGGATGCTTCCACAACAAATCCAGAAGTTGGTGGTAGAAAGGTAGGATGGCTGGATGATGATAAAAAGGTACAAGATAGTAGTGACAACAAAGTTGACGGATTTGGTTTTTTTTCAGAGCGAATGTATCTAACTTTCGCTGATGTAAATTACAGTGGTGCAACATCGGGAACAGGGAAAGTTGCTAACTATTCTAGGGCAACCCTTATAGCAGACAACGGATATCCGATAGTAAATATCGATGAGGCGAAAGCTTGGGCAAGGCTCTTTAACGGTAATCCTGACTTCATGACTTATGCTAATGGTCTGTATGGCGGTGATATATCCGAGGGAGGGGGTGAACCCTACACTGGATATCTTTTGGCAAAAGTTGCAGAAATGTCCGGAGGGAAGGGTGGAGCGTTTTATTTCAGACCCACCACGGGAACGGAAAAAGGTTCATATGTCGGTGTAACTAACTTTGTAACCACAAAACGGCCGGTTGGAGGAATCGATACCGACAAATCTCAGTATGATGTGGGGCAGACAGTAAAAATTATTAACTCCTACGGGACCGATTACAGTATTTACAATCGTGGAATCAAAGTGCTTAATTTCTACATTTACAATCTCGATACGGGCGTAACGGAAAAAACATATACATCGCTGATCAAAGAATACCCGATAAGTGGTACGGGAGATGGTAGTGGACAAACGGTAACTTTCCCGGAGCAAACGTGGACTCCTACCAAAGCTGGGAACTACGAAGCCAGGATTCTTCTGACAGACACCCATGATCGCAACACTCAAAACGCACCTTCTGTTAGTGGTACAGGAGTAGCATATTCGGCTAAGTTCACCGTTGGGACCCCGACTGGCGGTGGGACAGATCCGGGACCTGATCCTGGTCCAACTTGTGACGTAAGTAGTTACAAAAATGTTATGGATATTTACATCAATGGTGAAAACGGTAACTATACTTACGATGATCGTCCAAGCAACGGGAGCACACTCATGGTCAAAGACGGTGATCGTGTGTTCTTCACCTTCTATGAAGAGGGGACTTTTTACGTCGATGGATTTGAGCTGCCGACCCCTTCTAATGGGGACAGAAAACAGGGTATGTGGGACGTTGTTGGTTCACCTCTCGAAACCTTCACCATTACTTTTGAAAGCGACGATGGGGACAATTGTTGGACACATAAGTTCCAAATCAAAGGAAATGGCGATGAGAAAGAGTGTCCGGTTGTTAAAGATTCGACCAATTACAATCGAGCAAGAACTGTATATAATGGGGCAGTTCTCACCAGCTATCTTGGAGCTGACATCTATTATCATTCCGATAATACCACTGGGGGAAATTTTACCCTTTTTGAAAAAGACCCCGACGATGGTTCAATCTATGCTGGCAGCGAAGTGTGGCTTGTCCAATATCCTGGGCAATCCTCCTACACTAAGATCTTTGGGAACAGTTCAAGGCAGACCTTGGATGTAGGTCCCGACGGTCTAGTCTTGAATAAAGCGGGTACATACAAAATCAAGATCCAGTTTGAGGGCGGTATGAACGAAGATCTTGATTGTGAGTGGGAAGTTACCCTTGAAGTGAAAAATTGTACGGTAAAATGGCCGGACACTTTTAAGTATTACGGTGCGCCACCGAATACTACTTCGGCGGGTTCTGCTTCTGATCTTGTAGAAGACATTGGGCCTGTCGATTTCCGCCAGATCACGAACGAGAATGGAACACTCAACACGAATATTGTCTTTTCCGCCCCTGTAGCCGGAAAGTATTATGAGATACGTGGTGGGACCCGAACCTTAATCGGAACCGTTGCGGCAAAATCTCCGTATACTGCAAAAATTCCTGGGGGATATTCGAAATACTCTCCAGGAGACACCATTGTTATCTCATTTGTTCCTGATGACCCAACCTTCTGTGAGACAGTCTTTAATATTCAGACCGCCGAAGGGAACACTGGTGGTGGCGATGGGTGTTATGGAGTAACAATGACCTACGGTGGGACAACCATCGACCCAAGGACTGCGCCTATTCCTTTAAAGATTACAAAGGATGATTTGAATGGCGATTTCACGATTTACTTTAAATTTGAAAAAAAAGCAAGTCTTTGGGTTGGGTGGTATAATCCCGAAGGGGTTTCCGGAACACCGACATATAAGCATTTACGATCAGATAATAAGGACGTCTATGAGTCTTCCTTCACTATCCCGCAAGATAAGGATGGAAACATTGAATCATTAATTTACAAGGCTTCCTGGAGAAGCCAGACAATGATCGATGATACTGGGGCGGATCCTTGCGAGGGCGAGATCATTATTCAGGTTGAAGGTGATAAGCCGTCGATGGAAAATCTTTACGTTGACCCTAATGTCATTTCCATTCTTGTATGTAAGGAAAGACGAGATACCACGGTTTGTAGTACCTCAAATGGGGCACCAAAGCCTGGAGATAGTATCGAAATCACTACCTACTACGGCAATGATGGAAAATTCGATCACGTACCGCTCTTCTTTATGCGGTGGAAAGATGGAAAGACCATTAACTCCAATAATATTAAAATTAAGGCTTATGAGGATGACCAACCTTTTGTGGGAAATGCTACTTATCCATCGAAAACAACCATTCTGGAGGCTTGCATTAACGTCACTTTGGGTTATTCCTTTAAGCCTGACCCCGAGGAAGAGTCGCGTTGGGATGATAACTGCGCAGAGTGGGAACTAAAACCTGACGGTACTATCGATCCGGTCGGAGGTTCTAAAGAAAACTTAGCTGTCGATCCAGATTACTTCAAGATTACTCCGAAAGATCCGCAAAATGCTGGTACAGCAGCGGAAGTTGAAGTCAAAGTCATGAACAAAGGAGACAGCACACAAAGCTCTAAGGTTTTGCTCAAGTTTGATAAAGAGAGCAAATCTCAAACCGTTGATGTCACCGGACTAAAGGCCGGAGAATCAAAGATTATCAAGGTTAGTGTTGTTTATCCGGATGTGTCGATGAATTTTACTGCAAACATTAACCCGAATAAGAATTCGCCATCTAACGAAACTACCTGGAAGGACAATACGGGTTCTTGGCCAGTTCTTGTCAATGGTAGTCCACCACCTGGCGGAGGCGGAGGCGGTGGCGGCCCTGGTGGAAATATTCCTGGAGGCCAGATGAAGATTCGTGTCTATGACAGTGGCAATCGACTATTAAACCTTCCGAATGATGGTGTTTATGAGAAAGAGAAGGCGAGAATTGAAGTAGAGATTGACCAAGACAAAATCGATCAAGCTATGGACCAAATTAATCAGCAAATAAATAATGCGATCAATGAAAAGCGTGCCGAATTAGAATCTTCGTATTCAGGGGACGAGTACAAAAATGTAAATGTCTCTGTTAACCCGACTTCTTGGAATGCGATGGGAAGCTCGATGACTAATTGGCCGCCTACAACTCCGATGACAGTAAATGGTCCAGGTATCGATCAAACGTATTCGCTTAACACGAATCAACAAGTTCAGTCGAATTATTACCACGGCACAACCGTTCCGACAAATCGTGATAGAGTACAAGAGCTGTTGGCAGAAAAGTATGTTGTGAAGGCAGAAGGCTTCAAGATTATTGCCAACTATCGTGTAGACTTCGAAGTGACATATGAACAATGCGAAGAGATCGAAAATGACGAAGGGGACGTAGAAGAAAAATGTACTCCTGGGTCCGATAGCGACTCTATCGGGAATGCTTATACCATTACTATTGAAGGAGCGCAAACTCAGTTCGAAGTATACGATTTGTGGGTAAAGGGTTATGTCAAACATACTGACCGCTGGGATGCCTTGCGTAAAGCTTATAACACGCAGAAAACGGGAAATCCAGAAAGTCCTCGTACCTATGATGTATTTTGGGGAGGAGAGAAATTTATCTTATATGCGGATTCCACCAATACCGGTACATCTCCAGTGAAAGGAGCAACGTTGAAAGTCACCATGAGTACGACGAATTTAACATCAGATCTAACCTCTTCTGATAAAACAACTTGGAATGGTGACATGTGGCGAGAAAACTTTGATAAGCTCCGGAATGGAACCTATAACTTTACCTTTGTTCTTACTTACAATCACACCGGGCCAGACGGTCAATACCATGTAGAAACTGATACGGTTCCTATTAGGATATTAAATCCTGTTTGGGAAGTGGTAAAAACAAATCGGATTCACTAAAGATGAGTAAAGAAAAGCACTCAGGAATTTGAAGTGACCCCAAAAAGTTAGACAGTCATTTTAATTAAGCAGCAAGTAAGGTTTGAGTTCGGTATTGCACTGGACTCAAGCCTTTTAATTTTGCCTTGATTCGTTTGTTGTTGTAGTAATCGATGTATTTTGCTAACTCTTGTTTAAAATGTTCAATGTTTTCAAACTCCTGCATATATAAAAATTCCGATTTTAAGATACCAAAGAAGTTCTCCATTACAGCATTGTCATAACAGTTTCCTTTTCGTGACATACTCTGCGTAATGTTCTTTTCTTTTAATGCCTGTTGGTACTTGCTCATTTGGTAATGCCAGCCTTGATCCGAGTGAATAAGCAGCTGGTCTTCATCTGTTAGTCGTTTAAAAGCTTGGTCCAGCATCGTTGAAACAAGAGAATACCTTGGTTTTGAATCAATCGTATAGGCGACAATTTCTCCGTTAAATAAATCTAACATTGGCGATAAATAAAGCTTTTCGCCAAATAATTTAAACTCCGTAATATCCGTTACCCACTTCTGATTTGGCTTGTCTGCGTGGAAGTTGCGATCCAAAATATTCGGCGCCACCTTTCCAACTTCCCCTTTATAGGAGCGATATTTTTTCATCCGAACCATGCTTTTTAAGCCTAACTGTTTCATCAATCGCTGTACTTTTTTATGGTTTACCTGATGTCCTAGATTCTTGAGTTCATCCTTAATACGACGGTATCCGTAGCGTCCTTTATGTTCATGGTAAATCGCCTGAATTAATGTTTTTAATTCAGCATGTTTCTCTGGACGGCTGAAAGTTTTTACATAGTAATAATACGTACTTCGTGGAATACCCGCGAGTTTAAGTAGCGCTTTTATAGGAAATTCGGTCCTTAGTTCAAATACTACTTGCGCTTTGTCTTGCTTTGTAATTTTTCCTTGCTTTGAACTAAGGCATTCAACTTTTTTAAGTAAGCATTCTCCATGCGTAAACGCTCTAATTCTTCCTGCAGTGCCTCGACTGATCCTTCAACAGGTGTTCCTTTCTTGTGTCCCTTCTTCATGGCTGGACGCCCCTTTTTCTTTGAAATGAGGGCGTCTATTCCTTGTGATTGAAATTGCATTCTCCATTTTCGAATCAAACCAGGAGAGGTGATTCGAAAAATGGCGGCTGTTTCATTCGGAGACGTCCCATAAGTATTCATATAATTGAGTACGTCTAGTTTAAACTGTGCCGAGTAACTTGTATAGGATTTTACAAAGGCTTCTTCACCCTGATGCTCGTACTGCAACACCCAGTTTCTCACCATATAGGCAGATGCACCAATGGACGCTGCAATCGAAGAATAACTCTCCACACCTTCTAAGTATCGTTGAACCGCAGCTAACTTAACATCCCCACTAAATTTAGTCATAGAAAAACTGCACCTCCAACTGTTGAATATGTCCAACAATTGGGGTGCAGTTCAATTTGACCTGAGTGCTTTTTGCTGCTGTTTGCTTCTGCGCGCTGGCTGCGGATCCGGAAGGAACCAGGAGGCCGCGTCCTGGCTGCCGCCGGCGTTATAAGAAAAGAGAAAACAAATGTCACAAAAATATTGAAGTAAATCTATGTTTATGTTATTATATTTATACAGCGATAACCAACCAAAAACCAATAAGGAGGCTTTTGATCATGAGTGTAATTGATACGGTTGAAATTCTGAGTGTTATGGAGTCTTTGGTAGGATCGATACAAAGAAATTGCATCTTTCTGAGTGAAGTGAAATTTGAAAAAATGGACAAGGACTATAATCCAATTTTTAATGCGTACAATACCGTTCGTGGCAAAGAATGCTCAGTGAAAGTGGTGAGGCGAACTGTATACATCGATAACGGAGACGGATACGATTGGGTTTTTTCGTTGAAAAGGCCGTAGCTTGCAAACGTTGGAGGACATTCAATGAACTGGATTTCAGAGATTTTCTTTTTCAAATACTTCCCCGTTGTTTCCCTAATTGCGGGGGTTTGTTTTTTTCTAATGATGGGGTACGTAAGCAAAAGGTGTAAATTATTCTTAGGGTGGCAGAAAATCATTCTGGAAACTTTCAAAATGATGCTGATTTACGTTGCCTTTTTTCTTCTTGCAATTTCATTTATAGATACCTTGGGGATCGGATGGCAAATTACATATTACGCTGAGCCAACAAAATTAAGCGATGAACTAAAAAGTCAATATCACCACAAAGACGAGCATTTCTACAAACTGTCTGTTCATAAGACGAAATATTTACCGAGGTGGGAATTTAAAGAAAAAAGGGATGTCTTACAAGAAACTTTGAAGAAAATAGGCAAACCAGAAAATGTAACATCGATGCCTGGACTTACTTCTGAATTTGAGAAGGAGTTAAAAGAAGCCGCCAGCGAGAAAAAGTTAAGTCACGAACATGCGCTTACTGTTGCTACGAGGTACGTGGCCCTCCCTACTCCTGATTTGTTTATTTCAAGTGCTAATAACTTAGGGCCGTCTGCTGGTTTAATGGCTACGTTAGAGCTAATACATCAGTTTGGGGAAGAGGATCTTGTTCGAGGTAGAACAATTGCTGGAACCGGCAGCATTGAGTCGGATGGATCCATTGGGGGAATTGGTGGTGTCAAAGTAAAACTGATGGCTGCTCAGGATCTTGGGGCCGTGATTTGCTTTGTCCCAAAGGAGAATTATGACAGCTTATCTAAAGAATTTATTACGAGTTTGAGTCCGATGAATGTGATCCCCGTAAGTACCATTGATGAAGCATTAAAAGCACTTCGAAAAACAAGATGATCCAAAGGAGGGTAGGAGTCATGCCAAGAGGGGGAGCGAGGCCAGGCGCAGGAAGGAAACCGATGGGGGACAAGCCATTGGTTTCTCGTTCGATTACGCTTTCTCTTCCAGAAGAAAATTGGGATGCGTTAGACGATTATCTTCAAAGAAATGATTTGGACATGGCTGCTCATATAAGAACATTAGTCATGGATGACATGCTATTTAACGAAGACTTCCACAGGAAAAAATTCACTAAAAAAAAGAAAACATGATGTCCTTTACTTATCGGCATTGCTAAAATGTACTCATGATTATTGGTTGTTTATGGCAGGATAAAAGTGCAGAGAATTGCGGCGGAAAACTGCAGAGTTCCACCGCAATTCTGAGGCCATGAAAAAGGCACTTGCCAACATCCCCCTACAAAATCTACCCTTGGATTTGGCGAAAATCTGAGGGAGTGAGAGGAATGTTGAAAGTGCCACAACAACAGTATATCCGATTTTTGCGGGAAGTCGAAGGGTGTTCGATTCAGGAAATTGCGGAACGTGTCCAGGTGAATTGGCGAACCGCCAAGAAATATGCGGATCGCGACGACTGGAATGAACCGGTATGCAAGCGAAAAGGCCGCCATCCGGTGTTGGGACCGTACTTAGAGATTATTGACACATGGCTGGAGGATGATGAGCGTCTTCCACGCAAGCAACGCCATACAGCCGTCCGCATGTTTCAGCGGTTACGGGATGAGTACGGCTTCCCTGGCGGGCAGCGAACCGTATCCGAATATGTCTCGAAGCGAAAGAAAGCCATGGCAGCCGAACGAGCCGAACATTTTGAGCGTTTGGAGCATCCAGGCGGGGAAGCCCAGGCTGACTTTGGGACGGTGTACGTGGTCAAGTCGGGAGAACTGGTGGAGCGGAAAGTATTGACCCTGTCGTTTCCGTACAGCAATGCCGCCTTTGTGTTCCCGGTTCCGAAAGAAAACACGGAATGCTTTCTGGAGGCCTTAGGGCGGCTATTTCAGCAAATGGGAGGGGTTCCTCGCAAGATTTGGTTTGACAACTTGTCCGCTGCTGTTGTGTCCATCCAGCAAGGCGGAAAACGAGAGTGTACGGAAGCGTTTCGGCGTTTCTGCGCCCATTACCGCTTTGAGCCCCTGTTTTGCAATCCATACAGCGGCCATGAGAAAGGCCATGTGGAAAACAAAGTGGGGTATGGACGCCGGAACTGGTGTGTTCCGCCACCGGTTATCGATACGCCGGAACAACTGGAGACGTATTTGGCGGAAGCTGCCCGTGCGGATATGCAGCGCCCTCACTATGTGAAAAAGCAAACCATTGCCGAGTTGTGGGAGCAAGAAAAATGCAAGCTGCTGACGCTGCCGACGACACCGCTGGAGATTTTCCGGCTGGAGACGTGCCACCTGAACAAATACGCTGAGCTGTCGTTTGACGCGGCTCTCTTCCCGTTGCCGCAGTGTCGGGCCATGCAGCCGGTTTTGGTGAAAGTCAAGTGGGATGTGCTGGAGGTGTTAACGGCAGACGGGACATATACCCCGATTGTGACATTGCCTCGTCCCTATACGGAGAAAGTCATTCCAGTAGATTGGAAGGCGGTATTGAAGAGATATGAAAAACGCCCGCGGGCGGTGATGTATTCTTCCTTTACCAACATGATGCCTCAGGCGCTCCAAACGTTTTTGACGGTGGAAGACATGAATGCACGAAAAGCACGAATTCGCCTGCTCCATCGATTACTCGACACCTATACGTTGGAGGAAATTGGGCAAGTACTGGGAGAATTGTCGCATCAGCAAGAGCATCTGGCTGTTGCCTTGGAGCATGCCCTTTACGCGATAAAACACCCTGTTTTCCGCCCGGAACCGTTTTCAGAGTCGCATACACCCCCTGCCCTTCACGGGCAGATACCAATGCTGGAAGAGTACGACCGGATCCTGGGGGTGAGGGTGGAATGAGAGAAGAGCTGGCAAAGGTGTGCAAAACTTTGCATTTGGCGCATGTGATGGAAACCTATGAACAGGTGCTGTTTGAAGATCGGGAGAGCTTCCTGCTGGGTGTCTTGCGGATGGAGATTCAGCGGCGAGAAGAAACCAAACTGAAGCGATTATTGAAGAAAGCCGCGTTTCCCCAACTGAAGACACTGGAGGATTACGATTTTGAGGCAGTCACCTTTCCGGAAACATGTACAAAGGAGGGATTGATCGACCTGCGTTTTTTGGAGCGTAAGGAAAATGTGCTGATGCTGGGAAAAGTGGGCACGGGGAAGACCCATCTGGCAACAGCGCTTGGCGTAGAGGCGTGCCGAAGAGGATATGCCGTTCGATTCTTCCGTGTTCCCGATCTGGTTGCGCTCTTGCAGGAAAAACACGCGAATGGGGCACTGATGCGGTTTCAAAAAGAACTGGCAGACTGTGAGTTGTTGATTTTGGACGAGGTTGGGTTTGTTCCCTTTCACCAAACGGGGGCTGAGCTGTTGTTTCATGTCATCTCGGCTTGCTATGAGAGAAACAGTGTGATTGTGACGTCGAATTTGGAGTTTGGGCAGTGGAATACGGTGTTTGGAGATACGCGATTGACGGCAGCCCTTGTGGATCGCCTCGTCCACCACGCCCATATTCTGGCGTTTACCGGAGAAAGCTACCGACTGCGCCATGCTCTATCCAGCATGAAGTCTTCCTAAATTCTTTTGTATTGATGTTGGCAGTGTTCTGCATAAATTGGCCGCCAAACTCTGCATTTTTGAGTTGCAAAATACAATTGGTAAAGGATGAAGGTTATGTTGAAAGAGTTGGAAGCACTTCAAGAAAGTCTAAAAGCTGCTATTGAACGGCGGGTAGTTTTGCGGCGGGACTATGTAGATATGGACAAGCAGATTGGACAAGAGATTAAAGGATATCTTTCGAGGATTCGTGAAATTGAGGAATCTATGCTAACTGATATAAAAGGCCAGGAAACAATTGATTCTGAAATCGTATCAATGGATCATAATAGCAGCGTTGATAGAGAGGATCAAAGGAACCGCAAGTCCAGATATGATTATCAGCAGGATGTTGTCCCGAAAGTAATTCAGATTCTCCGGGAAAATGGATCGAAGCTGAAAGCGAAAGATATATTTCCAATTCTCAAAGACAAGTATGATATGGAGTTTTCTAATCGGACCATTACAATGAACAGGGTTATGGCTTTGTCGCCAGAGATTACAAAAGAAGAGGGATACTACTTACTGAAATGATTGCAAAGGCATACCTCCTTTGGTGAAAGTATGGAACGCTTGGTGATCCGGACGTTACGGCAGCCGGAGGCCGCCGCCGGGGGTCGGGGAATCGCCCGATAACCAGAGGGCCTAGCCGGCCGCAAGCGCCCGACAAAGCCCTCTAGGTTCCTGTGCGCTTCTTTATCCCTCCCACCCCTAACGCAAATGAGGGAAGGACTCCATGAAGTCAGGAAGAGCGTTTGTGGGCTTCTCCTGGATCTTGTCTAGTGATTAAGGAAGCCTCCCGTCTGCGCCGGGAGCCAGCGGCCCCTAAACAGGCTCATCGCCGTTTGGTCAGCGTACCACGGGCTTCTCACTGTATATGGCTGCGCCATACTCCCTACGGCTGCGCCGTGTCGCCCTCCGGGTACAGTGAGCCGCGCGCTCCGTGGTCCGTCTGAGCCACGGCGATGGCCCACCGGGGCCGCCCAGCGATAACCAACTAAGCCAAGGGAGAGATAATGAATGGCAAAGAGAATTTCCATTTATCAAGTGAAATTGGAAAAGGTGAAATCATTTCATTACGGTTATGATGAGAAACAAATAAAGATGCCAAGGGATGTGGCTGATATATTTCGCCACTATTTTGAAACCTTCTGCAGTACAGACAGAGAAAACTTTATCGTGATGTTCCTTAATACTAAGAATCGGATTGTTGGTGTTTCAACAGTTCATGTAGGTTCTTTGGATTCCTCCATTGTTCATCCCAGGGAAGTATACACCGAAGCCCTGCTACATAAGGCAGCCTCAATTATTGTTTGTCACAATCACCCATCCGGAGATGTTTCGCCTAGCCGGGAAGATGTTGCTGTAACGAGAAATTTACAGCAAGCCGGGGAATTGTTAGGAATAAGTGTTTTAGACCACATCATTTTAGGTGAGAACACGTACTATTCGCTGAAAGAAAGGGGGGACATGTAGGGCTTCCCTACATGTCTCTTTTATTAATATTAGAAGGGATGATAGGAATGGATTTTTCAGAAGTGGTTGAGCAATACAAAGCATGGTTAAAAAATCCCGAGTTGGTAAGTAAAGAAGCTGCAGCAGCTTTTTCTGAAATCTATAAGGCTACAAAATCAGCTTTGAATGTATACCAGGATGATAAAGCTCCTTACGGAGATTAATTAACAGTGAGGTATGGGCATGGAAACTACTCAGTCTGCTTAACGATGAACAAAACAAATTCGACTCATCATCTCAAGGGAGATGAAATTGGGTGTCTAATTGGATTCCTCTTCCTCAATGGAAGGATGAGAACTCATTGGGGTACTGGCTTGCCGGTGCCCCCAAACATTTTATGAACGATGTCGTATTGCCGGATAGGCAAGTCAGGAAATAAAACAGAGATTTCGTGTGCCGGTAGAGCCAAAAAATCTTCACCCGTCTCAAAGGAATGCGGGATAGAATGACGGGTAAGTTTCTTGGAGAAGAACGTAGCCTCTTTGACGTTGATCACATAATAAAACGATTTGTTCATGCTTTCACGCTCCTTTTCAATTAGCTTATTTTAACAGGTTGAGACAAAAAAAGTGCTTGGCCATAGGTTGCCGCCCCTCACCCGGAAGAACCTGGGCCGCCCTTGCTGCCGGTTATGCGCCCGGCGCGCCGGCTGTAGATCCGGAAGGAATCAGGAGGCCGCGTCCTGGCCCCGGCCGGCGACGAGCTGCAGGAGATGACCCGTGCTTGCCGATCGCCCTGGTGCGCCGGCTGCAGATCCGGAAGGAACCAGGAGACCCCTCATTGGGTATTGTTGGTAGAGTAGATAGGGGAGGTAGAAATTCATGAGGAGAAGGATATCCGCGATGGGAGCAAGCAAGTATGAGTATTGTCCAAACATGTTTGACGAAGATGTACGTCGCAACCAGGAATGATTTGAAATCAAGAAAAACGATATCAAGCAAAAATTATCTGAAATTCCGCAAGTTCTTCGTGAGATCAAAGAAAAGGAACAAATTTGATTTGATAAAACTCGTAACAGAATGTTACTTCTGTTACGAGTTGTGGTATAATTTGGGTAGAGTTTAGATCGAAAAGGATAAAATGAGAGCCGAAAACTCGTAACAGAATATTTGTGATGAATAAGGAGGAAGAAATTGGTTCAAGATAAGAAAATGCTTAAAACTGAATCAGATAAGAAGGGTAGTGGGGATATATGGGATTGAGCAATGTTAAAGGTTATTTGTCACACACGGATCAACAAAAAACAGTTATTTGAACGTGTTTTTTCTAGTCAAATGGCTACGCGTGGAACAGATGAAAAGAAACAATATGTCGCTGAAAATCTAAAAATGACAAGGAGGGGTTTGATGTTTGTTAAGTTGCAGGAAAAAATTGATTTTGCTTTTACTCAAGGTTACGAAATCGTACATGAGAGGGTTAGTCCGTCTGGGAGCTTTAAAACTGTTGTTATGAAAAGCGATGACTATGTAACTGTTTTTCAAAGTCATGTCTACGGTGACTACGAAGACGTGTATTGGACAGTTTTGTCTTCTGAAGAATTGGAAGTGTTGAAAAAAATAGAGTTGAAAGATTTTAGAGACAAACCGAAACGAAAAAAACCGATTTGTCCGAAGTGTGAAGGGAAAGAATCTCCGAATAGTGTCGAATGGATCAGT
The DNA here is from genome assembly GCF_031583145.1 of Brevibacillus brevis. Taxonomy (NCBI): domain Bacteria; kingdom Bacillati; phylum Bacillota; class Bacilli; order Caryophanales; family Paenibacillaceae; genus Brevibacillus; species Brevibacillus brevis. Next base: position 50,278 of record NZ_CP134052.1, on the reverse strand, counting down.
GAAACTACCTGGAAATGTTTTGAATGCTTCACGGAGTTTCAAGTTTAATTTAATGTGTAGATAGTAAAAAGGGGGGATACGATGGCGACGACACATCCTCGGTATCCGTTGACTCTTCCCGAAGATTTGAAACATTCGTGGATGAAGGAAGCGAAAAATCAAAATGTTTCCTTGGCGACTTGGATAGTAAATATGGTCGAGAAGGCCAGAAGAAAACAGAATAGTGACGTCACTTTTCTGCGATATGGCATGTGGTTCGTAACCGACAAGGGGGATCGAAACTGCCGAGAATTGGCAGATCGGCATTATTCCCGTCAATCAGTCGGAAACAAACAGTTTTGTCGTCCAGGACACAATTTGGTATTGCGGACAGCTCTGGCGGATGCTTTATGGGTTACTTGGTCGGGAATACGTGACGATGGCTTAGATGCCTGGGAATGCACGATATTCCGCAACGAGTCAGGATATCTCAGTTCCGATATGATCCGGTGGGCAGTAAGAGCAACACTGAAACAATGGGGGCTGCCGCCAAAGGATGGGATTATCACGTATGTAGATGCTGAGAAGGTAGCATCCAGAAATCCAGGTTTTTGTTTTAAAAAAGCAGGATTCCAGTTGATCGGTAAAAGCAAAAAGGGCTTGCTGCTGTTGCAGTTGAGCCAACGAGATATAAAACGGGAATACCGTTCGATCATTTAACACGAATAGAGCCGATTTATCCAGAATGCTCAGTTTGATAAGAAAGGGGAGGATCATATGATTGACTACTCCAAAAGGGAGAATTGGACGACTGATATGCTTCTTGAGATTTTGCCATATCATACAGTTTTGAAGGAAGAGGAAAAATCCTCATTCGACTTGCTCTGGCAGGCAAAACTTGATTGTGAAAAAACTTTGGGATGGGTTATAACGCCAAAAAAAGTTCGGAGTGTGAATATTGTGGGGAACCTGAGTACCTTGTAGGTTCTCGGCGCTGTGATGAACATATACAAGAAGATTGACCTTACAAAGTGCTCAATGGAGGTAGTTGTTTATGAGTTGGGAAGCTCAGTTTATTGGCAGGTGTAATGCTTGTGGTGATCATTGTCGAGTAATGGAAGTAGATGCTGAAACTTCTTTGTGTGCTGATTGCTTTTATCGTGAACAGTTAGCTAATGATGTTTCTTCTTATGTTCGAGCAGCAATTCGCTCGTTACTTAAAGCAGGAGACTTGTCCAGGCGTCTTAATAATCCTACGTTACAAAAGGAAATTGAGAAAGCAATTCAGATTTGTGGATTACCTTTGCGAGCATTGGGTGAGTGATTTTTAACTTATTGTGTATGGAGAAAAGGAGGGGGTTGTATGAATGGATCGTTTACAGTTACTTACCCTTTGGGCATTGAGGACCGGAGAGTAAAGCAACTGATGCATGCTTTTACCAAAATGATGTTTAACGATTTCGCTCACTATCACCTTATTGAATCGGTAATTGTAACCTGGGAAAGAGTTTATGTGGACGCTCAGGGACATATTAAAGAGTTTGCTTTAAACGGAAGAAGTCTTGCATATGTGATCTCGCACAAAAAGGAGAATTTCGCTCTGATGATTAACGAAAGTGGGGGCTTTGCTTGATGAATGGTGATCGGGACCACGAAAAAGGAAATTTTATAGCGCCTGGTGATCCTGTTTATCACGTCGAATACGGTGATGGCGTTGTAATCCAAGTGCAACCATTGATGTTATTGGTGAACTGGAAAAGTCTAAATCAATTAAAACTAGTCAAAAAATCGGAAGTGCGCCCTTTGCGATAATTGGGCGGCAGCACTCCAGGAGGGAATCATTGTGAAGGTTGTACCGTTTCAAAGGCCGGAGGAGAATTACGTCGAAAGGTTCTTAGCATCAAATCCTCGGTTTTCTGAGGGAACGGCCGATGCCTACGGTCGAGCGCTGCGGCAATTCATGGAGTGGATTTCCACAAAGCCAGGATCGGAAGGTAGGTTTCAGCCTTCAAGTCTTACCAAAACGGCTCTGACCGTGTATTTGGATGAGCTGGCCAGTAATAATTACAGCGTTTCGCATAGAAACAGGGTCAAATATGCCATCAGTTCCTTTTCAAACTGGCTAATCGAGCGCGGGGAATTATCGAAGAATCCGGCTAATGGTATCGACGTACCCGCCCAGCCCTTAATGGCTCCACGCGTTCTTACTGAGGATCAACGATACATACTGCGAAATTTAGTTGAGCGGGAAGGAGATCTGCGTAACGAGGCAATCTTTGCCTTGGGGTTTTGGGCAGGCTGTCGTGTGAGTGATGTAGCTTGGTTGAAGCTGGAGGATTGTTCCCTGGGACCAAAAATCGGCTCGGTAGAAGTTGGATATAAGGGGGGGAAACGCCGGGTCATCGACCTGATCAATGAAGTCCGCCGACCGCTGTATGAATGGATCCGTTCAGAAGAACGGGCACGAAAAAGTAGCCCCTATGTTTTTGTGTCCCAGCGCGCCGACCGATTGACGGAGAACGGAATACATCATTGGTTCCGAAGTCTAAAAAAACAAGCAAGAAATGATGAATGGGAACTGATTAAGGACATAACCTACCACGACTTGCGACATGACTTTGCTCACCGGTGCCGAGAGGTAGGGTGGACGTTAGAGGAGATTGCTTTTTATTTGGGTCATATCACTAGAAAAGGAACACCTGCCATATCAACAACAGCTCGGTATACGCAGCCAAGCCGCGAACAAATTAAGGAAAAATTGAAGTGGTTAAAAGGATAAGGACTATCAAAAAAGCGACAGGAGCCTTGAAAGAATATGGGTAAAAGACGAAGGAAAAATGGCGATCCAATTGCGGAATTGTTAGGAGCGGTTGTCTTATTTGTTTTTTGGGGTGTATTTTGGTACACGCAGTCTTTTAAAATGGCCGGAATTACAGCAGGAATAGTGCTCGGTATCATTATCAGTTTTTCAATCTATAGGAGAGGAAAAAGGGTAGAAAAGCTGAAAAGGTCCGGTATCTCGGATATTGACCAGATGGATGGAAGACAATTCGAGCACTACCTAGGACTCTTGTTTAAATCTCAAGGGTACAAAGTTGACGTTACAAGATCCACAGGAGACTTCGGGGCCGATCTAGTAATCCAAAAAGAAGGAAAACGGATCGTAGTTCAAGCGAAACGACACAGTAAAAATGTAGGTATAAGTGCAGTCCAGGAGGCTCAAGCAGCAATCGCACACTATAAAGCGCATGAGGCGTGGGTTGTGTCAAATAGGGGCTATACGGAACCGGCCGTTAAACTTGCCGCAGCCAACAGTGTTCGTCTAGTTGACCGAGTGGCACTTATCGAGATGATACTGCAGATGAATCCTGATGCAATACCGTCAGCAGAACAAGTTAGAAGAGAAGTGCCACGAGCGAAAGAAAAGTGCAAGGTTTGTGGAAAGGAAATGGTAGTACGAAGAAGCTCAAAGGGGGAATTTCTTGGTTGTACAGGTTATCCAGAGTGCAGGAATACAAAATCGCTGACGAGTTAATATTCTTACATTAAGTGGCGCGCAGGCGCTGCTTTTTTATTTAGTGATGACGAAAGAGGCCAGGGGTTCCCCGCGCCGACAGCGGATCCGGAAGAACCAGGAGGCCGCGCCCTGGCCGCCCCCCGGCCATGAACTGCAAGGGACGCTCATGCCCGACGATCGATGTCTGCCCGCCGGCTACGGATCCGGAAAGAACCAGGGGCCGTGCCCTGGCCCCGGCAGGAGATGAACTGCAGGATACGCCTGTGCCCGTCGATCGATGCCAGCGCGCCGGCTGCAGATCCGGAAGTACCAGGAGGCTGCGCCCTGGCCACACCTGTTTAAGTCCAATAGGAAGAGCCGAAAAAATAATTGTAATTATAAAGAGGTTATTTACCACCTAAAAACAATATGGTAAAATATAGGTAAGGTAGTTACTTCTATAAGGTGGGGATGAAGAGATGAAAAAAGTTATGAAACGGCTGGAGGATGCTTTGAACAACGCTAAAGCATCAATGAGGGTTGAAGGCTTCACCTTTTCAAAAGAGGACGACGAACTAATCATGAAAGCTTTGGCCGGGGAATTGAACCATGATGATTTTGTCAAGGAAGCGTTAAAGAGGGCTGAAAATGTATAAAGACCAGCAATCCAAATACTGCTATCCAGGTACAGACATACTCATCAATAAAGCAAATTTAAGGGACCAGCGGAAACTCGATGAGTTTGACAAGCTTGTAACCACCAAGCGGCTCGCTGAATTGGTTGAACGTCCTATAAAGGGTGCATTTGACATGAATCATCTTTCCCGGATTCACCGGTACATTTTTCAAGATGTCTACCCGTTCGCAGGAGAGATCCGGAGTGAAGAGATCGCAAAGGACTCATTCAGGTTTGCCAATGCTCATTTTATCCCATTGGCGAGTCGTGATCTTTTTCAGCAGTTGAAACGAGAAAATCACTTGATCGGAATGGACGTGGAAAAGACGGCAGACCGGTTATCGCACTACATGGCCGAGATAAACGTTCTCCATCCATTTCGTGAAGGGAACGGAAGGGCGCAGAGGGAGTTTATACGCAGTTTGGCCAATAACGCGGGTTATGAGCTAAATTGGTCCAAAGTCGAACCGGCGCGCATCCTGGAGGCTTCGATTAAGTCAGTAACAGATACCAGGGATTTGGCCTCAGTCATTCTCCAATCAATTGTGAACCAGGAACCGAATCGTGAGCTGCTTCGCGGACTGGAACGTCCAGGGAAAGGGAAGGAACGAGGGATGGAAAGATGAGGTGTCGTCGGAAGTATTTCCGACTGTGGCCAGTAGGAATTGCAGCTATGCAATTTCTTTTTTTGATGAAAAACGTATAACAGAATCGGGGAGATAACGTGGCTCGACCCTTGAAAGATCCTAAAGAAAAGCGTGATAAAAAAACCTATTGCTACCTAACGGAAGCGGAAGAAGAAAAGTTAAAACAGGCCCTAACCATTGTCAATGAAGATAAATCGGATTTTATCCGAAAGGCAATTGCCGAGCGCATACAGCGTGTGAAGGCGCAAGTTGCCCAAGAAGAATCGTAAGAGAGGGTGAATGTATTTGCAATCAATAAGTCATGTGCTGCTTTTGCTTCTGTTTCTTGTGTTTACCGCATGGGTTGCCTGGGAGGATATCCGGACGAGAAAAATTCCTAACAAGGCCATTGTTCCCTTTTTTCTAGTGTTCATGGCTTTTCAAGTGATCACGGATCGGGCGAACATGCTGGATTATATTATCGGTTCAGTTGCAGGGTGCGTCTTTTTACTTCTTGCTCATGCTTTCAATCCGAAGGGAATGGGTATGGGAGATGTAAAGCTGATGGCTGTAATCGGTTTACTTGTCGGATGGACTGGCGTGGCCTTGACGTTATTTCTGTCTTGTATAGTAGGAACTTTTGTTGCAATCACTCTTATACTTACCCGCAGGATGACAATTAAAGACACGATACCTTTTGGTTCTGTGCTTGCTCCCATTGCCTTTGTGACATTTGCTTTCGATTGGCACAAGATTTTTTGGGATTTTTTGATTAGCATGGTGTAATTCAAAGGAGGGGACCGAATGAAAACACTTTATATATCCGAAAAACCTGACATGACGAGGAAATTTGTTAGTCTCCCTATGTTTCGAGGGGGAAAGTTTGTAAAAGGATCCAAGGGTTATTACGGTTATGTCGAGGGATCGAGTTGGATTCATGTATGGTGCATTGGACACTTGGCCGAATTGTTTATGCCTGCAGACTATGATGAAAAATATAAAGAATGGAAATTAGAACATTTGCCCATTATTCCGGAAGAATTTAAACGCAAGCCAAATCCGGAGCATTTAGAACAGTTTCAGTTCATTCAGGAGCTAATGGAACGTTCGGATGTCAGTACCATTTGCTGCTGCACAGATGCCGGCCGTGAGGGGGAACTTATCTTTAGAGAACTGTACTGGATGAACGGTTCAACGAAGCCGATTAAGCGTCTTTTTGTCAGCGCTACGGATGACGAGGCACTTACTATTGGATTTAACAACCTGCAGCCTGGAACGGATTTTGATACGTTGGGTGACTCTGCTGATGCGCGGGCAATTACAGACTTGCTTGTGGGGGATACCCTGACGAGGGGATACCGCGTAAAGCTAGGACAACTTTTGCCCTTGGGCCGAGTAATGATTTGCCTGCTTGCTGAAATTTACAATCGGGAGCAAGCCATAGCCAATTTCAAATCGCAAAATTTTTATGAGCTATTTGGTCAATTTGGTCCAATTAAAGCCAAATGGGACTCTGGAACAAAGGAATATATTATGGATCCAGACCCGGTAAAAGCGATCCAGGAGAAAGTAAAAGACAAGGATGGTGTCATAACTGCTTGCACAAAGAGAGAGAAGAAATCCAGTCCGCCATTGTTATACAACCTGACTGACTTATCGAAAGAATGCGTAAAAGAACTAGGCTGGTCTGCTGTTAAAACGCTGGATGTCCTACAATCCCTTTACTCACCACCATTATCTTTAGTGACGTATCCGCGAACAGACTCCCGATACTTGCCTGCATCGATGGTGGAGGATGTACAAAAAGCTGTAAAGGCATTTAGTGATACGCCTTTTTCTGACATTGCTGCAGGTATTACAGGCGAAATCAGCAGCAAGCATAAGGTATTTAACGATGAGCTGGTCAGCGATCACTACGCGATTATTCCTAACCCCAAGATCAAACCCAATGTAGACAATCTTTCTGCCGATCAAAGGATACTATACGAACGGATTGTGAAACGGTTTTTGGCCAATTTTTATCCACCGGCTATTTACGAAGTGACGGAAATTACTATCACCTGTGAGGGTGAAACTTTCCAAACAAAAGGAAAAAAGTTGCTTTCCCCAGGGTATTTGTCCGTTATTGCCAATAACGATGAAGAAGATGAAACGCCCGTTATAGACATTCCGTTTTTAGAAGAAGGGGTTTCCGTCAAGTGTGACAATACGACACTTCACACGGGAAAAACAACACCGCCCGCAGTTTATCGGGAAGACTTGTTGCTTGAGTTTATGGAAAATGCAGGGCGGAAATTGGATGATGAATCACTAAAGGAAGTCATGCGCGGGAAGCGAATTGCGACATCGGCCACAGAGGGGGCCGCGATTCAAAAATTATATGACTACAAATATATCGAGGCAAAGGGAAAGCAGATTCGTTTAACTGCTACAGGGCGATTCCTGGTTGAGAATGTACAAATTCCAGAACTGCGTTCACCAGAGTTTACGGCCACGATGGAGTACCAACTAGAACAGATCCGGAGTGGTGAACTGTCCAAAGCAGACTATCTTTCGAGCATATTCCGATTTTGTCACTACTTGGCCGATGAGATCCGGAAGATTAGCGATGCACAAAAGAATGTCCTGCAAACCACACAGATCGATGAAAATAAAATCGGTACCTGTCCCTGCTGCCGGAAGCCGGTCATAAAAAAAGAAACTGGGGACAAGCAAACATTCTATGGATGTTCCGCTTATCCGGATTGCACCTTCACGGTTCCAAGTGTTGTTCTGAATAACAAAATACCTGTCAAGCAGATTCAAAAGCTGCTTGAACGTAATAGCACGGACATTCTCGCTGGATTCAGTAAAGATGGCAAAGAATTTTTCGGACTTCTTTATGTTGAAGACAACAAGGTAAAGTTTCGGACCCCTACACAGGAGGAATTAAGCCTGGGAAAATGTCCAAAATGTCAAAAGCCGGTTATACACCGGATGCGCTTCTATGGCTGCAGCGGTTATCCTGACTGCAATTTCAGTGTGCCATTGGCCATTAAAGAGAAGGTTTTATCGCCTAATGACGTGCAAAAGCTATTGAACGAGGGTACAACGGGCCTATTGGAGTTTAAAGGAGAAAAGGGCACCTTTAAAGCCTTTGTGATCTATGATCCAACAGACGGGAAAGTCAAATTCCGATTCCCTACGGCCGAAGATGTAACTGTAGGGCAATGTCCAAAGTGTTCCGGCCATGTCATCCCGCTAAAGACATTCTACGGTTGCAGCAACCATCCAGATTGCAACTTTACATTGCCCATGGTTGTGAAAGAAAAGAAAATCCCGATCAAGGAAATTGAGCGGATCCTTGAAAAAGGAGAGAGTAATTTACTGGATGGTTTCATTGGGAAAAGTGGTCCCTTCCGGGCCTTTTTAACTCTCCAGGATGGAAGATTGCAGTTCCGATTCCCTGTTGACCAGGACCTGTCGATCGGAAAATGCCCGCATTGTGATTCTTTAGTGATAGATAAGAAGTCATTCGTCGTTTGCTCAAAGCAGGACTGTGGGTTTAGAATCTTTAAAACATTAGCTGGAAAAACACTAACTAACAAACAAGTGCAAACGCTGTTATCCCTCCGTCCAACGGAGAAAATCAAGGGTTTTTCGGGACAGAAAGGGACATTTGAAGCCAAACTTTTCTACAGTAAAGAGGAGCGCAAAGTAAAATTTATGTTTGATTAGTTTCAACTCTATGATATTCTATTAGTAGATTTTCCCTATAAACAAAAAAGCCACCAAATCTGGCGGCTTTCAGATAATAAAATATCGCAACGGGATCGATTCGAGCGACCAACTCTTATCCGATCCTATCCACCGACCCTTTCGACGACACCCGGTGAACAAGCGTAAACTACGCTCAGTTGCGTTATTACTTCTTATTTTACTCTAAAATGGGGTAAAGTATCAAGGATAACTCTACAATGAGTTTAGTCATTTTTTGACATATTCCATGTCAAAATTCGTATACGCGTTTGTTCCCCTGTGGCCGTCGTAGGATCGGCTACAGGGGATTTTTAATGTCTGGAAAGTTATTAGGGAAAACAAAAAACTGCTGCGCCAACAGCAGTTCGTTTTAAGAGCCAATGAATCACTTTTGCTTACGGGTGCGCCAACACCGATGTAAGCCAACCGAGCTTTGTTTGTTGTAATTCTAACAACTAAATATTCAATAACAAGCTTCCGGACCTTTTTTAAAAAGAGGCTCTTGGAGGCCAGCTTTCATATTGTCTTTTTTCGGTTGTCGTGATTCTTAATTCCTAGTTTACGAGGTTTTCTCTCTTCACGCAACGGAAAAATGAGATTTCTCAATAAGAGTGGGAGGAAAAAAGTATGTTAGCCGACCCAATTCATACCATCTATGAAAATACCATGCAGATTCGAGCAAAAGCCTCCTGGGATCGCACAAAATCTCTTTCTAAAGAGGAGAAGAGAGACTTTGGGTACATCTTCTTTGCGCCGGACAAGGAATCTTTCCAGCGTGGCGTTTGCCTGCGTTCATATGCAACACTTGATTATTATTTCAATAAGGTGAGGTTTGTACACCGGGACCCTTTCGATGCACCATTCATTACCTTCAATAGCTTTGCTTTCTTTGGAAAGCGTACAGTAGATACCCTTCGATTTTTGAATGCGGTAAGTATTGAGATTGATAATCCGGATGCAACCCTGGCTGACATTGCCCACCTTTGCGAGATGTACGACTTGCCTCTTCCCAATTTGGTTATCAAGTCACCAAACGGGTTTCATTTGCATTGGCTCATTGAGCGTGTCCGGGCTTTCCGACCAGCTATAGATTCCTACAAGTTAATCAGCGAGGCGCTTAAAAAGACCTTTGCTTGGATAATGGCAGATGCGGCAGGTCCGGAGCGTTACTGGAGAATGCCGACCGATGAAAATACGATTCGCTTCATCGATGAGAAATACACGTTGGATGAGCTGAAAGAATGGGCAATGAATTGCCTGGATCAAAGCGAGATGGCTAGCTACACAGCTTCTCCTAAAGTGAAAGGGAAACCGGTTGTAAAAGGGATCCTGGAGGATCCCGCGATTAAAGAGCTGCTAAACGGTGTTCCATATGACCACGATATTCGGAATTACGCTTGTTATACCCTGGCGCTTATCATGGCTTCTTCCACCGGTATGAGCGATGAAGAGATTCTTTCCTATCTCAAAGAAACCTGGAATCCGAAGAATGAGCGGCCTATCGCTTTTCCAGAGTTGAAAAGAACGGTTCGGTCGGCCATCAGAGGGGTGCGTTCCGGTCGAATTAAGGGTGCGAAAGAAAAGTGGATCAATCACATTTTGAAGGTGATGGGATCGAACAAACGCTTTCGCTATGTGAAGCGTTCCAAATATACCGGCGAGACAAGCTATACCAAACGTTCGGAATTGATGCAACAAATTATCCGTCATATCGAGGCCCAGGGAGGCTCTATTTTCACTTCTCAAAGACGACTGGCGCAAGAACTTGGGGCATGTTTTAAAAGCGTTCAAATGACGCTACAGCAAATGTCAGAGGAAGGTATTGCCGATATTACGACTGTAAAGGGGCGGAATGGAGGAACAGAGATCCGTCTTCGAGCTGATGTCCAGGAAGTGGATTATCTCCAAGAGGCGGCGGCTGCAGCGGAAGTCATTCCAATGCCATCCAATGATCCAGAAACAGAAGTCAAGCACATAATCGCGGCTACACCGGAACGAGTGAGCATAGGAGATCTACAACAAAAATCCTCTCTTGAGCCAAATGTGTTCCTCCATACACTAATGTCCTTGTTGAATCGAGGGACCGTGAGAATGTTAGAACCGGCAAGGGATGGAACCGCAAGGTTTACCCTGGGGCCACCAGCGGGTAAATGACGTAAATTACATACATTTATATCTTTGGTGGGTTTGGTGGGTGGGATTTACCTTATTTCCCCCTTCTTGAAATTGGGGGTGGTGGTTTGCGGTAGCAAACCGTCCTTTTTCCCATCCCGCACTTATCCACATATCCACATCCCTGTGGACCTTGCTTCGTTCTTTTCTGTCTTTCTAGGGAGGACAGGTCTTTGGTTCTATTGGACCATCCTGCTTTGCTTCTGTTTTCTTTCGTGGCAGGTAGGCTGTACGCACCTAGTTCTCCTTTCCGTAATTCGCTATTTCTGGGAGAATTGTCTTGTCTGTAAATCTTCCAGATATTACACTTGGACTAGGAGGGGGTGTTTTGTGTCGGGAGCAGCCAACCGAGACAATCTTGTGATTATCAATTGGTTCATCACGAAGTCTCAGCATGAATTACTAGACAAATTGAGCCTTGATGGACGTTCTAGGAGTGAACATTTACGGAACGCCATCGACGCTTATTTGGATTGTGAGGGGGTGCTAGATTTAGAAGAACCTCTTGTAAAAGCGGATTTTAGCATTACAAGAAAGCAAAAAACGGCTATTGGGATTCAGGCAGCATCTTGGGGGTGCTCCGAAGCAGCCGTTTTACGCACAATCTTGTTTTATCTGCAGAAAAAACATTCAAGAAAGTAGTTGGAGGGAAAATTTATGTGGGCACCAATAACCAAGGTATTAAGCATTCTCAATGAAGCAAAAGTCAATCTTTTGGCATTGACTGTAGCTGCGGCCATTGTAGCTATCATCATCTATGGCTTGAAATACAAGCAGGGCAGCGATGATGAAAAAGTATCAGCAACCAAAGGTATTAAGGGCGTTGTTTACATGACAGGTGGAGTTAACGCACTTATTTGGTTGGTATCTTACATCTACACAAAGATGCAATAAGGGTGGGATAGGCTATGAATTATCCGACGACATTTTGGGGATGGGTTTCTTTTTTAACCCTTCCCCGTATGCCTCAATCGCTATCGTATCTTTTCTGGAAATTGGTCACAGTTTTACCGATCCATCGTCATAAAAAGCATTTTTTCATTGTAACTCTTGGGATGATCCTAATTTTTCCTGCTGTAGCTTTTGCGGAATTTGACTTTTGGAAAAAAATTACGAGTTTTTCGATATGGGGCTGGATTAGTGATCTTGCTTCCGATCTTGCCCAGGAGGCATATAAAGGTTTGACTGCAGCAATGTTTAGTCCTACTGATTTGTCGAACTACCCAAATATTCAAGATGCCATCAACATGTCTCGTGCTGTGGCAGGAGGGCTTTTAGCGGTGGCGGTTGCATTTGAGGCGTTGCAATCAGTTGGACTACGGGCTGCAGGAGAGGGACGTTCTTTGTCTGAACTGGCCAAAGGGACATTTTTGGGTGCTGTGCTGATTTTTTTCCTTCCGTGGTCGGTTGAACATTTGTTCCTTCCTTTGAACAACTACCTCCTTGAAGCAATTTCGAATCTTGGCGTAGGAATATCTGCCTTCCAAGGATTGTTGCTTTTTACGGTTGCAGCAATTCCAGAGGGAACGATACTAATGTTCCTGGTGTATGCGATTTTCTGTCTGATTCTAGCGGTCGTGTCTGGTATCCGGTATGTGGAGCTGGTTGTTTGTATAGTCCTTTCCCCAATTGTTGCTGTTTCGGCAGTTCGTGGTGGAGAAGCCATTGGGGTATGGGTACGAGAAACAACGGCCATTGTTTTTACCCAATGCGTCCATCTGTTGATGATTAATCTACTTTTCAACTTTGTTGGCGCTGCTGACTTTTGGGGTTTTCTGAAAGCAACAGGTGTCATCTTCGTGATGCTCCGGGGTCCTCAAGTGTTGCGGCAATTTTTATACTCTTCCGGAACGGGTAACGCGCTGGTGAATGCAGCCGGATCCGGTGGTCGCCTGGTCGCCATGAAAATGATGACAAAGGTAAAGGTATCATAGGGGTGAGGATGATAACGTGACACCACAACATGAGAAAATTCGGATTCCCAGGAAGGTTGAAGCGAAGTTTCAGATATTCGGGTTGGGGCTAAAGGAAATGTTCTGCATGTTGCCGCTTTTGGGGATTGCAATTGGCACTTTCCAATTCTTCTCGTTCACATGGGCGGTCTTCTCAAGTATTTTTATCGTCGGAATCCCTTATGCTTTGCTTTCACAATCAAAGTACGGGAGATCCGGTGTCCAATACGTTGCAGATATGATCAAATACTATACCAAGGTTCAAAAACGGTATGACTGGAGTTGGTCTGATGAAGATAGCATTACCCAAGCTATTCGGATCGAAAAATGCGAAGCAAAGTAAGAAGGAAACTACTCGGCAAGCGTTACCGTTTCTTTTGCCGATTAGTGATTTGCTGCAGACCAGGGATGGTAAATGGAAAATCATTACGAGGGTGTCCCCAATAAACGGGGAGCTGCTTGCCCAAGATGATTTGGATGAAGTAATCGAGGCGATCCAGGCGGCCTTAAACAGTTTCCAAGGACGAATTCAAATTAACATCGGTACTGAACGAATAAATATCGATCGAAACATTGAATATTTCGATCAACATATCCAAAAGCAAACAAAAGAAATCTACATTGATCTTCTGCAACAGCAGAAAGATCATCTGCAGAGTGTAGCAAATAAGTCTCGTACCGTTCTCAACTTTTACTTGACCCTGGAAAGTAGCTCAAACAAATATCAACAAGCCTCCGACGAATTGTCGGATTCTCTAAAGGCTGTGATGGACAACCTGGAGTCAAAGGATATGATGTGCTACAGGTTGGAACAAGATGACATGCGAAAGCTGCTTTACGAAAAGCTGAATCCGGAAACAAGTGCGGTCCATCCTTGGAGCGATGATATAAGGGAAGCCAATATTGCGCCAAAACAAATCATTGACAGGGGTACTTATCTGGAGAATGACGGTCATTACTACAAGTTTTTCACCTTGGTCGATTATCCGAAAACAGTAAAGGGACCACGCTGGTTGAGTCGTCTGTTGCAAGTTCGTTGTAATATGGACATCGCGTTTATTCTTAACCCTCGAAACAAATTGGATATGCAAAAAAATCTGTCCAATTCTGTATCTGAGTTGAGAAGGAAATATAATACGGAATCCTTACCCGAGTACGTAAAAAAGAATATCCTTTCCGAAATTGAAGACGGTGACTACCTTCTGGAGCAAATCGGTGGGGAGAACCAAACATTGTGGGATGTAACAACTGTCATTGGGGTGAATTCTGCTGACCTGGAGGACCTAAAATCTCAAGTCCAGCGAATTCAAAATGCAATTGCTGGTAGCCGTTGTGTGTCCTGGGAGTTGAAATATTACAACTTAGATCCTCTTTGGTGCATTCTTCCCATTCTGCATAAGGCCGAGATGCTTGAACATTACAAATGGCCGATGCCGAGCAGTCTGATCGCTACGATCGTCCCCTTTGACTCCAGTGAGCTGCAGCAAGATCGGGGCGTCTTTATCGCTGAAAATGCGACTTCAAGGGGCTTAATTATCTATGATCGGTTCGATAAGACAAAGCTGAAAAACCCGAATCAATTCGCGGTAGGGGAATCTGGCTCCGGTAAATCGTTTTACCTGGGTTGCGATATGATCCGGATGGCTCCGTTTAATGACTACACCATCGCCATTGACCCGGAACGAGAATACCATTTTCCTTTCGGGAAACGTATCGTCTTTTCTGCCCGTTCCAAACACGTAACGAACCCATTTCACATTAAATCAACCGTCATCGATAGTGAGAACGAAACCGAAGAGGATGCAGAAGTAACCTTGGGTGAATATCTCCCAATGAAGATCCTTGACTTGATGGTATGGTTTAAGTGGATCATTACGGATTTGAAACCGGAAGAAGAGGGCCTTCTTGAAGAAGATATTCGTGATGCCTACGCAATGAAAGAAATGACTTTTGAAACGAAAGAGTTACCTACGGATCCGGAGTCGTTCCCTACCCTTTCGACATGGAAAGAAGTTGTTCAGAAAAAAATTAAGGATCCTGAACTGGAAATGGAGGCAGCGAGCCGTCGGCGTTACCTGTCGATCATGCGGCCATATATCGATGGTGCCTATAGCAAGATGTTTAACGGACCAACGAACTGGGATTTTGACTTTGTAACGGTATTGGATATTCATGAACTTTCCGAAACGGTTCAAAAGCCGATGTATTATCTGCTCTTGAAAGACGTGTGGGAACTGATTAAAAAGAATCGTAAGGAGAAAAAGGGCTTCTACGTTGACGAGGCTCACTTACTAGCAGACGAAGAGAATCCGTTGGCTCTCAAGTCGCTGCAGCGAATTAATAAACGAATCCGGAAATACGGCGGTTATCTGGTTGTGGCCACGCAAAACCTGGATGACTTCATGTCTGTAGGAAAATGGGGAACCGCAATCCTTAACAACTCGTTTATCAAGACGTTCTTTACTTTGGGGCCGACCGACTTGCAAGTGGTTAAACCATTGTTCCGTTTAAGCGATAAGGAAATGAAAGTTTTGGCCAAGCAAAAAGGTTCCGGCCGCGGTATCCAAATTGTTGGAAGCCAGCGCATTGAGATTCAAACCAGGGGTAGCGAATACGAGCTTGAGATCATTGCTCCTGATCTGTACGAAAAAATGTACGGGAAAAAGTCTCGTTTCGGTAAAAAGCCGACCAAAGTAGAAGAAAAAGATAAAGTGAGCGCATAGGGGAGAGCTTATGGATCCTGTTACCGCAACGAAGCTAGGAATTCAGGCTGCCCTATTTGTTAAGAATCACTGGAGAAAGATAATCGTCGTAATATGCGGGATTATGTTCCTATTCATTGGGCTTTTCTCGTCTGTTGTAAACATTACTTCATCAGTAGGTGCAGATGATGAAGTAGTTGAGCTGTATAAGGAAGTCGCAGAGGAATCCGGACTCTATTGGCCGGATCTTCTGCTATATCATGCCGTCATGCTTTACAACGACTTCACGAATGTGACAATCGAGGATGTCAGGAAAGCGGCAAAGGAAATTGTGAAGTATGAGCTGGTTGTAACAAACCTAGAAACGGACTTCACTCAAATTTACACGTACAAGTTCGACCAATTTTATGACGACCTAATTAACCATTGGGGAGTCCCGATTGACGAAAAGAAAGAGAAATTGACCATTAAAGAATTAGCAGAATATGGCCACCAAATTACACGTCCAAAATATAAATTCGAGCTGAATATCTTATACTACTCCATTACCGATCCGGAAATTTGGCACAACCTCACTTCGGATCAAGTGCAGCTCTATGAAGCACTATCACAAGCTTTGCCATATCAGTTTGGCCTTGTGCCGATGGATGGGGATGGAGGAAGTACAATACCAGGGCAACCACCTGGAAGCCGGCCACCCGACATCGATGTGGATTTTGCTTGGCCTGCCCCCGATTTAACCGGAATCAGTTCAAACTTCGGGGAACGTGTAGACCCTATTAACGGCAAAAAGGATTTCCATACAGGGGTGGACTTGAATCTACCTGGCGATGCTGACATTGGAAAAGATGTTATTGCATCAGCAGATGGCGTAGTTTATCAAGTGGTGAAGGATGCCAGCGGAGCCTGCGGCTACAATATCCGCATAAAACATGGTGGCGATGTCCAAACACGCTATTGCCATCTATCCGCGATCTTTGTTAAGCCAGGACAAGAAGTAGAACAAGGGGATGTAATTGGAAGTGCAGGAAAGACAGGACGTGTGACCGGCGCACACTTGCATTTCGAGATGAAATATAAGGGTGTTTTGGTTGATCCATTGCCATATATTATTTCCACGAGGCCATAAGGGGAGGGTGAAGGGTTATGGATAAAAAGAAGCTGCTGTGGTTGCTATTGGTCCCTCTCCTGGTGATTGTAGTAATGTTAATGGTCAAAGGAAAAAGCAACTGGATGGAGCTTGAGGAAAAACAGGATATGTTTCAGGTTGATCTTCAAAATTGCAACTGTGAACGACCTGATCATGAGTATCACCCTGAACATTATCTGGCGCCCAAAGACGTGATAATCAACTTTTTCGGGTATCTAAAAGCCGGTGAGTATGCCAATGTGGCCAGTTTCTTCGATCCGGACGTCATGGTGTCTTATTTTTACGAAGAAAAGAACAAAGCTGGTTACGACAAGAAAGTAAAGCTATTTGGTGATGCGTTGTCCAGGAATGGGACGCTGGAAGATGCGCGGATAACATCCTTGGAGAAAATTGACTTGAGCCAGTATCTTGTGAAAGTGGAGATCCGGTACAATGACGGATCTACTGTAAAAAAAGAGATAACCCTTGAAGAACGTGTCACAGAGGAGCGATTGGAACGAGAAACATTTATTATTACTACGCCTGATGAATTACTAGAAAAATAACGAGAACCGATTCTTAACCAGTGGAGTATTCCCTGGTTTTTCTATTTAAGTTTTTTCACACGCCAGCCATGAACTGCAGGAGACGCCCGTGCCCGTCGATCGATGTCTGCGCGCCGGCTGCAGATCCGGAAGAACCAGGGGCCGACTGTCGGCCGCCTAGGCAATTCAGAAACCAACTAGGAAGGTGTTTTTCGAATTTTTATTCCACTGTTTGACAATTTTCGGACTTGTGCTAACGTTAATTTATATCGAAAAAAGGTAGGGAACGCGGATGGCAGAAACAAGCTTGTATCAAGGATCCTTTTCCACGCCAGAAGGCGGATTGCTTTTTAAAATTCGGGTTAACTGCAAACTGGAACTAACTGCCGACAATATCAAAGAAGCAGAAGAGAGAGGCAAAAAGCGAGGCAAAAATGAGTATGTGATTGAAGACGGTGGAGTCGACATCATGCACTCCTTGTCTCAAGAACAAAAGGACTTAATCAAAAGCCTGATCGATGACATTACTCAGAAAAGCTTCGAATACTGCATGGAGAACGACGTGGTTCAAATCGAAGTATATAACCACGCAAAAGATCGTGTTAATAATACGGCTGCAAAACGCGGATGGTCGTCGGATACGAACGTGGAGCTGCCATATCAAATCATACAAACCCTTTGTAATGTTATTGAGGTCAAGAAGGCCAAAATCACCTTCCATCCGGATGGGTGGAGTAAGGAGAAACTTTCTTACACGGTGATTGGTGAGCATGACGGATACGAAGGGGAGTTGTCTTTTACTTTTGGTGAAGATGAGTTGCCAAATGGTAAAAAAGAAACGATTCTTGTAGTGACGATTCTCAGACGCACAAAAAAAGTATAGGGATCCAGGTTGAAGGCATCATAGAATGTACATACTGTTACTGGATTTCTTCTTGATTTCGTGGGATTATCCGGTACAATTACGGTAAGGCAACGCTTTAGAATGCTTTTCTCTATAGAAGCCATCGCTATAGAACCCTATCGGGGGTGTAAAATGAACATTCTTTCTATTAACGAAAATGAGATGAAACATCTGGCTGCTCAATATGGCAAGGTGCGTATTTGCCCCGAGTGTGAAGGGGTAATGTTGCCATCGAAGACAAACTTTACCGATACGCACCAAGGAATTCAGATTGATATTGTGAATTTCCCCATTATGAGATGTCAGAATTTGGAGTCCTGCGGATCGGTGCATTCTTCGGCCAAAGATTTAATTGTACATGTAACGCGAGCGCGAAAAAATTATAATCCAGGTGATAGTTCCACCTACGTGTATGATTGCGAAAAGTTTTGATTAAAACCAGGGGGTATCCTCTCCTGGTTTTTGCTTTGTTGTCGAGTAAGTGTGACGCTCTATTTTTGTTTTGCGGACGTTACGGCGGCAGCCGGAGGCCGTCGCCGGGGGTCGGGGAATCACCCGATAACCAGAGGGCCTAGGCGTCCGCAAGCGCCCGCCAAAGCCCTCTAGGTTCCTGTGCGCCCCTTTATCCCTCCCACCCCTAACGCAAATGATAGAAAACCATTGTAAAAACCCAGGAAAGGCATTTGTGGGCTACTCTAAGATGAAATGTATGAAACACTTTTGAGATGGTCATACTGTTAGTGGTGGCCACCATATAACTACATAGCTGATCCTATATCGTACACACCGCGCTTTTTATCCCAGCCCGTGGAGATCGGGAATGGTGGGGAATGGTTGTGATCGATGAAACGGGTCCGGAAGTCGAACTACAAAGATCGGCTTACCGAGGAAGTGAAATTTGAAATGAATACAAGCTAATATTAACTATACATAGCCTGACAAGGGAAACCTGTCGGGCTATTTGTCATGGCGTGACGTTCGCCTTTGAAAACACAAAAAACCTCCTAGTATTCCCAGGATACCCAAGAATTTCTCTAGTTATACCAGGAAGCTGAAAAAATAGAAAGGAAGCCTCCCGTCTGCGCCGGGAGCCTGCGGCCCCTAAACAGGCTCATCGTCGTTTGGTCAGCGTACCACGGGCTTCTCACTGTATATGGCTGCGCCATACTCCCTATGGCTGCTCCGTGTCGCCCTCCGGGTACAGTGAGCCGCGCGCTCCGTGGTCCGTCTGAGCCACGGCAATGGCCCACCGGGGCCGCCCAGTGATAACCAACCAAACTAAAGGAGCGATGTTAGTTGTAGACTGAACATCGTACTCAGCAGCAACAACAGGACCTAAATGTTCTGGAAGCCTTATGTTATACGGTGTTGCAGTCTAAAACTATTTTTCAATCTAATACTTTATTATCTCTGCACACCAAAAGGTGGCCACCACCCTCTTTACCCCACACCATTGGATGGCACAAAACTTTTTAGAGTCGTAAGCTGAACGCAATTCGTGGCGTAACCATTGCAAATAATCTTCGTTTATGTTATTATATATTTACAGCGATAACCAATTCAAAGCAAAGGAGCTATGTTTTATGGCTAATCATTTCAGTAAAAAGAAGTACGATTAACTCAAAAATTGGTATTATCCCCTTAAGGTAGACAGTGAAAAAAGAGTTCATGCTATCATGAATTCATCACTGTTGACCGGAGGGGATTTTTCATGCCACCAAAGAAAGGGCAAACATTTAATCGTTATGACGAGGTGACCAAGAAAGAAGCCGTTCGCCTGCGTTTGGAAGAACAGTGGAGCTATCCGATGATACGGGGAAAACTCGGGATTAAAAGTGATGCACAAATTATCAGTTGGGTACGGAAGCACCAGAATGGTGAATCATTTGAGGATTACCGTGGGCGTTGGAATAAGAAACATTTTAGCAGCGTGGAAGAGGAAAATGCTTACTTGAAAGCGCAGGTAGAATACCTAAAAAAGCTCAATCCGAATCTGCACGGGGAGGGAAGTTGGATCAGCAAGCCCGGTATCGAACCATCGAAAAAATGAGCAAGAACCATCCAATCGTCATGTTGTGCAAGATCGCTGAAGTATCCCGGGCTGGTTTCTATAAGTGGAAGGCCACTATGGGATGCCGCGAAGCTCGCATCGAAAAAGACAGCGATCTCAAAGAACATCTTTTAGCGATTCATCGTATCAGACCATATTTCGGCTACAAACGTATGCGTACCGCTCTGTACAAAGAAGGGTTTCATGTGAATCACAAGAAAGTGCGACGACTCATGCGAGAGCTGGGAATTCGCTCCGTGATCCGCAAGAAACGACCGTTTGCGGGTCGTAAACCATCCGTAGTCTTTCCTAATGTTCTTAACCGCGAATTTACCGCAGAAGTGGTCTTGCACAAATTTGTAACGGACATTACCTATGTTCGGGTCGGACACGATTTTGTTTATTTATCGGTTGTGTTAGACCTGTACAATAACGAAGTCGTAGCCTGGGAGCTATCTGCGCGCAACGATTTGCAGTTGGTATTGGATACGGTAAAACAATTGAAGGCAAAAGGCGCCATTCTCCATTCAGACCAAGGATTTCAATACACAACGAAATCATACAGCAATCTTTTGGAGGAAAAAGAACTGATTGGAAGCCATTCCAGACGTGGAAATTGCTTTGATAACGCATGTATCGAGTCGTTCTTTTCCCACCTGAAAACCGAAAAGCTTTACCTTGAAAAGCCAGGATGTGAGGCTACTGCGCGCAAATTGATTACAGATTATATCGATTACTACAACAACGAACGTTTCCAGAAAAAACTGGGCGATCTCTCCCCGGTGGAATACCGAGCAGCGATCGCCGCATAGGAAAACCTTCTTTTCTTACTGTCTACTTGACGGGGCTATGACCAAATCAGCGTTATGTCGCCATTGTTTTCTGCCTGAGATGGGTTGGACGTTCTGTAAGAAAAAAGAGTGGAACGGGCTTAGCCGCCCGTTCCAAATAACGCGATAATCAACCGCCCATTCTTTTATAAGCGATAACCAACCACAAAAACCGAAGAGGAGCGAGTCAAATGCAAATGCTCTTGATCGAAGCTGCCACAGAGCAGGAAAAGAAAATTCGAGCCACGGTCATTTTTCGGATTATGCAGGTTTTTTCTTTAGAGTGGAGTCGGGAAGGGAATGACATCAAGTATATCATCCTGGCCCCCCAGAAAGAAGAAATTGAAAAAATCATCAATGTCATGAACGATCAGTTTGGGATTAGGCTTGTTTGCCGGTTTGAACCGATTCCCGATCGGGAGGGTTTTCCATATGTTAACTAGCATCTTATCCTACAAAAATCGTGGCAAATGGGGGAATGCATCCTACAGGGGAAATTGTAGTGGGTGGGTTATATTCGACCTTCTCAAGTATTACAAGCCCAATCACTTCCTGGAATTATTTGCTGGAGGCGGTACAGGTTTCGAGGTTGCCAGGGAAATAGGGTATACGGATAGTGTTCACTTGGACCTCAGCGAAAGATGGGGAGGGTGGAACGCATTAACGGACGAAATGCCGGAGGGTAGCGACATGATTTTCATACATCCCCCTTATCATGACATCATCCAGTATTCAGGTGTTATGTGGGGAGACAAACCCCATCCGGACGATTTATCTCGATGCAGCTCGTATGATGAATTTATCCGGAAATTGAATTTCGTCCATGGAAAGGCATATGCAAGCCTGCGAAACGGTGGCCGAATGGCTATCCTGATCGGTGACGTGAAGAAGAATGGGAGATACTTCCCCATTCAGAAAGACATGAACTGGTACGGAGAAACAGATATGCACTTTATCAAAGAACAGCATAATTGCGTATCGGACAAGACGTCATATCAGAAAAATATTGTTCGTATTGTCCATGAACATCTGCTGGTGTTTCGCAAAGAAGATATATGGGTGTTTCCGGTTGCAATCACACAAAAGGTTGTCAGTGACATTCGATTTTCGGAGAAAGTGACCTGGAGGGATTTGGTGCAAGCTGCCCTGGAAAGCGTGGGGGGAACGGCAAGCCTCCAACAATTGTACGAAGTCATCGAAGTGACAAAGAAAGCCCAAAAAAACAAACACTGGAAAGAAAAGGTTCGCCAAACTCTGCAGATATACAATGATTTTGAATCTGTAAGCCGTGGCTGCTGGGCTTTTGTCGCACGATCGGGAAATGCGGCATAAAGGAGGGAAGGCTATACGCCTCCCTTTTTTGTCTAACTATCAACAACTTGGCCAGTATAATCCGAGTAAGAGAATGAGAAAAACGTTGAAAAATAACTATATTTATGCTATTGTATAGTTACAGCGATAAACCAAACACCCACTAAAAAAGGAGCGAGGCAAGATGGATCTTTTAGGATGGATGATTACACTTAACGGAGTATGGATCAGCGTCATTATTGGTATGATAGTATGTCGTAGAGAGGAACGTTTAGAAAGGGAACGTTTGAAAAGAGAGAAGGAATTAGCGAACCAATGGAAAAATAACTTCCATTGGCGCGTTCAATAAGGTGGGATGGGGCTTCTGCCCCATCCTTTATTCACAGGGAGGATTCTTTGCTACTATGACCGATGAAAAAGTAGAACTGGCATTGGAGCAATTTTACAAACTATCCATTGAAGAGAAAACAGCAGTCATCGACTTTCTAACCATGACTCGTCAAGAATTGACGGAATTTCTCGGTGTTAAGAATCATCACATTGATACAAAATATAGTGGCAAGCTGGAATCACTCCAATTTGGCATTTTCCTTACATCTGTTGCCGAGAAGGTAAAAGGGGAAAATAGGGTGATTCCCCCGGAGATGAAATCAAAACCGAAAAAGGTTTTAAAGCAGATACAACAGCTAACAGTTGAACAGCAGAAAGCAATCATTCAGAAAGTGACAATGACAAGGGCAGAAGTAGTAAAGGCGCTCTCCATCACTTCGAACACTTTAAATGAATTGCTTTCTAAAGGGAAGATCCATTCGGTTAAAAGGGGACTTTACCTGAAAGATGAAGTGGAGAGAAGGAACCGAGAGAAGCTTTCCAAACACACAGGGTTATTTACTAAAGAAATAATAATTGCCTCTCTACAAGAGGCAGCCAGGAATTTGGGACCATCCTTCACCCATGAACAATACGCCTCCTGGGTTAAGGACCAGCCGGACGAGCATCCGAGTGTACCAACCATTTGGCATTTCTTCAATGGAGGCTTTACAGAAGCGATGAAGGCAGCCGAGTTACAGCCGGTTTATCAACGAGGGATGGCTCGAAACATGGATCAGAAGGAGAAGGAAGAAATTTGTGTCCAAGCCTTACTACAGGCGGCAAGGGATACAGGGGTTCAGGTCCAAAAGCTATCCCAACCGGCTTACATCGAGTGGAGAAAAGAAAATAGCTCATTTCCTTCTTTCGCAACCATTGTGAATGTGTTGGGAGGCTGGAAGCAGGGGAAAGCAAAAGTAGCGGAGTCTGAAAAAAGTCTGTAAAAAGTAAAAAGACCGGGAACCACCCCGATCTCAGCGATAACCAACTCCCAAAAGGAGCAGTTATTGCCATTATATCATAAAGCTTTTCGCTGTCTATGGATAATTTTAGCGAATGGAGGGCTTTCGCTTTGCAAGATGATTGGTTTAGAGATGTTATCACCTATGCGGGGGAGAATCCGTTTACTACGTTTATTATCGTCATCGTTATTTTGATTCTACTGTATGCGATTGACAAGGCTCTGCCCTTTCGATAATCAGACATTGTGCCGGTCTGATCCTGCTCACAATAAGGGTGAACAACCGTGTTATTTAAGAAAAAAGGTGGGGGGATTTTTGTTGGCTCCAGGTCAAAAGGATGTATCGGATGAATTGATAATCGTTGGTTTTGGAATAGGTGCTCTTTTGATTTTTCTAGGTTTACTTGGCTGGCAGTTATCGAAGATTATATAACTACGGTTACTCGTTGCTCAAATTGATAAATAAAGGAGATCGATTAAGATGACAGACAAGGAAAAAGCAATTCAGAAGGCTATAGAAGATTTGAAAAAAGTTATGGGTGTTCCCAAGCCAAACGAGGACAATATCTGGTTCGACGGAGAGGAACACAAAGAGAACTTTATCGCTCTGCTGGAGTCTTACCAAAATAATGCTGAATATGCATCAGCTTGTTATGTATGTGCTCATCCTGAGATACACAATAAGATTGATTGGCATTCAGAATGCTTGGATACGCCTCTGGACTGGTATTGGGGAGAATGGATCGAAGAAGAAGGACGTTTTACCGAGTCGGAGGCTGTCTACGGCCTATCAAGCGGATGGAGAGCGCTGGTCCGGGCAGCCGTTGAAATGTTTTCGAGCCGGAAGCATTACTTTGATTTGTCTGACCTGGTATGTATCGGTGATGATACGATCTATCGGATGTTCGTACAGCTCATGCAAATTCGAAAGTCTCGTCAAGTCATTAAACTCAAGTAGGGAGGTACGACATGGAATTTAAAAAGGGAATTACAAACAGAGGTTTCAACATCATCGAATTTCAAGATAGATATGGCACCGAGTGTAGCATCCAAAAATCTTCATTGGCATTTGAAAATGCTATATGGCTTGGCGTAAACGATGCAAACCCGCAAATCATGGCTTCGAAGGTACGCGAAGGCGGTACGGGATGGCTGCCGTATGAGATTCCAAAAGATGTTGTTTTGACTACGAGGATGCATTTAACACAAGACCAGGTAAAAGCACTCTTGCCAATATTAACTGTATTTGCAGAAACAGGGGACTTACCACAATAGTTAGCCTGGATAGAGCCGATCTATCCAGAATGCTCAGTATTTAACATCAGCATTTTGGGGAAAGGATGGGATTTGGTAGATGTCTTATATGGTGGATTTCACCAGGGATTTTCAAAATGACGATGTAAAGGCTTCTTATACTGTCTCTATCCGGATTACATTTATGGACATGGACTTTTATCGTTGGATGCTTCAACAATCGATGGAAAAGGAATTGTTTGTTGGGTACAGGGCTAAGGGCTTCATTGGTTCCTTGATGACCGGTAGCAAAATCAATGTATTCGTAAAACCAAATTTCAATGCTGTGACGTCTCAGTTAGGGTATGAGGACACCAAACAATTTAAGATTTTACCTAGCCTTTTTAACGATGAAGAAGTATTTACTTTTCAAAGCAAAAAGCAAGCCATTGATTTTTTTAGAAAGATGCCCGAAGTATTAGGCAAATGCTTGTCAAACATGGAGAAACAATTCAAAGCAGCAAGTGCTTCTTAACAAGAAAAATAGGGTGATTTGATGGACATGGATATCGTATGGTTTCTTTCTCTTATCCTCTCAGCCGTCCTATTTGGACTGGTTTGGATTATCGAATATGAACGAGCTTGGCAGTTATATAAGAACAACAAGGCCCATTTATATCAAACGTCTGTCTGGATGTATCTTTCCTTTGTGCCATTAACAATGTCGCTAGGATGGGGTTTCAGTCGGCTATTTGACAGATTAACATGAGGAGAATTACTATCTGCCTGGTTACATACAGGTTGTAATTTAGGGGAGATCAATGGTACTCACTTTATTGAAATTTTACTGTTTATTTGCAATTGCCCTATGTTTTTTGTATCTATTCGTTCGTTGAATAAAGGCGTACCGTCGAAAAAAAGACCTGAAACGCCGCGTTTTACTGCAAGAGCAATACATCTTGAGTCCAGAATACCAAAATGCCAAAAAAGCCTGGAGTGAGAAGTACAAGTAATACCAGGGCGTTACGGCAGCCGGGGGCTGCCGCCGGGGGTCGGGAAATCGCCCGATAACCAGAGGGCCTAGCCGGCCGCAAGCGCCCGCCAAAGCCCTCTAGGTTCCTGTGCGCTTTTTTATCCCTCCCACCCCTAACGTATGAAAGACATCTCCAGGAAGCTGAAAAGATCAAAAAGGAGGCCACCAGCCGTTTGCTGGTGGCTTTTTTTATTGGGAAAGGAAAGGAAGGCTCCCGGCTGCGCCAGGAGCCTGCGGCCCCTAAAGAGGCTCATCGCCGTTTGGTCAGCGTACCACGGGCTTCTCACTGTATATGGCTGCGCCATACTCCCTACGGCTGCGCCGTGTCGCCCTCCGGGTACAGTGAGCCGCGCGCCTCGTGGTCCGTCTGAGCCACGGCGATGGCCCACCGGGGCCGCCAACATTTGAAAGGGGAAATGAACAATGAGCAAATTCAAAAATGAACTCAAATGCTATATCGAGGAGAGATGGTGCTGCCAGATAACATCGATCCAGTTTAACGAGGAGGATTCACATGCCGAGTATTTCACGGTCGAAATGGTAAGCTTTGACGGACAAGCAACCATTGACACCTACAAAGTCACCAAAGGAGACGGGGATATGATTGAGGAAGGGCGGGTCTATTCCCAGTCTCTGCGAAGTGAAGACTGGTATTACGAAGGGAGTTTATCTAGTGATTTGTAGGCCCGAGACACGCGATAGGTAAGAAAATGAAAAATGACTGTTGGCAGCTCCGACCGGGGCTGCCAAGCGATAACCACTCCAAGGAGCTGAAAAATATGGAAAAAGTATCGGTAAAGCAGATCACTTTTGCACGGGTAGAAGGCAGGCATATCGACCTTTTCAAAAAAACGTTTTCTACTTGGAACGACGTTGAAACAGCAATCAATAACGCGGCACGGACTGCGCCGGATACCGGCGGTTATGATAAGTGTGATTTTTGGATTGAATGGGAAGACGGGAATACCTACAAGGGACGATTCGACATGCAACGGCAGCATTGTTTTGATCGACAACCTCTCGCGGATCACGTAAATGTCTACCTGCGTTTCCTGGCAGGGGAGCAGAAACCGTCTCATATGACGGCACAGCAGTATGAACAATTCATTTCCGAATACCAGGAATCGGCCAGGGAGTTTTTGCAGACGTATCAGATCGGGAGCGAATAAATCCGGTTCCGCCGGCTCCGGATACCTGAGCTGGAGCCGGCCAATCAACCAAAGGGAGAGGGAAAATCATGAAAGAACTTCATATCACAAAGGTACTGGAGCTGTCTACGGCTCACATTTCCGAAGAAACAAATGGACTCATCGAGCAAGATGTACTTGGCATTGTCGCCTATGAAAAGGCGGAATACGGTTGGCTGCTGCTTGTTCCCCAAGATGACTATGAGGAGGAAACCCGTTCACTCCCCGATGACCTAAAGGCGATCTTTGATTTGGCCCAGGAACATGATTGTGTATGGGTAATGTTGGATAGGGACGGTTACATGTATGATTCCTTGCCTGTTTTTGATTGGTAGAATGCTGCGAGCAAAGGGGGAAGCATGATGATTCAATACGATGGCATGTTGCGCCAAATCGTGAAGCCTGGTATCGAAATGATGTGTAGCGTATCCCGTGACCAGACGTTGACATTCAATGGAGTAGTGAGGGAAGTCCACGATGATTTTTTCATCATCGTGGAGGGTGGTCAAAGTTGGGGTCATATCATTGATTTTCGGGAGATTTTCTGGTCCGATTTAGAATTGACTCCCGAGTGGTCGAAAATTCGTGACGAAAGGAAAAGCCCCCGTTAATTCGGGGGATGTAGAAGGAGGAAACCAGGGAGGCTCCCTGGTTTCTTTTATTTGACCGGAAAGGAGGCCACCAGTCGTTCGCTGGTGGCTTTTATTTTGCAGAAAAACGCAAGGATGGCTCCCGGCTGGCGCCAGGAGCCTGGGACTAGAAAACAGGCCCAAGTCGTTTAGAAGAAGCAAGTTTAATTCTCTCTATTTTTTTGCCTTGGGGAAGGGTTTTTCTTTTTTCCTGAAAAACAAATGAAGCCCCAAATTACTATTGGTTTTCTGGCTAGAAGGTCGTTTACTAAAAAATCACTAAAGAAAGGTTGATACTATGTTACATTTCATTTGCCTGTTTATCTTCCGCATCAATCTGTTTACCCTCCGTCTCAATCTGTTTTTGAGCCATACCACTTTCCTTGAGGCTGTCGTCTTTCTTTTCATGAACTTTTGGTATTAAGCTCCCGGTTACGCCGAAGGGAGTGCCTTACGTTTGGTCTTGGTACTCCTTGCTTGGCCGGATCGGAGCGTTTCTCCGGCCGGTTTGCAGATCCGGGAGAAACTAGAGAGCTACATCCTGGCTGCCGCCGGTGATGATCTGCGGAAAGTGCCCCATGCCCCAAATGTTCATCCTGGACGTTACGGCAGCCGGAGGCCGCCGCCGGGGGTCGGGGAATCGCCCGATAACCAGAGGACCTAGGCGTCCGCAAGCGCCCGCCAAGGCCCTCTAGGTTCCTGTGCGCTTCTTTATCCCTCCCACCCCTAACGCATGAAAGACATCCCCAGGAAGCTGAAAAGATCAAGAAGGAGGCCACCAGCCGTTTTCTGGTGGCTTTTTTTATTGGGGAAAGGCAAGGAAGGCTCCCGGCTGCGCCAGGAGCCTGCGGCCCCTAAAGAGGCTCATCGCCGTTTGGTCAGCGTACCACGGGCTTCTCACTGTATATGGCTGCGCCATACTCCCTACGGCTGCGCCGTGTCGCCCTCCGGGTACAGTGAGCCGCGCGCCTCGTGGTCCGTCTGAGCCACGGCGATGGCCCACCGGGGCCGCCCAGCGATAACCAACCAGAATCCAACGAGGAGCGATGTAAAATGTCTCAAAAAATCTATGAAATGGTCACGGAAAGAATTATGAAGATGCTGGAGCAAGGGGTCATTCCTTGGCGCAGACCGTGGGTTGTCAATGCGGCTGTAAGCTGGAAGACACAAACGCCATATAGAGGAATCAATACTCTGCTTCTGCCTGCGGGCGAGTACGCTACATGGAAGCAAATTACTGAGGCAGGCGGCCATGTGAAGAAGGGAGAAAAAGCCCATATCGTTGTATTTTGGAGATGGCTTGAAGTTGAGGACGAGGAAACCGGCGACAAAGAAAAGGTTCCGTTCTTGCGCTACTACTCCGTTTTTGAGATCAATACCCAATGTGAAGGGCTGGAAAGCAAGCGAGGGGAAATTTCATTCGAGCATGACCCGATTGCAGAAGCCGAAAACATTGTAAACGGCTTTGCGGATGCTCCGGAAATCTATTTTAGTTCTGGACGCGCTTACTACGTGCCGGCTAAGGACTATATCAGTGTTCCTCCGATCAATGACTACCCGAAGAAAGAGGAATATTACAGTACCTTGTTCCATGAAATGATACACTCTACCGGACATAAAAACCGCCTGAACCGTCCGGGGATCGAGACAGTAGCCGCATTTGGAGATGAGGTCTACTCCAAAGAGGAGCTAGTTGCAGAGATCGGCGCGGCCATGCTGTGCGCGAAGGCCGGCATTGATAACTCCACTATCGAAAACAGCGCATCGTATATTGGCAGTTGGCTCAGAGCGTTGAAAAACGATAAAAAACTGGTGGTGCAGGCGGCCGGCTTGGCTCAAAAGGGAGTGGATTACATTTTGGGTGTCAAATATGAAGACTGCCACGAGGAATAAAGCAAATCGCCGGCATTCCGGGGGTCTCCCCCGGAAGCCGGCCCCTGAAAGGATAGCTTCTGGACAAGCCAGAAGCTTTTTATTTTTTTCTCCAAGGCGATCGACCGCGGATGGTCGCGGTCGAAAAGGATAGGCAGTAGCATGACTGCTACTGCCTTTTGATCGAACGGAAAAGGAGGATACCGGTTCCACCGGTATCGCTATCAACTCATGGGGGGTGCTTGCGGTTTGACTCTACCACTTCACTCCTGCTCTCTTTCAAGATAGCCTTCGGTGGGCGATGAGGATTCGAAGAAGGGGAGCCAAGGCAGACTTAACCGCCTGCCTTCTGCTCCTGGATTCAAAGGCCCAATCTTGAAAGGGAGTCGTTTCGTGGTTCGTCCGCACCGCAAGCACAATGAAAACCCAGGAGGATGATCCACGATGAAAAAGACAAAAAGCCCAAAAAATCCAATGACTTTACTGATCCAATTACTAAAGAAAACGGATATCGCCTCGCTGGCCTACGTGGTCGAGGATCGGCTGGAGGATTATGTTCAGTGGGCGCAGCCATACGAAGGCGAAGGAGGGTACGCAGAAGGAACGGGGGAGCGATTGAGCCAGGCGGTGGAGTTTTTGAATCGACTGGAGGAAATCAAAAGTTTGTTGCAAACCGCCGGTACAGTACCCCAACTCGAAGATGGATTTTTTGCAGTTATTCGTTGGCATGAAGACGACATTAAACAGGCATTGGCAAACCGGGGGTATTTGGCCAACAAATCGAATGTGAAAAGGGTACTGAATTCACGGGCGGGCCGAACTCTGGTAGACCTATCGATCGAGGAAGGGTGGGCGATCCTGGAGGATTGCTTAGACTTTGTAGATGGCCTTGAACAGCGAAAACGCAGAAGCAGCTAGGGTTATTCCCTAGCTTTTTTTGTCGGGCGCGCCGCACTTCCGCCGGATGGCTGCCCTGCTCCGCAGCCATCCACTTCCGCGCGGCGAGTTTGATTTTGGCCACGCCAATCAAAGGCAAGGATGCCTCCCGTCTGCGCCGGGAGCCTGCGGCCCCTAAAGAGGCTCATCGCCGTTTGGTCAGCGTACCACGGGCTTCTCACTGTATATGGCTGCGCCATACTCCCTACGGCTACGCCGTGTCGCCCTCCGGGTACAGTGAGCCGCGCGCTCCGTGGTCCGTCTGAGCCACGGCGATGGCCCACCGGGGCCGCCCAGCGATAACCAATAACCATGAGAAGGTGACGAGAGATGTTACTAAAGAAAAGAGTCGGAAAAAATTCCTCCAGGGGGATTTACCTCCAGGATAAAGAGCTGAAAGAAACAGTCTTTCAACCAGGCCGGCATTACAAATACGTCATCGATGCAAAAAACCGAAAAATCATCATTCTGTCGTCTGACGATCAAAACGATAACGTTGTATCCAAGCGGAGAACAAAAGAGGACCTAAAGCCGGTCATCGACATTCGTCACAAAAAAGCATTGTCGGTTTTCAAAGGCGTCGATTACCTGCAGGTGGAGATCTTCGAGGATCGAATTGTGGTGGAGGGGTACGTGGAGGAAAAGCAATCGTTCTTTTCTTCCGTGGCCAGCGGAATTAAGAAAGCGTTCCGTGGGAAAGCCACCGTTTCCCATATCACGGATTTTCTCCGAATTAAGAAGACAGCCAGCATTGTCCTGTCGCGGGACCAGTTAAAAGAGGCCGTTGGCGATCACGTCAGTTACGAACAAATTTCTCTCTTTGATTTTCTTCCGGAAGCGACGGTTTCCCGACCAAGTAGGCTTTACAGCATCCAGAAGAAACTCAATCAGCTTGCCATTCCTCTTCAAGTGGCCAGCCTTTTTAGTGGGGCTGGGATCATGGATGTGGGCTTTCAACAGGCAGGATTTGACCTGGTTTTTGCCCTTGAACACGACGAGGACGCGGTTCAGACTTATCGCTACAACTTAGGGGGACATGTTGTCCAGGCTGATATAAAAACCTTCGATAAGTCCCGGATCACCAAAGCGCCGGTCATGATCGGGGGAAGTCCCTGCCAAGGATTCTCCAATTCCAACCGGTACACGAATTACCTGGATAATCCCAATAACAAATTGGTTAGAGAATTTATCGATGCAGTCAAAACCAATGAAAATGCCCAGGTTTTCGTCTTGGAAAACGTTCCGGAGATCCTTA
Source organism: Brevibacillus brevis (assembly GCF_031583145.1). NCBI lineage: Bacteria > Bacillati > Bacillota > Bacilli > Caryophanales > Paenibacillaceae > Brevibacillus > Brevibacillus brevis. The sequence goes on along the minus strand of NZ_CP134052.1, from coordinate 18,693 downwards.
CTGCAGGCGGCGGGCAATTCAAAGAAGAAATCCTGGAGGCATTATCTGACTTTGAGATTACACATGACGTTATGAATGCGGCCGATTATGGATCGGCGCAGTTAAGGGAAAGAGCAATCTTTATCGGGAGCAAAATCGGGAAAATTGACATCCCAAAACCGTATTACAAACTATCCCAATACAAAACGGTTCGGGAGGCGTTTGCCGGCCTGAATGATCGAGTCCCGAATCAGTTAGATGTGAGCGATGCCAAAGACATTACGCTGGAACGGATGAAGCATGTAAAACCAGGAGGGAACGTCAAGGACATCCCCGTGGGCCTGCGGCCGAAGGGCCAGCACAGCAACATGTATAAGAGATTGGAATGGGACAAGCCATCGATTACCTTGGTCAATCCCCGTAAATCCATGATCCTACATCCGGAGGAGCAACGAATTATTTCCGTTCGAGAAGGGGCGCGGCTCATGGGATTGGATGACAGCTTTGTGTTCCTGGGGAAAAAGGCATCGAAACAACAACAAATCGCGAATGGGGTCCCGGTTGAAATGGCTTTTGCGATTGCGGAAGTCATAAAAAATGCCATCTTGTCCTTTAACATTCGTCATCGCAATCTATGCCATAGCTTTTGAGTGATGGGACTACCCGATTTAGGGTGGCCCTTTTGGGCGTTGCGGCAGCCGGAGGCCGCCGCCGGGGGTCGGGGAATCGCCCGATAACCAGAGGGCCTAGGCGGATGCAAGCGCCCGCCAAAGCCCTCTAGGTTCCTGTGCGCTTCTTTATCCCTCCCACCCCTAACCCAAATGAGGATAAGACACAAGGAAGCCAGAAAAGCCTTTGTGAGTGTTTCAGGGATGTTCTTTAGTGATAAGGATGGCTCCCTGGCTGCGCCAGGAGCCTGCGGCCCCTAAAGAGGCTCATCGCCGTTTGGTCAGCGTACCACGGGCTTCTCACTGTATATGGCTGCGCCATACTCCCTACGGCTGCGCCGTGTCGCCCTCCGGGTACAGTGAGCCGCGCGCTCCGTGGTCCGTCTGAGCCACGGCGATGGCCCACCGGGGCCGCCCAGCGATAACCACTACAAAGGAGAGATCCGCATGATCGTAGTAGTAAAAGAACCCAACAAGGCCGCAGAGATTCGGGAGATTGAAGGTGGCTTATCTGCCCTGCAGCAAATCGTTGATGGACGAATTGAAGTGATGGAATTGATAAACGGTTTTGATCTTGTGTGCAATGAGGAATTTTTGTTCTTGGATCTTGAACCCAATATTGTTGTCAATGGGGAGTTGTTTTTTGGCACAGTTTTCATTACAAAGGCTGATGATACAGGGAATTTTGTTTCGCTTAGTGATTCTGAGGTGAGGTTGGCAACCATGATCCTCAACCGAATGGCAGTACAACTTGTTTAGGAGGGATTACGATGCGCAAATGGTTGTCTCCACATATGTGGCTCAATGATACAGCGAAAGCGAAAAGCCCGGAAGAGCTGCAAAACATTATTTTCAGGTTATCCAATATGCTCACGTCGAAGCAGATTGAAACCTTGTATTATGACGACATGAAAAAAGACGGGTATTACGAAAAAACAGCTAAAAAATAGACGGGGAGGCCCCGTCTGTTTTTCAAAAGCAAGGAAGACACCAGCAAAGCCGGTGTCTTTTCATTTTTAAAGGCAAGGATGGCTCCCGGCTGCGCCAGGAGCCTGCGGCCCCTAAAGAGGCTCATCGCCGTTTGGTCAGCGTACCACGGGCTTCTCACTGTATATGGCTACGCCATACTCCCTACGCGGCAGCCGCCGCGTGTCGCCCTTCGGGTACAGTGAGCCGCGCGCTCCGTGGTCCGTCTGAGCCACGGCGATGCCCCACCGGGGCCGCCCAGCGATAACCTATCACAAAAGGAGAGATTTGCATGATCGTGGTAGTGAAAGAACCTTACAAGGGAGCAAAAATTCAAGAGGTTCAAGACGATTTATCTGCTCTGCAGCAAAAATGTTTCAACACATGGTATCACGGCACTACTCCAAAACGTTGTGAGCAAATCCTTTCCTCCTTCTTCAAACCGCAAATCGGAACGTATGGTAAAGGTGTTTATTTCAGTTCGAGCAAAGAAGGGGCGCGGGTGTTCGGTGATTGTATATTGGCGGCGATCATTGATGATAAGGACATTGATTACAGTGGGAAACGCCAGAAAGGTACGAAAGCTATCGCAGTCACGTATCCATCGGGTGAAACTGAATTGTGCGTGTACGACACGAAGATCATCAGGGAAATTCGATACTAGGCGGCCTGGATCGCTGTTTTTGCGGAACGAATCGTAGGGACGCAATGGTCGGGATAGGACGTTTAACATCGAAAGAAATCCGGAGAAATCCGACTTTACATTTGAAAATTATCTATGTTTATGATATTATATAGTTACGGCGATAACCAACCAACCCAAGAAAGAGGAGAGAGTTACATGGCAAAAAACATCGAGCAAACATTGGATCGTCTGGAGAATTTTCTTGAGAATTGGAAGAAGGGGATCCGTTAAGGGTTTCCTCTTCTCCTCACTCTGTTTTCATATGATGCACGTTGAAAATTAACAACGGAGGGAAGGCAGGGCGGATGAGCACGGAACAACTGAAAACAAGCTTGTTGGCACGTTTGGTCACGGTGTCAAATGAGATTTTTGAGCTGAAAGATGCCATGTTTCGTCTGGAGGAGGAATTGGCTTCCGATGGGTTAACGGTCAATAATTCTTCTCTCTGGAACCGTATGTGTGGCCGCCACAATCGGGCCGTTGAAGAAAAGCTTTTCCTTCGGGATATGCTGATAGGTTACTTTGGTATGACCTATGATGATTTGTTCGCCTTAGTGGCTGCAGGATTTGAAGAATAAAACGATTCCGGAATGGACTCAAAAAAACATTTCTTGAAAGGAAGTCTTTATAATGTTGCAGATTCCAGTTGGTTCCTTGTTTTCCGGGGCTGTAGATGGGATGGCGCAAGGGTTTGAAATGGCGTCTGATTGTTACAACGTGATTTTGTCAAACGAAATAGATCCCTCAGCAGTCAAGACCCACCAACTCAATTACTCGCATCGGATCATTGCTGATGATATTCGAAAGGTGAGTGTTGATAACTACCTGGATGTAAGAGAGGGCGTTTTGGTAGGGACATTTCCATGTGTTGAATATTCATTGGCTGCTAACATCCACAAGAAGAAGCGAGAAAGCAATTGGAAGCAGGCTTACCATCACGCAATGGTTCAAGATTTGTTCCTGCATTTTTTTCGCTATGTTGCCCTCATTCAGCCGGAAGTGTACCTATGGGAGAACAGTCCAGAAGTGAGGAAATTCCCGATTGTAATGGAAACATTCCGCAAGCTGCCGCCTTATGACTACTACGAAATGGAGTTGGATACAAAAGACTTTCGGCTCCCACAGCGGCGCAAGAGGCTTTTTGTGATTGGATTTAAACGCCGATTCACACCAGTTTCCCCCTTGTACTTCCAAGAATTTAACCGGCAACTGACGATTGGGGATATTCGCGAGGAAAATCCGGTGATCGATATTCCTGATTACGTGAAAAAGCGAATTGACGGCGGGTACCGGGATCTTCCCAGCGTGAAAGCAGATCATGATATAGGAAATACGTGTGTTGCCCACTATGCGCGGGATCGCGGAACGACCCTTATCTATGCACGTCCCGGAGAACCCAACTATAAGGGGCTTCGTCCATTTACAAACCGTGAGTATGCAAGGCAAATGGGAATCCCGGATGCGTTCCAGTTTGCGAATGCAACAACGACGAACTTTAAGCACATTGGAAATTCAGTGAGTCCCATTGTGGTAAAGGCTTTGGCGAAAATGATTCTGCCATATTTCGGAGAGAAAACCGCATAAAAAAGGGGGTTTTTACCAACAAATCATTGTAATACATCTATGTCTATGCTATTATATAAATAAGGGGAGGGGGTGATGACCATGGATGACATTACCTTCCTGGCGGTAGTGGTTTGCATCTTGACACTAGCGATTGCTTATAAGCAGATCGACTTACACATTAAGTTTACTTCCATCGAGCTTAAAGTGACCGCGGATCGTAAAGATGAAAAAGCCGAAAAAAAAGAAGGACCCGACCACGAATCGGATCCTTCTAACCGCTAATCGAATGGGTAGGTGGGTTTGCCCGCCTTACCTACCCTTCCCTTATTACTACTCATTATATCCGAAAATATGCGAGAAGAAAAGGAGGTTGTCCGGAATGAATGGACTTGCTGTAATTCTCTTGGTCATATCGTGTGTCGTTCTGTGCGGTGTCTATCTCAATCAACGGTCACTTTCGAAAAAGATGGATCGCATGACTAAAAAGTAAAGATGGACAAGCCTTGAGAGGATTGGGGGTGATGTGTCTTGTTCCTGTTGCGTAATAAATACCTGCTGTTTTTGATTGTGACGGGTGTAGCGAGTCATTTTGGTACGATTCCCATTTTCGTCGTTGTCATTTATATTGCAGCAAAGTGTTTCGCGGATCCGGGAAGTAGCATTGCCCTCCATACCGAAAAAATGGAGAAGGAAATTTTGGATGGTACGGCACAATACTTAATAAATGAGATCCATAAAGTGCCGGTTGCTGAAATGTACCTTGGCATTTGTCTTGTGGTAGCGATCATTGGCGCTGCTGTTGTCCTGGTATGTGGACGTTTCTTTGAAAGAAGGCAAGAACGCATGTGATGGAGGAATTTTTCGATGTTTGTATCAAGGGAAACGCTGGATGAGCTGATGGCTGCTGTGTCATTGGAGGACGTTGTACTCTCCACTGGTTATGGAGTGAGAGGGACCGGTAAATCAAAAGGAATTGAACGTTGTCCGAAGTGCGGTCGGGATTGGACCCATATCAAGATCAATTCGCGGAAGAATCTTTTTCGTTGCATGTCTCCGAGTTGCGGATGGGCGGGGAATGCGTTTCATTGGGTCATGGAAACTAGAGGGTGTCAATTTCTTGATGCGGTAAAATACGTTGCTGCCTTGGGGAATTTCGAGTTGCCACAGTCCACGAAAGAGGAAAAGCAACATTTGCAACGCGTCCAAAAATGCCTGCAGGAAACCGTCCGGTTTTACAGTCAGTTCTCCCATGAATACATCGCAAAGCGCGGTATCACGAAAGAGACTGCCGAACAGCATTTGGTTGGCTACGCTCCAGGTGGAACGGTATTGAAAGACCATCTGAATCATTTGGGATTTGATGATATCTTTCTGGAGGAAGTTAAATTGATTCGCCGCGTGGGTGACAACTTAATGGATAGCTTCTTCAAAAGGGTAATCGTGCCAATCTACATGGATATTCGGATAGTCGATCTTTACGGTCGTTCCATTTACGACAAGGGGACCAAGCACTTTTACCTCAATGGCCAAAAGATACTTATGGGGTATGACGACATCGTACCAGGAGAGCCGGTTTTGATTGTCGAGGGTCCTTTTGATTGGCTATCGCTCAAGCAGCACAAGGTAATGAACGCAATTTGTACGGGTGGAGCCAGTAAGTTTAGTTCCTTCCACATTCACCGGCTAAAAAAGAAAGGTGTGCCAATGGCATACATCGGCTATGACACTGGCGACAAGAACGGATCAGGCCAAGAGGGTGCAATTGAAGCAGGCTTGATGCTGCAGGATGCGGACATACCGTCCAGAATCATTCAGATGCCAGAGGATACGGACGTAAATAAGCTGCTACGTGACCAATCAATTGATACCTACCGCAATTTGATTCAGAAAGCTTTGCCGTTTGAAAAATATCATACCTTTCATACTCTTTCTAAAATACCGACCGATTTAATTCATGAATATTTGAACAGCGTAATTACGCGGGGTTAATGTCAGATGGTCTAAGAAGGGGGCTAATTCATGAATCTCACTTCAACGTTTGTTTTGATTTATGAACCAGTATTTCTCTTAATCGCTATACCTGACGAGAATTCGGAAATCTCTTACCAAGATTTTAAGGTATGGTCGAAGGATGATGACGAAGATTTACGATTTTGCTACATGAAACTTTTTGATGGAGCAACGGTTCCACCGCATGTCATGGATGCAATTGCGGATAGTGACATTAGGCAGATTGCATGGGAAAATCTTTGTATTACGGGTCGTTCCCTTGCAGCGACAATCGCTGAGTGCTTACTAAGAATTGGAGTAAGAGTTTTATTAACTTAATAGTGCGGAGTACCAGGTAGGAGTTGCTGCGCGGATCGCCTGGCTACAAAATGCTCATTATGACAAGGAGGGGTTTGATGTTTGTTAAGTTGCAGGAAAAAATTGATTTTACTTTTACTCAAGGTTACGAAATCGTACATGAGAGGGTTAGTCCGTCTGGGAGCTTTAAAACTGTTGTTATGAAAAGCGATGACTATGTAACTGTTTTTCAAAGTCAGGTCTACGGTGACTACGAAGACGTGTATTGGACAGTTTTGTCTTCTGAATAATTGGAAGTGTTGAAAAAAATAGAGTTGAAAGATTTTAGAGACAAACCGAAACGAAAAATACCGATTTGTCCGAAGTGTGAAGGGAAAGAATCTCCGAATAGTGTCGAACGGATCAGTGAAACTACCTGGAAATGTTTTGAATGCTTCACGGAGTTTCAAGTTTAAGAAAAGGGGATGCGGTTCACATGTCAAAGTTGGCTGAGATCCAACAGGAATATGAAAACATTATGGCATCAGATATAAGTGATTTTCAGAAAGACAGGCATCTCTCGGAGTTGATGACACAGATGGAAAGGGAGTTTCAGATTCCCGCGCTCCAAGATAAAGAGTGGGAAGAGAAAAACAAACCGGTGATCGCCATGTATCGCAAGCTGTCCATGAGCCGAAAAACGGTATGATCAAGAAAGTCTTACCAGAGCATAAGTGGCTGGTTGTTATCTCGTCTCCTGGGTATTCACGGTGTTATTGGAAAGTAATTCGCTTTAGCGATCGGACAGAAGCTCTTTTAGAGGCAGTTGCCTACACTGAATATGTTTTGAAATTGATGATCAAGAGAGATGAAGAGGGCCAAGAGGATGTTCCGCTTGTTTATGGCAGGATAAAAGTGCAGAGAATTGCGGCGGAAAACTGCAGAGTTCCACCGCAATTCTGAGGCCATGAAAAAGGCACTTGCCAACATCCCCCTACAAAATCTACCCTTGGATTTGGCGAAAATCTGAGGGAGTGAGAGGAATGTTGAAAGTGCCACAACAACAGTATATCCGATTTTTGCGGGAAGTCGAAGGGTGTTCGATTCAGGAAATTGCGGAACGTGTCCAGGTGAATTGGCGAACCGCCAAGAAATATGCGGATCGCGACGACTGGAATGAACCGGTATGCAAGCGAAAAGGCCGCCATCCGGTGTTGGGACCGTACTTAGAGATTATTGACACATGGCTGGAGGATGATGAGCGTCTTCCACGCAAGCAACGCCATACAGCCGTCCGCATGTTTCAGCGGTTACGGGATGAGTACGGCTTCCCTGGCGGGCAGCGAACCGTATCCGAATATGTCTCGAAGCGAAAGAAAGCCATGGCAGCCGAACGAGCCGAACATTTTGAGCGTTTGGAGCATCCAGGCGGGGAAGCCCAGGCTGACTTTGGGACGGTGTACGTGGTCAAGTCGGGAGAACTGGTGGAGCGGAAAGTATTGACCCTGTCGTTTCCGTACAGCAATGCCGCCTTTGTGTTCCCGGTTCCGAAAGAAAACACGGAATGCTTTCTGGAGGCCTTAGGGCGGCTATTTCAGCAAATGGGAGGGGTTCCTCGCAAGATTTGGTTTGACAACTTGTCCGCTGCTGTTGTGTCCATCCAGCAAGGCGGAAAACGAGAGTGTACGGAAGCGTTTCGGCGTTTCTGCGCCCATTACCGCTTTGAGCCCCTGTTTTGCAATCCATACAGCGGCCATGAGAAAGGCCATGTGGAAAACAAAGTGGGGTATGGACGCCGGAACTGGTGTGTTCCGCCACCGGTTATCGATACGCCGGAACAACTGGAGACGTATTTGGCGGAAGCTGCCCGTGCGGATATGCAGCGCCCTCACTATGTGAAAAAGCAAACCATTGCCGAGTTGTGGGAGCAAGAAAAATGCAAGCTGCTGACGCTGCCGACGACACCGCTGGAGATTTTCCGGCTGGAGACGTGCCACCTGAACAAATACGCTGAGCTGTCGTTTGACGCGGCTCTCTTCCCGTTGCCGCAGTGTCGGGCCATGCAGCCGGTTTTGGTGAAAGTCAAGTGGGATGTGCTGGAGGTGTTAACGGCAGACGGGACATATACCCCGATTGTGACATTGCCTCGTCCCTATACGGAGAAAGTCATTCCAGTAGATTGGAAGGCGGTATTGAAGAGATATGAAAAACGCCCGCGGGCGGTGATGTATTCTTCCTTTACCAACATGATGCCTCAGGCGCTCCAAACGTTTTTGACGGTGGAAGACATGAATGCACGAAAAGCACGAATTCGCCTGCTCCATCGATTACTCGACACCTATACGTTGGAGGAAATTGGGCAAGTACTGGGAGAATTGTCGCATCAGCAAGAGCATCTGGCTGTTGCCTTGGAGCATGCCCTTTACGCGATAAAACACCCTGTTTTCCGCCCGGAACCGTTTTCAGAGTCGCATACACCCCCTGCCCTTCACGGGCAGATACCAATGCTGGAAGAGTACGACCGGATCCTGGGGGTGAGGGTGGAATGAGAGAAGAGCTGGCAAAGGTGTGCAAAACTTTGCATTTGGCGCATGTGATGGAAACCTATGAACAGGTGCTGTTTGAAGATCGGGAGAGCTTCCTGCTGGGTGTCTTGCGGATGGAGATTCAGCGGCGAGAAGAAACCAAACTGAAGCGATTATTGAAGAAAGCCGCGTTTCCCCAACTGAAGACACTGGAGGATTACGATTTTGAGGCAGTCACCTTTCCGGAAACATGTACAAAGGAGGGATTGATCGACCTGCGTTTTTTGGAGCGTAAGGAAAATGTGCTGATGCTGGGAAAAGTGGGCACGGGGAAGACCCATCTGGCAACAGCGCTTGGCGTAGAGGCGTGCCGAAGAGGATATGCCGTTCGATTCTTCCGTGTTCCCGATCTGGTTGCGCTCTTGCAGGAAAAACACGCGAATGGGGCACTGATGCGGTTTCAAAAAGAACTGGCAGACTGTGAGTTGTTGATTTTGGACGAGGTTGGGTTTGTTCCCTTTCACCAAACGGGGGCTGAGCTGTTGTTTCATGTCATCTCGGCTTGCTATGAGAGAAACAGTGTGATTGTGACGTCGAATTTGGAGTTTGGGCAGTGGAATACGGTGTTTGGAGATACGCGATTGACGGCAGCCCTTGTGGATCGCCTCGTCCACCACGCCCATATTCTGGCGTTTACCGGAGAAAGCTACCGACTGCGCCATGCTCTATCCAGCATGAAGTCTTCCTAAATTCTTTTGTATTGATGTTGGCAGTGTTCTGCATAAATTGGCCGCCAAACTCTGCATTTTTGAGTTGCAAAATACACCGCTAAAGTGGGAGTGTAAGCTTATCTGCGAAACGGATGAGGATTTCAGCGATACCTTATCGGAACTGGAATTTGACGATCGTGCCGAAGAAATTGATGAATTTTGGTATATGCGTTTTTGAAGTGAGTGGTTACTTAACACTGTAGTTATCGAGAGTAGCCGGGTGGATTGGTGTGGTTGCCAACTGCTCAAAATGCAAAAGAGAGGAGAAAAACGATAGTGAAAATTAATTCTTTTTTAGAAAGACATGAATATCTAAGGTTTGCTTTAGTGTATATTTCGATGGTAATTAGGCTTGCATTAGTAGGAATATTTGTTTGGAGTTTATTTTACTATTCCGAAATTAATAACTTCCGTGTATTGACTGGAATTGAAAACGAATTGATTCATTGGACTGCTTTGGCCATCTATGGTTTAGGAGGCAGTTATGTTTTAGTTCCACAGCTATTTAAAAGGGTCAAAAAGTAAGTAACATTTTCAAAATGTGATGAGGAGGAAAAACGATGATGGAATCCATGAAATATTACAATGCTTTTGAAATGCCTGAGCGAACAGTCCACACGACAGAAGTTTATGTTCGAATCGGAAAGCATGTAGCAACAATCCAGCACAAGATAGGTGGAAACTGCTCTGGTGAGTCAATCCTGAACAGTGCAATCAGTCATGTAGCTGACTGGGAATTTTGCTCCAAAGAAGTCAAGGTCGGTTCTGCTGTAGATAACGATGAGGGTGTAGCAATCTCCTTGACTCTTTATCACGAGAAATCTGGGAAGCCATACACGGTTCATTTTGAAGATGACGAAAGGGTTCTGCGTGATCACATCGTTGGTGTTCAAATTGTCGACTGGCAAGAGGACTAGGTATTTATCTCAATAGTTAGGGGAGGAAAGAACGTGATTCCTTGGAAAAAGAGGGTTACTTATCCTAAGATCAGTAATTAAATGTAGAGGTGAACAACTTGCTAAAAGAAAATGAAATGAGGATATTAGAAGCACCAAGTGAAATATTTGTAAGCGATGATATCAAACCAAATAAATACATAATACAGAATATCGATAATTGCCATTTTGTCATTCATAGGGAATTATCAGAAAATGAAATGGAGCAGACTCTTCCTAACCATATGCTTTTTGATTACGAGGGAAAATCTTGGCTGGCTGTAATCGCTACATTTGGATCAGAGGAGGAAGCTGAAATTGCCGTTCATTCATACTGGAATGCAATCAAGCAGCTTGTCGAAATGAGCAAAAACTAAATACATTTGGGAGGCATTCATATGAGTGGTTTTGTAAAGGCTATTAGCACATTGTAGCATGGCCTGGGTGTCCTTGCTTTCGTGTCCCTTATTTTGTTTGGTCTTGATTATGCAGGTATGGGCAGTACAGCAAAAGTCTGTTTTATCGTTTTGTCGACTGTTTGGGGAGTTTTGCTTGTTGTTCGTCTTGGCGTTTTGTTTGCTAAATGGAGTGCGAAAGAGTAAACCCCCTACTTAAACGGAAAAGACCAGGAGGATCCTGGTCTTATTTTTTCGTGATTGGACACAGATAGTTATTTCCAGAGATAGTTCCATTTAAACAAGAACATCGATTGTGCCTGATCAGTCTAAAACTTTATTTTCCAGTCTAAAACTATATTTTCACCGAACAGAAGCCCGTGCCGCCAGTCGGTTGCTCTGCAGTAGGTGGATATGTAGTCATGTTGTTATGGAGGCACGCATACCTGTTCCGTATGAATCCAAATCGTGGTGTTAAGCACTCCCAGAGGTTTTTCTGTCTGGTTCATTGCTGGATGGGCCGTGATATTTGTTTTTGTATCCAGGAGCAATCGAGGGCAGAAGGCACGTAACGGCATAATCGAGGGCGATGGTTGCCAGTCCATCAGCGGAGATATTCAGACCCGAGGTAAGAGGGTGAATATAATTTTCAGCGACATCTTTGGTAACGAAAAATGATGATCTTTTCGTTATCCCCTCTTTGATCCTTTTGTAAAGCTCATCAGCCATGCACTCAATGTTTTGGTTTGCAATCAATGTAAAACGGTAAGCACCGTCTGAACTGATGGGTAAAGAAATACTCCGGTACATCGAAGGTTTTACATAATCGATAAAGGTTCGATTGATGAGTGTCTTATTCAAGACTGACTCCAGAGTAGCCGCCAAAGATGGTTCATTCAAGAATTTCTTTAGTGATTTCATTTCAGCAAGGAGAGTCCCGGGCAGCCAGGGGCGCAACTGCTTCTTCTTGTCAGATCGTACCTTCCTCAGCTCCTTTTCCCTCTCCCCTTCTCTTCTTTTCATAAAAAACACCACTCCTCTGCTTGAATAACTCATGGACAGTGTCCAATGTCCATTGTCCAATAGTTTAAGACGAGGCTTTTTGAAGCAGCTTAACTACTTTAGGTATGGGCATGTTGCGAAAGCTTTCATGCCCTTTACGGATAAAAAACCTGAGCAAATCATTTTGATCGATTTGGTAATATGCCTGACCATGATTTGTTTGCTCATCTTCAAGATATTCATTGATCATTGCAACCAGGTCGTTTATGGCTTTGATTTCTGTTGAGTGTAAGGTTGCATGTATTTGCTTAAATTTTGTCTTTCGAGTATCTTCGGAGTTTGCCATGAAGTGATAAAATGCTTTTGAAAAAGGTGTAAAGCCGAGATCTAATGCCTGTTCTATTCCTCTCCGGATTAACAACCGGCTCAGATCATCCAAGTCATAATCTTCTTCATCATCCGAGTTTAATGTGTAATTAATGGCATGGGTTAAGCGCTCCAGGTTGCTATGCTCTTTGGTGTCGATCAAAAATGAGACTCGTTTAAAGTTGTACATTGCTCGTTCAAACCAATTTAGTTTCATAATTGTTCAACTCCCTCCTATTTTGTATAAGTTCCGAAGAGAATGGCCAAACTGCTACTAATAAATCTAAGAAAGGATTTTGGCCATGCAGCGAAAAGTGATTCCATTCCCTAAAAATGAACAGGACTTCTCCGATGAGCAACTTCGCTTATTAGCGACTAAATTGAAGGAACAAAGAAAATGGATGGAGCAACTCAAGAGCAATTCAAAAAAACCCAAGGGAAACTAAAACGTTTTTTTAAGCCCGATAGCTGGAATTTTGCTTGTTTTATGGACCGGGGATATATTGGATAAGGATTCCCCTTCTCTAATAACCCGAACGACGAAAGTATTATTTGAGAGCAATTCAAAATGGAGAACACTCCCCTTTTGAATATTGAGCTTTTTTCTGAGTGCTGCGGGTATTACAGTTTGGCCTTTTGACGATACAGGGGAATACAAAGGCTTTTGTATCATTAGATGCCCTCCTTTTGAGGTAAGAGGTTTCTTACCTTACTTACATTTCTTACATATGCGCTTGTCCGTTTTATCATTCCACAAGATTCGGAGGTCAGAGTATAAAGCTTGCGTCCATTAAAATAGTATGATATTATATTAAATAATAAGATATTTATTAGAGGGGGTGTTTTGATGCCTTTTCCAAGCGATGTTTTACTGGCTATCTCAAAAAGGATGACGGATTCTTCATGGGAAATCCTGCAGATTCTCAAATCAAAGGAGTCTTTGGCTATTCTCGATCTTATGGCCCTTTCGCAGCTTAAACAAAGCAAGTTTTCAACTGAGCTTGCACGTTTAGATGGTGCTGCATTAATCGAACAGCAAAAAGACCCGAAGGATAACCGGCGTATATTTGTCTCGATTAATGAGAACGGTTTGGCGATAATGTCATATCGGAGCTAATTCCACTCCCCCTTCCCTACTGTCACCATAAGGTGACTTTAAAATAGATCACAAAGTATTACTTTATATCACCTAAGTATTACTTAATTAATAAAAAGTAATACTAAATATAATCAAAGTATTTCTTTTTTCTTCTAAAGTAACACCGCAAACAGGAGGAAAAGTGAATCACTTGTAGAATGTTAATCATATGTGAGGTGCCGGGAGTGAATCACTTATTGAACATGAATCACACGTGACATAGTTGTGGTGAATCACTTGTTTGGAGTGAATCACAAGTGAAATGCTGGTTGTGAGTCATTTGTTGACTGTGAGTCATGTGTGAAAGTGTTCGTGTGAATCATTTGTGGGGTGTAGATCCCTTGTGTGCGTGGTGTATCATTATTGAGAGGAGGGGATATCGATGGTAGAAGGGGAGAAACAGCATTGGAAACTCAATGAGTTTTCGAAACAAATCGGCAAGCACTACAACACAGTTGATTCGTGGTTTAAAGAAATGGAGAGAAAACGAATCCATTATATAAACCGTGTTGAATCTTCTGGCGAAAAGGTCTATGACTCGAAGGATCTGGAGATTGGACTATTCATCAAGAAGAAGAGGGAAGAAGGGTGGAATTTAGACCCGATCTTTGACAGTGTTGCCCAAGAGTTTGAGGTTCGGCCTTTCCCAGCCGGATCCGATAACCAATTAGAGGTTAGCGATCCTGCTGAACTAAGAAAAGTGCTTCTCAGAGAGTTTGAGCAGATGGCGTATCGAATTGCGGAACAAAAAGCAAGTGAAGCAATTAGGGCATTGCCTGAACCGAAAAGTAGGGAAGAAGAACGACAAGAAAAGATCAATGATTTCATCACACAATCACGGATCCTTGACCAACTTGAGGATGAAGCGCTTGCTTTGTGGTATCAAAAGCCTGAAACAGAAAGGGTTAAAAAGACTGGCCTTTTTGGTTTGGTTAAGATTGAGGACGTTGAAAACAGGGACAAGTTCGTTAGAGACTACATAAGAAAACATAAAGAAGAACGAATCCGAAAAGAATTTGGAATTAAAGAAAATTAAACATAGACAAACATATGAATAGGGAGGTAACAAGTATGACAAAGAAATTGAAGTTTAGTGTTGGTAATGATAACGGTAACAGTGAGCAAGACATTATCATTGATGGTAAATTGATCAGGCAGCCAAACGTAAATTGCCCAGTTGATGGCTTGCCTTGGACGGAAGAAATAGTACCAGAAAGTCTTGTGACAAACTTATTGGATCAGCTTATTGTTACGGTGGATTCCCCAAGTGCAAGACCAGGTATGTATTACGTTGGTCAATTCGCTCTTAAAAGTGGCGAGATTCTTGATAATATGCAAGTGGGAATCGATATGAAGTGCGATGTCGATTTACCGATTATTAATACTTTAGCGAATATCAGTGGCTACGCCGTTCAAAAGGTATATGAAGATACAAACGAATTGCCAGAATCGATTCAGGTAAAAGTGGATATGACTACTGCTTTGCCTGTAACGCAGCATAACGAAGAGTCAGCAGCTAAGTTTGAACAACGATTTATGATTAATGGACAGGCTCATAAAGTTACTGTTCACTTGGGTAAAAAACGTGTCAATGTCGAAGTGATCTTTAGCTATGTGAAAGCAATTCCCGAAGCAACACCTGTGACTTTCTCTATTCAAAAATCATTAGATGGGGAATGGAGAAAAGACGACATCTTTAAAGAGTTTGCTGAAACCAATAAGCTGGATAAGGTTACGGGGCAGTATTTCGCAGATAAACGCATTCTACATATTGATATTGGTGATGGAACGACCGAATATCCAGTTACCGTTGGAAATCAGTTCTTGCGCCAGTTCGTTCATGGCAGCAATCATGGTGCTGGACATGCAATCGAAGAGGCATTAGATGAATTTAACCGTCTCATTCATTTGCCCGATTCTCCGCGTCAATTCTTTAGTGATGTTATAAAGCAACCGACACATAAATACCATGATCGTGCTCAAAAAACGTTAAGATTGCCGCTAGACAACCAGGCTAAACAAATCATACGTAACGTTCGAAATCAGCTCACTAAAACAAGAAATGAGATCGATGTACTTATTGTTTATGGTGGCGGTAGTATCCTGATGAGATCGGTGCTTGAACCATATTTGAAAACGTTGTGCGAAGAACGGGAAATTCAATTGTTTTACATTCCAAAAGAATATGCCGTTACGATGAATGCGGAAGGGCTGTACATTTTTACAAAGAGTAAGATCTTCACCGCTTTGAAAGCGAAGTCGCAGCAAGCTACAGTGTAAATCTGATTCAAAAAACTTAGGGGGGTGATCAATTGTCTAGGGGAATAAAGAAAACGAAAGTTCCAGGTGACGTGATCACTATGAAAACCCGTTTAGATGAACACCCACTGATTATGCAGTGGATTAACAGTCAATCTAATCATGGGGATTCCATCCGATATTTAATTGAACAGGATATCATAAGGCGTGGGGGAGTGCAGAACCTACAACTTTTGATCCCTACGGAAAGAAATCTAGGAGAGCTTATGAACCAGGTGCCTGTAGAGACGCGAATATCTCAGCCTGTAGTACCTCCTGCCCATACAAGCCTACCTAGTTCGGAGATTATACAGCCTTTGGTAACCCAAGATAAGGCGGAAAGTGTAAAGGTGGTAGCGACAGAAGAAAAGCTCGTACCACAGGAAACCAATAACTCTTTTGAGGTAAAAGGCTCAGTATCAGAAGAAGAACACGTAAAAGATCCTGATCATGAGGATAGAGACGAAGTGCAGCTAGACATTTCAGATAGTGATATTGAAGCTTGGGCTTGAAAATGTATAAGAGACGTTTGGGAAGTTAGAACACTTTCTAAGCGTCTCTTTACTTTTTGTTTAATTCTTTCTCGGTCAATTGCTGAGTCGTCCTTCCCCAACAACGGCGTGTGAATCTCGAGAAACCCGTAGACCACTCGCTGGCCGTGAGCAGCAGGAGAAGGCCGTGCCCGCCGGTGACTCCGGCGCGTTTGTCCGGGGATCGGTAAGGACCTGGGAGGCCGCGCCCTGGCCCGGCAGGTGATGGGGGATAGGGGGGGACCATCCTGACCGCCGCTTGCCGCTTGCAGTGCCAGAAGAAAGTAGGGGGCAGCGTCTTTCAGCCTCAGTCGGTGATGAGCAGCATGAGACGTCTTACCCGCCGGTCGGCCCCGACCGCCGGCTGCAGATCCGGAAGAACCAGGAGGCCGCGCCCTGGACGCCGCCGTGCGGGTTGTGAATGCGATCCTGAGCGGCAGCAGCCTGGTCTTTCTCTTCTGGATCGCAAGAAGGTCTATCACTTGCACTTGAATTTCAAACAGGGTGTGAAGTGGTGGTAATATTCGTGTTTTCAACAAAAATCTCCGGAGCAGCTTCGCAGCGCCTGGCAATTATTTCGTGGAAAAGGCGAATGCTTTTTTAACTAGGGAGCTGTAGATCGAAGGTTAAACCCGAACAAAAAAAGAGAGCAGCCTAATTAGCCGCCCTCATCCTGTCTGTTATGTATATGATTCCAAAGTAAACTGGCAGTGTCAGAGCTGACAGGAAGAATGGATTGATTTTGTCTTGCTGGGTAAAGCAGATCCAGACAATACCAACAGTGGCTATCAGTTTACTTGCCAGATTAATAGGTTTTTCATGCTTCTCCATGAATCGAATGACTTTGTTCATCTTCAAGATCTCCTATATTTTGGTACAAATCTAACGTCTTTTTGATCAATTATTGACATGTTTGTTGTTTGTTCGCGGATACTAGAGTGATTCCACCTTTCAATGTAAACTCACCATTTAGTTTGTTGCATGAATCACATGCTGGAATAATTTTTTCTCCTGATACATTTGAATTAATAACATGAGCGCCAAGTGTTGGTCTATTATTGCAATTTGCAATCGAACAGGTACTTGGCCAAGATTTACCTGAATTATTAATCCAATGATCCTTCCATGAACCGCAATTACATGACCGACCTCCAGTGCCTTTTTTATTTTTCCAACCAACTGCAGTTACAGTACCCATAAAAATCCTCCTACTCTTTCGATATTGTACTTATCATTTATTGTAGCACCGATTCCATTAATTGGATAGAACGGGTGTTTGTTTTTCTACCCACGTCACACTCGGACGGCCATGAGCTGCAGTGGACGTCTTGCCCGCCGATCGCCACTGGCCGTTCGGCTGCAAAGCCGAAGAAAGTAGGGGGTAACACCCAGGCCGGTGATGAGTTGCAGGAGAAGCCCGTGTCGACCGGTTGCCCCGTCCTGTCGGTGTAGATCTGGAGTAAACAAGGAGACTACGCTGCCGGCTGCACGTCGAAGCTGTCGGAGACGGCTGGAAGGTGGGCCTTTTTCTAGTGATTATCAACTACATAAAGAGATTGCAGTGTCTCATAAGAGAGGAATAATAGGGTAGTAGTAGTTGGGAGAAACGGTTACAAGACGAGCTTATTTCTGTCATCTACATCTGATATAAGTGTTATCAGGTAATACTAAGGTATTAATAAGTATTACTTTGTTTAACTGAGTATTACATTAGTTTTTAAATTTTCGAGCCAGTTGTTTGGGGCGGTTTAATAGTCATCCAGTGAAGTTTTTCGGTCGGTTTATGCAGTCTCTTTTGTATATTTTTCATATGATATGATATTTTTTAATTTAACATTATATAATATCAACTTTTTTTAGCCTTGATATTATAGGATTTTCCTTTCCGCAATATCATTCTAACCTTGGTGTATGATTTGAATTTCATTGGATTTTATACATAGTTTATGAGGATCTTATTTTGGCTTTTGACTTGAGAGAAAGCTTTATAGCAGTTTGCACTTCATTCACGGATAGTAAGAGACAAGTGACATCGCAGGTGGCAGATCAGGGCGCTGCTGGTAGATTGAGGGTCGCACAACTGAGTACGGCACACTGGATGCGGATCCGGAAAGATCCAGGAGTCTCAAGGTTGTCTACAGCAGGGATGATCTGCAGGAGGCATTTTGCCCACAGGAAGGCCCTGGAAACCGGCTGCAGATTCGATCAGAACGATATGCCCCTTGCCTGGCCACTAGCGGTGACGATCTTCTGACGGCGGATAGAGCCATCGATGGATGTCTGAACTGGACTGCTCCAGTCAAAGCGGTTCACTTGCTGTCTGCTACTGTTTTTTCGTGATCTTTAGTGACTGATTGAAACTGTTGCGATTGCGAACAATTCGTTTCTGATGGTGTATTGCCGTGCGGTTTTGGATTGGATCGAGGCTCATCTGAGATGTCGAGCTAAGAGTATAGCTTCGAAGCAAGGACTTCGAAAAAGCCCCCCTTGCAGCCCGAAGGCTGCTTGGGGGGTTTTTCGTGCGTAAGTGCAGGATATAAAGATTGCTACCGCAATCTTATAAGTCGCTTCGCGACTTGGTTTG
>NZ_CP134051.1 GCF_031583145.1 Brevibacillus brevis | reverse complement strand
CCGACAGAAATCATTTCAGCCTGCTTACCTCGGAAGTATTCCACCACATTGGCCGGAACCTCTACGATATAAGTACCAGCAGCCGCTGCCGCCTGGACGGACGCATTCCATGCTTCTTTGATCGCATCATTGGTAGCGTTCCAAGTATCGAGCGCGTGCTGCTTGATCTCCTCGCTATACTCCACATATCCCAAGCCGGACGCTACACCAGCAACCCCCAAGAGGATGAGCGCATAAGCACCCGCTCCCGCTTCCGCACCGGCTGCGATCGCGATCGGCGCCGCGGCATGGGCAGGTTTCGGCATCACCATGAACGCGAAAAAAACAAACGCTTGTATGATTACCAGAACTTTTTTCAAAACGTCCACCCCTAATGAAATAGGGATGGGAATTACCCCATCCCTTTCGGACAAGAAAGAACCAGATTATTTCGCGATCATCGAGAACAGCTTGCGTCCATATTTCCAAGCCAGGATAACGCCCATGACCGTTACCGCAGTAGCCGCGACAGCACCGATCACAGTCAGAACGGTTGTGGTGATGTCAGTAAAAGTAGTTGTGATTTGCGTAGTATCCACAGCATCAGCAGCAGAAGCAGATACCGCGCCGCCAACCAAAACAGCAACAGCAGCCGAAGCATTCAGAATAGCTTTCTTGCCGCTTTGCCATGCCGACTTAGCAGCGCCCTTAACCTTGTTCCACATCAACGAATCCCTCCAAAAGTCTTAAATAGATTTATAGCACCAGAGACGCCGAAGCCCAAAACAACAGCAGCCCCGAACCACTGGATACCAACACCAAAACAGTCAGTTACAAATTGAGCGATCACCGGAAACTCCTCCACCCTGACCAAAAGGAGCCGATCACTAAGCCTGCGAGCGCGATAACCACACACCCAAGCAGGTAAAGCGCGATCTCCTCAAAGGTTTTCGCCTGCGCTATGTAATCCTGGTGGCGCGCTACGGAATCCGCATCGATCTTCTGGAGAAGTCGAATTATCTCGTCAGCTTGTTCAACCGTCATCGTGTCAACCGCTGGCTCCTCTGTCACAACCGACCCCTCCACTTCTTGCGAAGCCGCAAATAGATTTTTGCAAGAGGAATCAAACCGACCATAAACCAGGCTTTCCAGTCCATCGATTTGATCGCCACTACGAAACTATCAATAACGCCGCCGAACATTAGAAATCAAAGTCGTCGAACTTACCGGCGTTTCCGGAGGCGTAATTGGACAGATCAACCAACAGCTCATCTGCAATGTGACCATTCGCAAAGAAATTCAGGTAGTTGTTTCGAGCCGACACGTTACAAGCCAAAGCAATTTCCTGATCCTTATAGACTCGCGGAAGCAACTTCCGATCATAAGCCACATAGTATTCCCTGCCCTGGCTCTCCACTTTCAGCGTATCGAAGCAAGTCCCATCTTCTTTAGGAGTACCGGCTTTACGTCCTGTAACTCGCCCTTGAACAACGATCATTTTCATTTCCTCCTATGCGAACATATTTTCTTACCGAAAAACTTGTGTTCGTCTATTATTCTAAAAAAAAAGGCAGAATTTGTCTACCTCTTTTTCTCAAAGTGTTCTATCAGCAACATCTCTACCAAACCACTCATGTTGTTCTCTTTCTTTAGCAGATCAACAACCCACTTCGATAATCCCAGAGTGATGCGGACTTTCTTCTCTTCCTCAGGCTTCAATTTACCGCCCATTACAGCTCCCCTAATAGCAATTTTTCCCTTTAGCATAGCACAATACGTGGCTTTAGCTTCAGTATCCACTTTGCCATTAGGTCTATCAAGGGACTAGGAGCATGTGTAACCATTAAAATTGAAACCCGTAGCCTCCACTAAATCAGTGACAATAGTCACTGGGAGTTTACCGTAGTAAACTCTATATCCTGCACTTACGCACGAAAAAGCCCTGGGAGCTATTGCTCCCAGGGCTTTTCGAAGTCACGTTCGACTAAAGTCCCATTTTGCCCTAACCATAGAAGAGACAAATTCCAAAGCCTGGTCGAATCCTTGCTCTTCGACCAATTGCAAAAATTGCGCCCGAAAATCGTTCCGGAGGATTCGCGTCCACATCTCATACGGAATCATCCCGAGCAGATCTGCTTCCTCCACTTTTTCAGTTGCAATCTGTTCGTCTGTTTTATCTTCCAGCAAGAACATTTCCTTCAAGCCACGGCTCCACATGAGTTGCCGCTTCCCTTTCACCGCTTCGCCATACTCCCGGAACTTGTCCAGCATCGAAGTATCACCAGTGACCAAAAATTCACGCAGAAAATCGAACGGCGTCATGCCACCCTTCTTTCCCATCTTGCTGTGACTCTTGGTCATCTCGTGTTCTACTCCCCACTTCGACACATAGTCCGAAGCCTTTTCCGCATCCTGCAGCGTCAGACCATACTTCCGGTTCGCACTTAAACCGGTCGAGGAAAGAGCCAGCGCCCACAAGTCCATCAGCTCATCCTCTACCTCCCACATATCAATTTCGTTCTGGTAGAACATGAGAATATGGACGTGTGGATGCCATCCGTTGTTACCATATGTAATCTCAAAAGACCTGACCGTCCCGATCAGACCCATTTTCTTCTTAATCCGGTTGTACCGTTTGCCAGATCGGAACCGATCTACTGCTGCGCCGAACTTGGCCATTGTCTCTTTCAATCGATCTCCCATCGTGTGCGAGAACGTGAGTGTCAGCATGGCCAGCTTTCCGCCCTGCTCCATATGAGCATCGACCGCATGGCGCAGCTCGTTCTTCCGACGCTCCGAAATCTTCGCCGCGCAAACCGGACACAACCACACGCTACCACAAACCTGCAGGTTGGCATAGAACGCTTTCTGGCTGGCACGATGCTTCCAGACCTCAACATCCGAATCTTTCGACCTCCGGTTCCGGAAGCAGATCGCGACACGCTCACCAGGAAGAGCCACCTTCGCAATCGACTGCAAAACATACTTCTCAAAACGAGGACGCTCCGAATTTCCATTTTTTAGGGTGACGGTGATTTCGTAGTATATACCAAGGGGGCTACCGCCCCGTTCGTCAAAAACTCCCTCTTTCTTTGCTGCCTCTTTACTGGTAGAATTGGACATAGAAAAAGACACCTCTCCTGGTATAAAGTTTGTGATCTGGACAATTACAAGCTTACCATGAGGGTGTTTTTTTTTCTACCAATTTCCATATCAACTCTCATACTCTATCAAACCCTCTGCCTGCTGCTGGATGCCTCCGGCGGCCGGGGGGAAGCTCCCCCCGAACCCCGCAATTCCCCCCGCCCAAAGGGAGCGCGGGCAGGCCTCAGCCTGCCACAACCAATAGCGTGATCTGATTTCTACATCCAGGACAAAACCCGCCGTCAACTCCTTATCCTCCCTCGCTACGCTCAGTCCGGTACCGTTGACTGCTACTGCCCTGCCTACCCTCTTCGCAATCCCCAACCAACCAGGAACACTCCGACCATGAACATACCACCGAACAAGAATAACCAAACTAAACTCACTCCCAATCACCCCCATCAACGTTTCCCATCAGCTCAAAAAAGCTCCGCAGCTCCCGATCATCACACATCGATGCAGCCGCCAGCAAAACCTTCTGGACGCTCACTCCGTACTTTTCCGCAATCGGAATAAAGCGATCTTGTAACGCTGGAGGCATATACACATCGAGCCTCTTATTCTTCCTCCTGGGAGCCGTGAAGGAACACAGCGCGCCGAGGGCTCCCCCTACGGGCTGCCCCCTCGTCACGCCGTTTCCTCCTTCACGGGCAAACAGTTCCCAAAACGTAAGTCGAACGCATAGTCAGCCAGGTCAAAGGAAACCTGTTCATCCAGCCGACCGAAGAGCATATGGGTGTTGTACAGATCGGAAAACCGCTTCACGAATATCGACGACTCACTGGCAAGACGTTCCCGGGTCTGCTTCCAATAGGTCACATACATAAAGATCGTGAACGGAAGCAACGAGAACGGAAAAATATTGTTCGCCTTCCTGTGCTTAATCTCGTATTCGCAACACGCCCTAATGGTCCGGTTGATCTGCTTGTCGTCCTGCATCACCAAAATAAAGTCATACCCCAGTTTCCTGGACTGCGTGAAAAACTTGTTCCAATACTTCTGCAACGGGGAAGTCGACTGATCCGGAGGGAAATAGTTCCCTGCCTCGTCGATCACCACGAGGCAATTCCCTTCCCCTTTGTTAAACTGCATGTCTTTCGACATCTTGAGCAGAAACGCAATTCCCCGTTCGTCCTCCAGGAGTTTATCCGGAATGTAGAGGAACCGATCTGCAAACCCCTTCCGCACCATGTAGGCCGGGAAATTCAAGGGGAAATTAGCGATCACATGCTTTCCCTGCTTGAGCGTATTTATGATCTGCTCCAACGCATGGTAAGACTTCCCGGAACCGATAGTACCCGTATATTGCCAAATCAAGACAATCAACTCCTTATCAACTTGACCCATCGCGCGACAACACGAACGGAATAATACACAATCAAACACGTAAGCAGCGCCGCTATATGGCTCAGCCACGTAGGAAAATCAAACAGCCAGGTGATATAGCCAAGGTTGACGCTGCTGGGCGGACTCGACGGCTGCGAAAACGGACTATCCGGAAAAATCTGCAAGATGAGGCTGAGGATCGCCCCCAGCCCTTCAATGATTTTGTTCAGCAAGTCGATAAAAAACTGGCCGATCTGCACGACCAAAACCCCTCCCCTACTCCGGCAAGAACCTACGCAAAGCCAGGATCAGCCCAATATCGAACGCAATTGTCAGGAACCATCTGGCCACGAAAGCCAAAGGGTCAAACAAGCTAAAATCAATATCGAACTTGAATTTCACACTGGAACCAAATACCGGCACACTCTTATCTACCTTCAACACTGGCGACTGAGGCGCGACATTGAACACACTCAACTGCCGCTTCACATCCCAGGGAATCGAGAAAGGAAACTTCGTCGTCAGCTCCTCCCCCACCATAACAAGTGGCCTCCAGTTGATATTGACCTGGGAAGGTACTTGCGGATTCGTCCAGGCATCATCAGGAGTCGTCGTGGTAGGTGGATTCAACACGTCTGGTTTCGAAACGACTATATCCCCTGTCGGAACTGAAACGACCACCTCTCCGTCTTTGATGGTTGGCATCGGAAAATCCCAAGTACCTCCGACGTCCCGAATCCCATCCAGGGGAATCGGGATCCGCAGCGTCCCCGTCTCCGTCAGAGGCAAAGCAGGCGAGCCGATCAAAGGAACAGATCGAGCTTTCGACAACTCATCTTTGAGACGCATAGCCTCACCAGGGTTGATAATCGTTAAGCTCGGGGCATGAGCAAGCGCCATTCCCTGCTCAACCGTCTGCAGGGCAACCAGCGTATCAAAAGATGCGAGCGCGCTCGGTCCCGCATAATACTTACTGACACTCCCCTCTGGTCTGCCAAACGTATAAGATTCAAGAGTCTGGATGCCATAAATACCGGTCGTCCTATCGAACTTCAAATCACGGAATGCCCACCCAATTGACTTGTCGTAAAACATCAGGTCACCTTGCGTAAATGAAAAAGACGCGCTATTTTTTGCAACTGTACGCTTCGCGGTCGGGTACATCGTTGACACCCTAACTGGATACCCGTCCGTTCCCGTAACTTCCACCTGTGTAGGCTCAAAGATCGCCGGTTCATAAGCCG
>NZ_CP134050.1:5897500-6147000 GCF_031583145.1 Brevibacillus brevis | reverse complement strand
AAAGGTCTTCCCTGCATTCGACCATGGCTGTCCGGCTGGCCAAGCGATGGCTGTCTGTCGCGACGAATCGCAGCTGCCCTTTTTCCAAAGACCACATGAGACCTGTCAGGATCGGACGCATTTCCGAAGTGGAAACGCCGAAAACCGTTTGGCGAATCATCGCTTTCAGCAGGTCGCAGGGTACGCTGAAGACTTTATCCTCTTCCAGATGGGGCAATTGCGGGTATTCGCTGGCATCCATACCGTTGATGGTGAATTCGGCTTGTCCCGACCGGATTTGGGTAACCAGGCGGTCATCCACTTGGATATGGATTTCGTTGCTTGGCAGCTTGCGGACGATTTCGCTGAAAATGCGCGCAGTCAAAACAATGCTGCCCGGCTCATGGATGGTGACACCCCATTCGCCCGCTTCTTCCAATGGAATCTGAACCTCGATGGATATATCGGAATCACTGGCAGTCAGAGTCAAACCCTCGTCGTCTGTTTTGATCTTGATCCCCGTCAGAATAGGAATGGTTGTTCGGCTGGACACCGCTTTGCTGACGTGCGATACAGCGTTCGACAATTTGTCTCGTTGAACGGTGATATGCATCAACGTAGCCTCCCTCTCTCCAGCTATTTTTCCTGAGCCAGGTATAATAGCTGTGCTTTTCTCATATCTTATTAGGATATATCTTTTTTAACAGAAGTAGTACTAGGGCCTGTGGATTTGTGGATATGTGGATCCCTTACGCAAAAGAGAGCCTATACACATGTGGGTAAGTTGTGTATAGGCTTTTTGCGTTATGCACAGGTTTAATGATTGGCTTTCAGCTTTTCGATCAGCGACTGGATGGTAGTCTGCATTTGCGGATCGTTGGCCAAGGCACGTGAGATTTTCTCGTGCGCATGGATGACGGTCGTATGGTCGCGTCCGCCAAATTCGTCGCCGATTTTAGGCAGGGACGCATCGGTCAGCTCCCGGGAGAGGTACATTGCGATTTGACGCGGGAAAGCCACTGTTTTTGTCCGCTTCTTCGCCTTGAAGTCCTCGAGTTTCAGGCTAAACGCTTCTCCCACCGCCCGCTGAATATCCATGATGGTAATCACGCGAGGTCGCGAGGACGGAATGATGTCCTTGAGCGCTTCGGCCGCGAGCTGCGTGTCAATATCGCGATTAATTAAAGAAGAGTACGCCACGACGCGAATCAGGGCGCCTTCCAGCTCCCGAATGTTGCTGTCGATCTGATTGGCGATGTAGGCCATGACTTCATTCGGTATGTCCAGATTCTCCGCTTTCGCCTTTTTTCGCAAAATGGCGATCCGCGTCTCAAGATCCGGCGGCTGAATATCCGTGATGAGCCCCCATTCAAAGCGGGAGCGGAGCCGATCCTCCAGCGTCGGGATCTCCTTGGGAGGCCGGTCGGAAGATATGATAATCTGCTTGCTTTCTTCGTGCAGTGCATTAAATGTATGGAAAAACTCTTCCTGCGTGGATTCCTTGCCGGCCAGAAACTGAATGTCGTCGATCAAAAGAACGTCCACGCTCCGGTACTTGTTGCGGAATTCCACGGCTTTGTTGTCCCGGATCGAGTTGATGAACTCGTTCGTAAATTTTTCAGATGACAAATAGACCACTTTTGCCGAAGGGTTGTGCTGAATGACGTAATGGCCGATCGCGTGCATCAAGTGGGTCTTGCCCAGTCCGACACCCCCGTAAATAAAGAGGGGATTGTAGGCTTTGGCGGGTGCTTCGGCTACTGCGAGCGACGCCGCGTGCGCAAAACGGTTTCCCGAACCGATGACAAACGTGTCAAACGTATACTTCGGATTCAGAATACTGGGTGGCTGATCATCCGCTGCTGCCGGCGGGGCAGATGCTTTTACCCGCGGAGCGGGCTGTTCATCGGCAAATGCGGCATCCGGATTTTGCAGGACGACGAATTTTACCTTCATATTGATACCCGTCACTTCATATAGTGTATCGGTAATCAATTGAGAGTACCTGGTTTCGAGCCAATCTCGGGCGAAGTCATTCGGCGCGACGACGATCAGCGCATCTTCTTCCAAAGTGGTTGCCTTGGTCGCCTTCAGCCAGGTATCAAAACTGGGTTTGCTTAGCGATTTTTCTATCTTGGCCAGGACTTTGCGCCATAGCTCGCTAATCGCTGCATCCAACCAGAATCCCTCCTTTTGGTCCATCCGAATAATTGAAAAAAACAGTAGGAAATGACAATGAAAATGGCAGTGAAACGCGTATGTGTGACCCGGTTGTCAACACGGTTTCAGGTAGTCGACTGTGGATAAAAAAAGTCGAAAAAAAGGGATTCCACTCGGAGAAGAGAAAAAAAGCAGACGGTTATCCGCACCCTTGTGAGTAACCACATACACACAGGGTGGAATCTGTCCACAAACTTATCCACATGCTGTGGAAAAACCGATTGACCGATCGAAGTTATTCACGCTTCAAAACAAAAACATAATAACAGATATAAGGCATGGCATCAATGGTTTTTTCACACTTATCCACAAACACAACCACTGGTGCCGGACACATATTCACACGTCTATATTTTGTGTACAAGTTGTCGATAGTTTTGTCGAATCGTGTTTTTGTGGATAAAATGATATCCACAGGCGTGGTCGAATGCCGGGAAATATTTTTGTGGGGATATTTGCCTTGGTAATGAAATTCCACTCCTGCTTGACTTTTTGGGCATATCTTTTTATAATGCGAAAGAATGTCTGTGAAGGCGGAGGTGTATACGCAATGAAACCATCTTTCAATCCGAACAATCGCAAGCGCAAAAAGGATCACGGATTCCGTAAGCGCATGAGCACAAAAAATGGCCGCAAGATCCTGGCTGCACGTCGTCAAAAAGGAAGAAAAGTTCTTTCCGCTTAAGGCCACATTTCAGTGGCCTTTTGTTCTACAGATAGGAATGTATAAAATTTCTATCCAGTATAAGGGCAACCGCGGCTCCGCCAATAAGCATGGCGCAGCCAGGTTTTCTAATTTCAGGCAAAGTCGGAAAATTCTCTGTTCATGAAAAGAGGAAGTCCTGCCCCGATGTTGAACCTTTTGGAAGATAATTGATTACCTAGCTACCGAAAGGATGAAGCGTACGAGGAGGCAGGGGGCCTTTTTGGATCCGGAACGGGAATTGGCCGACTTTTTTCTTTATAAAAAGAAGAGGAAGCGGTTCTCTTTCTCAGCTTTTCTTGCAGACTGGTGACGGGGCGGGGAAAAAAGTGAACGAAACAAGGATATACTGGTAGATGCTGTTTGCGTTTTCTACTATAATTGTGATGTTAGGGGTTGTTTACCTTGCATCGTTCACACCGGCTCAAAAAAAATGAGCAATTTCAAGCAGTGTTCCAACGAGGAAGTTCGGCTGCCAACAAGCAGTTTGTCCTTTATACAGCCAAGCAGGAGGGACGAGCTGCCTTTCGCGCCGGAATTTCCGTCAGCAAAAAGATTGGCAATGCCGTTATACGTAACAGGGTCAAGCGTCTTATACGGGAAGCGGTTGCACGTCTGGAGACCGTCATTCCGCCTGGCCTGGATCTCGTCATCATCGCCCGTCCAGGTGTGGAGTCCATGACGCTTGAAGCCATTGAGCAGTCACTTTTGCACGTCATGAAAAGAGCCAAAGTGATCAAACAGGCACCCGTACATAATGGAAAAAGAGGGTGAAACGATGATTGCGAAAATCATGGTTGTGCTGATTCGTGGGTACCAGCTGTTCATCTCCCCACTAAAACCGCCTTCCTGCAGATTCGCGCCTACTTGCTCTCACTACGCCATCGAATCGATTCGGAGATTTGGGGCGTGGAGGGGAGGCTGGCTGGCCCTTCGTCGCATCCTGAAATGCCATCCGTTCCACCCGGGCGGGTTTGATCCAGTCCCGGATCAACGCAAATAATCAATCACCTCAATTGTAGCAGGGAAAAGGAGGATCATCCCTTGAGCAGACGTACCCTCAGCATGCTTATGCTGACCTTGCTGGTTCTCGTATTGTCGGGCTGTAACCCTCAAGCGGCAGCACCGATCGGCCCTGACGCGACCGGCATCTGGGACAAGTACCTGGTATATCCCTTGTCCTGGTTAATTAAAGAGAGTGCTATGGTGCTCGGCAACAACTACGGACTGGGTATTCTGGTAGCCACCATCATCATCCGTTTGATCGTGCTTCCTTTGATGGTCAAGCAGATCAAGAGCTCCAAGAAAATGCAGGAGCTCCAGCCGGAAATGCAGAAAATCCGCGAGAAGTACAAAAACGATCCGCAGAAGGCGCAGCAGGAGACGATGGCCATCTTCCAGAAGAATGGCGTGAATCCTCTGGCCGGTTGCTTGCCGATGCTGGTGCAAATGCCGATTCTGATTGCGTTCTACCACGCGATTATCCGAACGGCGGAAATCAAGTCGCAAACGTTCCTGTGGCTGACACTGGGCGCAAAGGACCCGTATTATATTCTGCCTGTCGTGGCAGCGGTCACGACTTATCTGCAGTCAAAAATGATGGGACAAGCGAATCAGGGCAATCCGCAGATGCAAATGATGCTCGTCATGATGCCGCTGATGATCCTGGCCATCGCAGTGACATTGCCGTCGGCGCTTTCCCTGTACTGGGTGTACGGCAACCTGTTCACCATCGTGCAAACCTATTTCCTGTATCGTGATAAAGGCAAAAAGCTTACTCCTAAGGAGGGAGCCTCCAAGTGAAAAAGGTGGTCGCTACGGCAAAAACGATAGACGATGCTGTACAGAAAGCTTTGCTGGAGTTGGGTGTGCCTCGTGATAAGGCGAGTGTTCGCGTACTGGAGGAACCGAGCAGGGGACTGTTTGGCCTGATCGGCACCAAGGACGCCAAAGTGGAAGTGGAATTTCATTTTGATCCGGTTGCACAAGGGCGCGATTTCCTTCAGGACGTACTGTCCAACATGAAGGTGGATGCCCATGTGGAAGTACGTTCAAACGAAGAAGGCGTACTGTTTGACATCCAGGGGACGAATCTGGGAATCATCATTGGCCGTAGGGGGCAAACGCTTGATTCACTGCAGTATCTCGTAAATGTCGTAGCAAACCGTCATGCGGACAAACATGTGCGCATCACGTTGGACGCGGAAAACTACCGGCTGCGCCGCAAGGAAACATTGGAGCAGCTGGCGGAGAGAGTCGCGAAAAAAGCTCAGTCTACCAGGCGTGACGTTCGACTGGAGCCGATGTCGGCCGCAGAGAGAAAAATCATCCACGCCTATCTGCAAAAACGTTCGGATGTCGTCACCTACAGCGAAGGGGACGAACCGAATCGCTACATTGTCATCGCACCGAAGGAAGCCTCCAGGTAGGCTTCCTTTTTTTTATTGGTGTCAGGAAAAAATAGTCGAGTCTGCTGTCAGTTCCAAAAAGCAGCTGGCACGCAAACGGAGATCTCGAGGCAAGCTTGAGTTGTCCACTGTGGATAAGCTTTCCGATGGTTGCCTGCAAAAGAAAAAGACTATACTGTGGATAAGAGATGCGGAGAGCAACCTTGAAACGCAGGGTTGCTTTTTCCTGTTTGGCTGGGAGCTGACAGAGGTCTGCACTTTCTTTTGGTATTTTTCGAAGCGATCTGTTAAGCTAGTATGTTAGTGGCTTACATGTGTCAAGGGAAAGCTTGAGGTGAACAGCATGAAATTCGATACGATAGCGGCGGTCGCGACACCGATGGGTGAGGGCGGCATCGCCGTGATCCGGGTAAGCGGACCGGAGGCGATCGAAGTTGTGGATAAGATATACAAAGGAAAGAACAAGTTGTCCACTGTGGACAGCCATACGATACACTACGGACATTTGCACGATCCACAGACAGGCGGCCTGGTCGAAGAAGTACTGGTTTCGGTCATGAAGGCGCCGCGTACGTTTACGCGTGAGGATGTCGTGGAGGTCAATTGCCATGGAGGAATCGTTTCAGTCGAGCGCGTACTGGATTTGATTCTGGAAAACGGGGCCAGATTGGCGGAGCCGGGCGAGTTTACCAAGCGTGCGTTTCTCAACGGACGGGTCGATTTGTCTCAGGCAGAGGCTGTCATCGACTTGATCCGGGCGAAAACGGACAGGGCGATGAAGGTGGCGTTGAATCAGGTGGAGGGAAAGCTGTCCCGACTGATTCGGCAGCTGCGGCAAAATTTGATCGAAGCCATGGCTCATATCGAGGTGACGCTCGATTATCCGGAGCACGATGTCGAGGAATTTACCCAGAATTTCTTGCGGAGCAAGTGCGAGGAGGTAAAAGCCGAGATCAAGCGGCTGCTGCAGACGGCCAAACAAGGGAAAATTCTGCGGGAAGGCTTGTCTACCGCGATTATCGGCCGTCCGAATGTCGGAAAGTCCTCTCTGTTAAATAGCCTGGTGCAAGAGGAAAAGGCGATCGTCACCGATGTCGCCGGAACGACACGGGATGTGATCGAAGAGTACGTCAATGTTCGTGGAGTGCCGTTGAGGTTGATTGATACTGCGGGAATTCGCGATACGGAAGATATTGTAGAAAAGATTGGTGTCGAGAAGTCCAGACAGCTGTTGCAGAAAGCTGACCTGGTGCTGCTCGTGCTCAATTACAACGAACCGCTCAGTCCTGACGATTACGCAATCTTTGAGGCGGCGAAAGGGTTTTCGGTCATCGTGATCGTAAACAAGTTCGATCTTCCGCAAAAGATCGATTTGGAAGAAGTCAAACGACATTTTCCACAGCAGCCGTTGATTATGACTTCGGCGCGGGAAGAGACCGGAATCGAGCTCTTGGAGCAGGCGATCGGCGACATTTTCTTCAGCGGCCGCGTCCAGCAGGACGATCTGACCTACGTCAGCAACGCTCGGCATATTCATTTGCTGCGTCAGGCAGAGCAGGCGATTGACGATGCACTCGCAGGGATCGACGGGCAGATGCCTGTCGACATGATCCAGATCGACATCAAAAAAGCGTGGGAACTGCTCGGAGAGGTCATCGGGGAAAGCGTCGGCGAAGATTTGATCGACCAGATTTTCTCCCAGTTCTGTCTGGGCAAGTAAAAGAGGAGGAAAACAAAGTGAACGCGGTACCTATGTATGAAGCTGGCTCGTTTGATGTCATCGTGATTGGGGCAGGGCATGCGGGGTGTGAAGCGGCATTGGCGGCTGCCCGCATGGGTTGCAGCACCTTGCTTTTGACCATCAACCTCGATGCAGTCGCTTTTATGCCGTGCAACCCTTCTGTCGGCGGTCCCGCCAAAGGGCATGTCGTGCGTGAAATCGATGCGCTCGGCGGAGAGATGGGCCGAAACACAGACAAAACGCACATCCAGATGCGCATGCTGAATACGGGAAAAGGACCTGCCGTCCATGCGCTGCGTGCGCAGGCGGACAAATTCGCCTATCAGCATGAAATGAAACGCACCATTGAGAACACGCCGAATCTGCTTTTGCGCCAGGCGATGGTGGAAGAGCTGATCGTAAATGACGGGGTATGCGAAGGCGTAGTGACGCAGACAGGAGCTCGCTACAAAGCAAAATCGGTCGTGCTGACGACGGGAACGTATCTGCGCGGAAAAATCATTTTGGGCGATTTGCAGTACGAAAGCGGCCCCAACAACATGCGTCCTTCCATTCGTCTGGCCCATCACCTGAAGGAGCTCGGCTTTGAAATGACGCGCTTTAAAACAGGTACGCCGCCACGTGTGCATAAAAGCAGCGTCGACTTTAGCAAAATGGAGATCCAGCCGGGAGATGAGGTCCCACGTGCATTTTCCTATGAAACGACCGAGTTTATCATGGATCAGCTACCTTGCTGGCTGACGTATACGAATGAACAGACACATGAGCTGATCAACGGCAATTTGCACCGGGCACCGATGTATTCCGGGATGATCGAAGGCACGGGTCCGCGTTACTGCCCGTCGATCGAAGACAAAGTCGTCCGTTTCAACGACAAGCCGCGCCATCAGATTTTCCTGGAGCCGGAGGGACGTCACACGGAAGAAATGTACGTCCAAGGCTTGTCGACGAGCCTTCCGGAAGACGTGCAGCTCTCCATGCTGCGTTCGATGTCGGGGATGGAAGAAGTCAAAATGATGCGCCCAGGCTATGCAATCGAGTACGATTCCATCGTGCCGACACAGCTGTGGCCGTCTTTGGAAACGAAAGTATTGCCAGGCCTATTCACCGCAGGGCAAATCAATGGGACCTCCGGGTACGAAGAAGCGGCGGGACAAGGGCTGATGGCAGGGATTAACGCCGCACGCCGCGTTCAGGGGAAATCGCCTGTTGTGCTGGGCCGGGAAGAAGCGTACATCGGCGTGCTGATTGACGATCTGGTCACCAAAGGAACAAGGGAGCCGTATCGCCTGCTTACGTCCCGTGCCGAATACCGGCTGCTTTTGCGCCACGACAACGCCGATCTGCGCTTGACGGACATCGGATACGAAATCGGCCTGATCACCGCGGAGCGCTATGCTCGTTTCAATGCCAAACGTCAGTTGATTGAACAGGAAAAGGAACGCGTCATGAATACCCGGGTGCGCCCTGACATGGAGCACGTCCAGGAAGTGTTGCGTGCAGCCGGCTCGCCGGAGCTGACTGAGGTGATCGAGCTGGCCCAGCTGCTCCGCCGCCCTGAATTGACGTACGGTCACATCCTGCAAATGGCGCCGCCTGCGGAGCCGCTGCCGGAAGAGGTAGCGGAACAGGTGGAAATCCAGATCAAATACGACGGGTACATCCGGAAGTCGCTCCAGCAAGTCGAACGGATGAAAAAGATGGAGGAGCGCCGGATTCCCGAGGGGATCGACTATCAGCAAATTTCGGGCATGTCCAAAGAGGCGCGTGAAAACATGTCGCTGATCCGCCCGTTGAATATCGGCCAGGCAGCGCGCATCTCCGGGGTCACCCCGGCGGACATTTCCGTGCTGATGGTGTATTTGGAGCAGTACAACCGCGTCGGTGCCGCAGAATAAGGAGATAAGCGAATGACGAAAGAACAGTTTGCCGAGGCGCTCGCTGCCAAGGGCATTGTCTTGACGGAGCGACAGATGGAGCAGTTTGATCGGTTTTTCCACCTGCTGGTCGAATGGAACGAGAAAATGAACCTGACGGGAATCACGGAAGAAGGTCAGGTGTACGTCAAGCATTTTTACGATTCCATCACGCCAGCCTTTTACTTTCCTTTTGACAAGGTAGAGTCTGTGGTCGATATCGGAGGAGGAGCTGGCTTTCCCAGCATTCCGCTGAAAATCTGCTTTCCGCATCTGAAGATGACGATCATCGATTCCTTGAACAAGCGCATGAACTTCTTGCAGCACGTCGCTGACGAATTGGGGCTCGAGCACGTGTATCCCGTCCATGGCCGTGCAGAGGATCGGGGGCAGGAAACAGCGTATCGGGAGAAATTCCAGCTGGTCGTCGCAAGGGCAGTCGCGAGAATGAATCTGCTTTCCGAGTTTTGTCTGCCTTTCGCCCAGGTAGGCGGTCATTTCATCGCTCTGAAAGGCGCAGAAATGACGCTGGAGCTGAACGAAGCGAAAAAGGCGATCAAAACATTGGGGGGCAAGACCCGAAAAGTCGAGACGTTTCAACTGATGGAGGAAGCGGGAGAGCGCAACATCGTGATCGTCGAGAAAATAGAAGCGACGCCGAAGAACTATCCGCGCAAGGCGGGCGTTCCGGCCAAAAAACCGATTCTGTAAGTTGTGCAAGAGCGAAGAAAGGTCGCGGCAGAGGCTGCGGCCTTTTTTCTCGTAAATGGATGCTCTTGCGCGGATCGCTTCTCTTCGGCGGAAGCATGTTTCAAGCTGATAGTGCTGTAGCGGGTGGTAGTACGTTGTGGATATCACCACTTTGCTGGTAGCATCACTTTGCGTTAGTGCCTCTTCACGGATCGCAACGGATTACGTACCCACCTTTCTGCGGATAGCCGTGGTGGGTACGATCTGATCAATGGTGAGGGAGAGGAGCCAGCGGATGGGAGCGGGTCGTCTCTTGAGGGGCAAAATGGGAGGTGCGACAAGAAGCTTGGTGATGGAAGAAGGCAGAGGAGAAGGAGCAGCCATTCACTTGTCATCTGGTTGGTACGTCGGCTTTCGATACGCGTAAAGGGGTCACGAGTAAGAATGCAGTGATTCACTCGAATCGGGCAAAGGAGAGCTTACGATAGTTTTTGGGGGATCAAGCAAGCTGGAAACGGAGAGATTCGCCTGCAAGCGATAGGGCCAAATGAGGAAAAGAAAAACGGAACAACGAACAAATCATATTCCGCAGCCCCATTCGAAAGCAGCGTTTCGGTCCGTCAGGGATTTTCGATGACCAGATCCTTTTGCCACCACACCGTAAGAAACGAATAGCAGCAATCCAGCCTCGAAATAGATGCGCGGATCCAGCAATGACTGATTTCTCGTGGTCACGGGATAGGTGACCTGTGGATGGAGGCTCCTTTTCAAAAGGGAAGAAGGCAAAGCTTGTTTCTTTGAACCCAGGATCCGGGGCCAAGTCCCAATAGAGGGCAGCGTTTTTCCGAAGACAGTCGATTCCTTGCAGAAAGGCTCCCAGAAGGGCTTCTGTCACCTCGGGCATGCCAGTCCATTTCTCGGCATATACATACGAATAACTTTTCAAAGAAAAAGCTCTGTGGGGAGATGAGCCATCCGTGGAGAACGTGCTTGCCAGCTTTTTTCCGCCGGAGTTGCCGACCATTCTGCTTCGTTTGTTTTTGGCCTTCTTGGCTGGAGCGATCATGGGATGGGAGCGGGAGAGATTCATCAAAGACGTCAATCGCAGAAGAGGCGCAGGCTTTCGGACGTACAGCCTTGTCTGTTTTGGCTCGTGTCTGTTTGGACTCGCATCGATATACGGATTTCCTTCCACCGGGGCGAGTGATGACCCGGGCCGGGTGGCAGCCCAGGTGGTGACGGGAATGGGTTTTTTGGGGGCAGGGGCCATTATCAAGTTCAATGGCTCGGTCAAAAGATTGACGACTGCTGCAGGAATGTGGGTAGCCTCTGCAATCGGCTTGATGTTTAGCGCCGGGATGTACATCACGCACGGCTATTGTCGCCGCATTTTTCGCCTACTTGACCTTGGATTTTCACAGATTGTTTCCGAAGCTGTTTCACGCCACCAAAATTTCACATTTCTCCGACGAAAGCCTGGATGAAGAGGAGCAGCCAAAAGGGCGTGGGAGGTGGGTTTATTACGACGAAGATCACGACTGATGTTTCACGTGAAACGTTTTTCACTAGCAGGAATTGGACGAATCTTGCAGAATACCAAATAGTAAAAGAATCGTAAGCAGGAGCAACTACAGAACGTGTTTAGGTCAAAAGGAATTCGCCACTGCGGGCAACAGAGCATGCAGCGTCTTTTTGTGTAGGCCGCAGGAACCTTTTATCGCCACCGATATTGCGAAAGCTTCTGCCAACAAGTCGCTATAGGCATTCGGATTTGTTTTGATCGGCATAGTTGCAGGATTCTATCCTTCGTTAGCACGAATCAATCGCTGCTCGGGGCTCCGACCGGAGACCCGTTTTCTCGAGAAAAGAGGCTGGCGGGATCTATTCGTGTTTTTGGAATGGAAAGAGTCGGAAATAACGACAGCAAGGGTCTGGAGGCTGAACATCCGAACGTTGTAGGTGGACAAGTCGGCAAGCTTCGGTATGGAGGAGCAGAGGGACCTGCTCATGTTCTCAGGAAATGGCAAAAAGCACCCGGCATTCAAAAGAGTTGGCGAAATGGCACACGGTACAGACGAGCAGGAAGGATGCCCAATTTTCCCAATGAAACAGCAACAATTAGCAGGGATGGTACGGGTAGAAGTGGGGGATTTTCTATGGCAGTGAAGGATTCATTTTCTCGCATTTTCGGGCTGACCGATAAGACAGACAACGAAGAGATCAGGCAAATACCGGTGGAGGAGATCGTTCCGAACCCGTATCAGCCTCGTACGGTTTTTGATGACGAGAAAATTGATGAATTGTGTCAAACGATTCGCACGCACGGATTGATTCAGCCGATCGTCGTACGGGTGAGGGATGGTCAGTATGAATTGATCGCAGGGGAGCGGCGTTTGCGTGCAACGAAAAAATTGGGCATGGAGCGGATCCCTGCAATCATTAAGGAGTTCAATGATGCGCAGACCGCCTCGATCGCGTTGATTGAGAACTTGCAGCGGGAAGGTTTGACGGCGATTGAAGAAGCGGTAGCCTACCAAAAGCTGATCGACCTGCACAACCTGACGCAGGAGAGTCTGGCACAGCGACTAGGCAAAGGACAATCCACGATTGCCAACAAGCTTCGATTGCTTCATTTGCCACAAGAAATTCAGGATGCGCTGCTGGCCCGCCAGGTGACGGAACGCCACGCGCGTGCGCTTATTCCGTTGAAAGAAAGCGAACTGCAGCTGAAAGTGCTGCAAGAAATTCTGGAACGGGACTGGAATGTAAAGCAGACCGAGGTCAGAGTGAAGCAGCTTCTGGAGGCAGAGGAGAATCCGAAGCAGGAGAAAGAGCGCAAGCCTAGATGGAAGGCGTTCTCCAGAGATGCACGCATCGCGATCAATACCGTCCGTCAATCGATCGATATGGTCATGCAAACCGGTTTGCCGGTAGAAACGAATGAAGAGGACCATGACGAATTTTATCAGTTCACGATCCGGATTCCAAAAAACAAGGAAGCAGGCAAGTAGATCGAATTGAAAATAAAGCGGTTCATACCCTTCAGGGGATAGAACGGTGGCGATTGGGCCGCCGTTCTTTTTGGTCAAATTCCGGTACTGTCATGAATGGGAGGAAAAGGACCGTCCAAAGGATTGGTAAATTCCCCCCATTCACAGCTAGTTGAAACGGGTAACAGCAATGAAGAGGCAACGCTTGGAATCAGGTATGGCGTGTGATGAGGCTCTCTGCAAGAACAAGGGGTGTCAGGCATTTTTCACTATGCCAACAGGAGCGGCCGTTTGGGTTTGACAAAAATCAGGAGAAAATGTACCAATCTAAAAAAACAGCGTACGGCAAGGCGGCAAATCTGGTAACATGGTTATTACTAGAGAAGGAAGGCTCGTACAGGTTTTTTCAGCAGGTTCTTGCTTGTCAAGAACTTGTCACTGTGTAGCCTGAGAGAATAGCAGGATATACAGTCATGCGTACCGGAAAGTTTTCACAAGAACAACCAGAATGTATGCAGATCTCGAACTTTCCTACACGAAAAAAATGAGGTGGAGAAGTTGGGTAAAATCATTGCGGTTGCGAACCAGAAAGGCGGCGTCGGAAAAACGACTACGTCCGTCAATCTAAGCGCGTGTCTGGCCGCATTGGGGAAAAAGGTGCTGCTGGTGGACATTGATCCACAGGGGAATGCAACCAGCGGGATCGGAGTCAACAAGGCCGATGTGCGATATTGTATCTACGATGTACTTATCAATGACATCAGCCCCGTCGATGCCACTTTGCCAACGGAAATTGAAGGTTTAATGATTATTCCAGCCACCATTCAATTGGCGGGTGCGGAAATTGAGCTAGTTCCCACGATTTCACGCGAAGTTCGCCTGAAAAAGGCTCTGGAAGTCGTCAAAGACAAATACGATTTCGTGATTATTGATTGCCCGCCTTCCTTGGGCATTTTGACAGTAAACTCGCTAACCGCCGCAGATTCCGTGCTGATTCCCATCCAGTGCGAATACTATGCGCTGGAGGGGCTGAGCCAGCTGCTCAATACCATTCGTCTGGTACAAAAACACCTCAATTCGCAGCTTGCGATCGAAGGCGTCGTATTGACCATGCTGGATGCGCGAACCAATCTGGGAATCCAGGTCATTGAAGAAGTGAAGAAGTATTTTCAAGAAAAAGTATATAAGACGATCATTCCTCGGAATGTTCGCTTGAGTGAAGCGCCATCACACGGACAAGCCATCATCACGTACGATCCACGCTCAAGGGGCGCGGAAGTCTATACCGATTTGGCGAAGGAAGTGGTAGGGGTATGAGCAGAGGTTTGGGAAAAGGGCTGAACGCACTTATTACTTCCAATCTCATTGAAGAAGGGGAACAAGTCAAAGAAGTTTCCGTCAGTGAGATACGTCCCAATCCGTATCAGCCCCGCAAAGAATTCGAGCAGTCGGCGATTGACGAGCTGGCGCAGTCGATTCGGGAACATGGCATCATACAGCCGCTGATTGTTCGGAAAAGCATCAAAGGATACGAGCTCGTTGCAGGGGAGAGAAGGCTTCGGGCTGCCAAGCTGTGCGGGTTGAAGCAGGTACCTGTCGTGGTAAAGGCCTACACCGATCAGCAGTTGATGGAGATCGCTCTGATCGAGAATCTGCAGCGGGAAAACCTGAATCCATTGGAAGAGGCGGAAGCGTACGACAAGCTCATCGCTTATCACGAGTACACACAAGAACAGCTGGCCCAGCGAATTGGAAAAAGCCGACCGCATGTAGCCAACATGCTGCGTTTGCTTCAACTGCCGGATACGATTCGCAAAATGGTGTCGCAAGCGGAGCTTTCCATGGGGCACGCCCGCGCGTTGTTGACGGTGAATCAGGAGCAGGTACAGCTCCAATTGGCGAAAGATGTTGTGGAAAAGGCTTTGAGTGTTCGCCAGCTGGAAGAAATGGTAAAACAACTGAATGTTTCACGTGAAACAAAGAAGAAAAAGCAGGCAAAACATGAGCCGGTGCTGATAGAGATAGAAGAACGGTTGCGCAGCCGATTTGGAACAGCGGTGAAGATCAAGAAAGGCGTCAAACGCGGAAAAATCGAGATCGATTTTTATTCGCCGGAAGATCTGCAACGAATTATTGATCTATTGCAACCGGAATCGTAATCACAGGAGGTAGTTATGGCGATCATCTATTTGGATAACGCAGCTTCCACCTGGCCAAAGCCGCCGAACGTAAAGGAAATGATGGCAGAAGTCATCGATGATTTTGCAGCCAATCCGGGTAGAGGCGGACATGCTTTGGCGATGAAAGCGAGCAAAACCGTGTTTCGTGCACGAGTGCAATTATCGCGGTTGTTTGGGATTCAAAACCCGAATAACCTCTTTTTTTATATGAATGCCACACAGGCTCTGAATCAGGCGATCAAAGGATTCCTGAAACCGGGCGATCACGTCATTTCCTCGTCCATCGAGCACAATTCCGTGAGACGTCCTCTGGAGTACATGCACAGAACGAGCGGTGTTGATGTGACGTACGTCGGACCAAGAGAGAATCATCTGTTTGATTTGGAAGATTTCGAGAAGGCAATCAAGCCGAATACACGTCTTTTGGTCGTAAGCCATGCTTCTAATTTGACAGGGGTCATCTTGCCTGTTGCCGACTTGGGAGCTATGGCCAAGCAGCACGGGATCGCGTTTTTGGTCGATGCCTCTCAGTCGGCAGGGGTATTGCCGATCCACGTGGAAGAAATGAACATCGACATGCTCGCTTTCCCTGGTCACAAGGGATTGTACGGACCGCAGGGAACGGGCGCCCTATATGTACGGGACGATATTGATCTCGTACCGTTGATTCACGGTGGGACGGGAAGTCAATCGGAAGCGGTAGACCAGCCAACGACCAGGCCGGATCGGTACGAGAGTGGGACTGCCAACACGGTTGGATTGGCGGGCTTGCTGGCGGGAGTCACGTACGTCATGGAAAAGGGCGTGGACAACATCCGTCGACACGAGTGGGAGCTGGTCAAAAGGACAATCACCGCCCTTGAAAAAATTTCTGGGGTAGAGGTGTATGGACCAGGGGTGGACATTGAGCGGGTCGGAGTGGTTTCGTTCAACATCGCTGGGGTTGACGCATCGGAGGTTTCCTTTATTCTTGATCAACAGTACGGAATTGCTACTCGGTCGGGATATCACTGCACACCGCTCGGCCATCAAACCGCAGGTACGGAAGCGCGAGGAGCCGTGCGGGTCAGCTACGGTATTTTCAATACGGAGGCGGACGTAGAAACGCTTATTCAAGCAGTACAGGAGATCGCTGCTGCATTTGAGTAAGGAGTCGTAGGAGGAAACTTACACATGATTTTGCTGGGCACCCTGGTTAATGCGCTAGCCATCATCGCAGGAGCCTTGCTGGGCAGACTGCTGAGCCGGATTCCCGAATCGGTTCGCAAAACCGTCATGCAAGGAATCGGACTGGCTGTCATCCTCCTGGGGATCAAAATGGGCTTGGGGTCCGACAACTTTTTGCTGGTGATCATCAGTATCGTAGTGGGCTCAATCATCGGGGAAGTGATCGGGATCGAGAAAGGGCTGAATCGCCTCGGTCAATGGCTGGAGAAAAAAGTGGGAGGCAGCAAACAGGGCGGCATTGCTACCGGATTTGTCACGACGACGCTGGTCTACTGCATTGGTGCCATGGGTGTCTTGGGATCCATGGATAGCGGGCTTCGCAACAACCACGATATTTTGTTCACCAAGGCTTTATTGGACGGCTTTTCCGCCATTATCTTTTCTTCCACGTTGGGGATCGGCGTGCTGTTTTCAGCAATTCCCGTGTTTCTGTACCAAGGGCTAATTGCTTTGCTGTCCACACAAATTTACAATGTGGTCAGCCAAAGCATGCTTGACGCGATCCTGGTGGAGGTAACGGCAGTCGGTGGCCTGATGATTATTGCGATCGGAATCAATGTTCTGGAGCTCAAAAAGATCAATGTAGCCAACATGCTGCCTGCTCTGGTGATCGCTGCTTTGGGCGTTCCCGTCACCGAGTGGCTGGGCAAGCTGTTTTCATAAGGAACGTCGAGACTCTTCCTAGGGGAAGAGTCTTTTTTATGATGAGGGAGCTCGGTATGTGCTTGGCAATCGCGGTAGGAAAGGAAAAGCCCGGCTTGAGGGAAGGCATCGAAACAAGATTTCGCCAGGGGCTGAGAGGAGTGTTGCCTGTAGTAAGCAAAATGTCGGAGAATGAGAGGCGTTCTGTGGTAGTAAGCAAAACGTCTGGAGCTGCAGCTAGTAATAAGCAAAACGTCAAGGCATCAGGGATGTGCTGCGTGCTGCTGGCAGTAGGCAAAACGTCAACGGTTGGAACGGCAGTGAGGAAGCGATAAAATCGGCATGGGGATAGCAGGCTCTTAACGCAGCGAGGTACGTAAGCAAAGGATCAACTGATTGTTTCATGGACAACAGAGTCGGCAGAACGACAGATCATTCGTGGGCCAGAGAAGCGAAGGAGCAAGGGGTACAGGCAGAACAGAGGAAGCGTTGGATAAATTGTTGCAGGTGAAAAAGATTGTGCCAGAAAAGGTTTTGCCAGAAAAGGCTGCTAGTCGTGGAAAGAGCTGCACGACCAAAATTGGCGGGGGGTGCGGCTCGAATAAACAGGCTGGCAATTGCCGACAGGAATCGCATAGGTAAAAAGACATTGGGCAGGCAGAAGCGGATTGTAAGGGGCCAAAGAGCCGTTTTTCAGGAAAAGAAGACATCCGGGAAGGGGAAGCGAAAAGAGCACCTATTTAGCTGATAGAAAAAGAGGATGAAAATCGCGTGGTTGTCGTGAAAGGATAGAATTGTACAGAAAGCGGTCCATCACGATCGCAAACGAAGAAAGAGAGTGTGTGACGAGCCATTCGCCAGAAAGAGGAGAAAACAAATTTCGCAGGAGCACTATTTGCATTTTTTCGGGACAATACGTGTCGAGGTTCGAGCGAATGATGTCGGAAAAACGGGAAAGGCTGATCGATTTGTTGTCGTTTTTGGGAGACAAATCGAGGCTGAACTGATCGAGGCAGCCTTTGACAAACAAGTCGGCCAGGTAACGAACCAATCCAGGTACAAGAGCAGCCGACCCGGTCTCGGGCTTGGAAGCAGCGTACGTGCAGCGTAAGTCGGGTTGGTACTGCGTAGTGCGTAGGAAAGGCTGGCTGCTGAACCGCAGCTGTATCGGTTGTGCCTGGATCTTCGGTAGGGAGGCCAATCAACAGAGTGGTTATCTTCAAAGAACAAAAAAAGAGACTTGTTCTCCCAGAGGGGGAGGAGAGCAAGTCTTTTCACCTATAGGAACGAGGAGTTGGCACGTACCTGGGCAGATAAGTTCAAACACTGCCCAGACGGCTTTCCTCTGAGGCTAACGAAACGGCTTTCGACAATCCGGAAGCGATGATCTCCGCCATGCGCATGACGACGGCCAGACGAGTATTTTGGAGCACAAAGTACTCCATGAAGCCGCCGACGTTGACAATGCCGGTGATGTGAAAGGTACCGACGGGCGGAAGCTCTTTTTTCACGCCGGCTCCCGGCTTTAGCGGCCCGTTGATCACATTGATATTGCCCACATGGCTGAACTGGCCCAAACAGGCGTCGACGGCGATGACCGTAGACTTGGGATGGCGGGTCTGGATGAATTCCAGCTTTTCCTTCAGGTTCATGGCATGGACAGGATCGTCCAAAGTCCCGTACACTTGAAGCATTCGGGAGGTATGAGCCTGCAGCTTGCTGCCCACCAGAGGGCCCAGGGCATCGCCGGTTGAACGGTCTGTCCCAATGCACACCAGAACGATTTCGTCTTCAAACGGCTTTAGGCGAAAGCGATGAGCAAGGTGAAGAGCCAGGTGTTCATCTGCATTTTCACTGCGATATTCCACTTTAAACGGTGGCAAGAAACTATCCTTGCGATTGTCAAATGTATTCATGGCTACCCCCACTCTCGCGATCATCAATCAAAAGATTTGAAGAGTATTCACAGTATAGTACCGAAACGTCATTTTTATACCAGCTAATGGGAAGGTTACGTAGGTTTTGAAAAATCTGCGAAGCTGGCAAGAGAATAAGTGAACAGGTACAATAAGAGAAGCTTGTATGGAACCATCCACAGAAGGATGCAGGAGGGAGAAAAATGGGAGGAGAGACGGTACTGATCGCATTTGATTCCACCCAGCAAGCTTTGCGTGCGGAAATGCTGCTGGAGTATGCGGATATAGAGATTGATACGCGCCCGACTCCGAAAGAAATAACGGCAGGCTGTGCCCTTTCCATCGAGTTTCCACTGCCTGATTATTCACAGGCCAAGACGATCATGGACGAACAGCAAGTGATGATTCGCGGCTATTTTCGCCGATTTTCCGACTGCTATGCGGAAATCGACGAGAAAGGGAACAGAAAGGAGCAGGAAGAATGAAAGACGGAGGCTTTTTTTCATCACTTTATGAACAAATTTACAATGACGTAACGAACGCCGACATGTGGATGAATATCGGAGTGATTGCGTTAAAAATTATCGCGATCATCGTAGTTTCGCGAATTGTGGTATCAGTAGTCCAGGCAGGGGTCACCCAAGTATTTCAGCACCGGAGAGGGAGCAAGCTGCAGATGGATCAGCGCCGCGTCGATACGATGCGTGTGCTGGTCAACAACGTCGTTCGGTACACGCTGTATTTCCTGGCGATTCTCATGGTGCTGCAGCAGCTGGGGATCGACTTGAAACCGGTCCTGGTCAGCGCGGGGGTGCTGGGTCTGGCAGTCGGCTTTGGAGCGCAGAGCCTGGTGCGCGATGTGATTACCGGATTTTTCATCATATTCGAGGATCAGTTCGCTGTCGGCGACTTTGTGACGATCAACAACATGACCGGTACGGTTCAGGAAATTGGCCTGCGGATCACGCGCATCCGCAGTTGGACGGGAGAGGTACACATTTTTCCCAATGGTACGATTACGCAGGTGACCAACTTCTCTTTGCAAAATACGCTGGCGGTTGTAGATGTTTCCGTAGCCTATGAGGAGGATCTGAAGCAGGTAGAGGACGTGCTTCGGGAAGTGCTGCGGATGGCCCAAAGCGAGCTGACAGACATCGTGGCTGAGCCGCAGATCCTCGGTGTGCAGGCATTGGGTCCGTCGGAAGTGACGATGAGGGTAACAGCAGAGTGCAGGCCAAATACACATCACGGCGTGAATCGGAATCTGCGGGCGATGATCCGGACGGAGTTTACGAAACGAGGCATTCAAATTCCGTACCCGAAAATTGTCGCCATGCAGGGAAAAG
This sequence comes from Brevibacillus brevis, assembly GCF_031583145.1. NCBI lineage: Bacteria > Bacillati > Bacillota > Bacilli > Caryophanales > Paenibacillaceae > Brevibacillus > Brevibacillus brevis. The sequence continues at coordinate 6,127,042 of NZ_CP134050.1, read as the reverse complement.
GCCAGGGACAAATGCAAGGGCAAGCGTAGAGAAAGGAGAAAACCAGAATGGAACGGAAACAGTTTGGGTTGGGGGATGTCGTTCAAATGAAAAAGCCGCATCCGTGCGGGACAAACGCCTGGAAGGTGATCCGCATGGGGATGGACATACGGATCAAATGCACCGGATGCGACCATAGCGTGATGCTCCCGCGTCTGGAGTTTGAACGAAAGCTGAAAAAGATCCTGAGCCATGGGGAAGAGCAGGAATAAGAAAGAATATTTTTGAAACCCCCCATTGTCTTTTTTTACAATGCCCATAAACGGTGAGAGGAGGCTGTTCGATGTGGGAACAGCTTCCTGCCGTTCAGATGGGGGGATTCGATGAAGAGACGGACAAACAGCTGGCTGCAAGCACTCGGTATGGTAGTATTGCTGGTGTTTATGGCAAGGCCGACGATGGCAGCGGAGGGATCCGCATGGGGAATCAAGCTGTCGCCGGCCGACAAAGCGGGGGAGGTTGCTCCGGATACGCTCGTGACGCTTTCGTTTTCTGGGCCCGTTCGCTTGATGAACAACAAGGAGCCTGCCAATTCGTCTTGGACATCCATGATTCAGTTGACGGACAGCAAGAAAAAGCGTGTGCCGTTCACGGTCAGTTGGAACAAGGCGAGCCGAACGGTCACGATCGACCCGGTAGGAAATTTGGAAGCCGGTCAGACCTTCAAAGTGACGTTGCCGGCGAAAAAGCTGAAGAACGAGCGTGGACAAGTCAATCCCGAAGTGACAAGTGTGTTTTCCACAAAAAAGCCTGTGGATAAAATTGCGCCATTGGCCACGATTCTTCCGGGGCACGGGGCAAAACAAGTCAAGCTTCAAGATAAAGTGACACTCCAATTTTCGGAGGAAGTGTTGCTGTCGAGCGGCGGGACGCTGTCGAGCAAGACGGCTGGGCCGCTTGTCCGACTGACCGACGAAGCAGGCGCCAGCATCGCTCATACCATTACGTGGAACAAGAGCAAACGGATGCTGACGGTAAAGCCGAAAGGGAAATGGCTGCCGTACAAAACGTATCAGATCGAGGTTTTGCCAGGTCTTTTGCGCGATACGGCAGGGAATCCAAACCCGGCGCAGCGTTCCACTTTTACGACGGGGGCGAAATAGCTCGAGCCGCGGGAACACGAAGAATCCGTCTGGAGCAAACAAAAAGGATGAGCCTGCATAGGGCTGCATCCTTTTTTCATACAGATAGGAATTTATAAAATTCCTATCCAGTATAAGGGCAACCGCAGCTCCGCCAAAAGGCATGGCGTAGCCAGGTTTTCTAATTCCGGAGCGAGTAGTGACGTTCTGCCACCAGATCTCCGCTCCTGAGGACTATACCTTCGGCTGAGTTTCTGATTTTTACAATCGTGACGTGTTCTCCCGGAAGGATCGAGTGATGCGCTATGACAATTCATGGCGAAGCGAGGGCGCAATCGCCAAAGTTCACGGATTTTTGTGCGGAAAGCAAGGAATGCTTGTTGGAAACAGGCTTTCCGTTTAGATAGGCTGGATCGCAGCGGGAGTATTAGTTGCAGTCACAACCAACGATCACGAGAAGGATGAAGAGAACCAAGATCAGCGCGAAGTCATCGAAACCGTTAAAGATACCCACTTGCTAACACCTCCTACCCTAGTTTCAATACACATGCTATGTCAAAAGCGGAGAAGAGGTATGGGCGTTTGTCACGGGTGTGGAGGAAAAATAAGTTATGCACACGCTATCCACAGAAAATGTGGACAACTCTCTTGTGGAGAACCAGAACAGCGGGAACCAAATCGGTCAAAACCAACGAAAAAGCGACAGTTATCCACAGAATTATCCACAAAACTGAATTTTCTCTGGATAAATAGACTGTTGTTAATAAATATTTAAAATATTTCTACTAATCAAGAAGGATATTTGGGCGAAAAAAGATAATTACAGTAACTAGATTTTGGAAAAGAATAAGAGAGAGAAAGCAAAGGGGCGATTGAGATTTGAAAAAGCGAGCATTTGCATCAGTCACGGCATTGGCTATTGCGTTGGCTACCGTAACAGGACCTTTTATCCCGTACAGTTCGCCTGCAGTTGCGATGGCTGCGGAAAAAGCTCCTGTTTATCAGTCGCGCGCGGAGATTCCGGATCAGTACAAATGGAAGCTGGATGATATTTATCCGACTGTCCAGGCTTGGGAAAAAGATGTCGCCAAGGTCGAAGAAATGGCCAAAGCTTTCACCCAGTATCAAGGAAAGCTGGGCACTTCTGCTTCCACGATGCTGAAGGCACTGGAAGACTACATGAGCTTGATGCGTCTAAACGACAAGGCGTATGTGTACGCCAACATGTCACTCGATGTCAACTCGGCTAATTCGGAGCTGCAAAAGCTCGCGGACCGGGCCGAAAAAATGTACACGCTGGTCTCGGAAAAATCGGCGTGGGTCCAACCGGAAATTGTGGCAATTCCCGACGCCAAGATGAAGAACTTGCTGGCGGACAAGAACCTGGCTCCCTACAAGCTGTTCCTCGAGGATATGCTGCGTACGAAGCCGCATTCTCTATCAAAGGAAATGGAGGAGCTGCTGGCCAAGTCGGCCCCGCTCGGAAATTCGCCAACGAATATTTACAGCATGCTGTCCAAGGATGTGAAGTTCCCGAAAATCAAGGATGCAAGCGGGAAAGAGATCCAGATCACCCGGGCCAACTTCGTTTCGCTCCTGGAAAGCAAGGATCAACGTGTCCGCAGAGATGCGTTTAAAGCCTATTACAGCGCATTGATCGATTTTCAGGACAGCTTTGCCCAGACTTTGGCGGCGAAAGTGAAGGGCGACAACTACTACGCGGACGCACGCCACTACCAGTCTGCGCTGGAAGCCAGCCTGAATCCGAACAACATCCCGACCAAGGTGTACGACGAGCTGATTGATACGGTCAATGACAACCTGCCGCTGCTGCATCGCTACATCGCCCTGAAGAAGAAAATGCTCGGGGTCAACGAGCTGCACATGTACGACATTTACGTCCCGATCGTGCCGTCCGATGACAAATACATCTCGTTTGAGGATGGCAAAAAGATGGTCGTCGATGGGCTGCAAGCGATGGGAGACGACTATGTCAAAGTGCTGGCGGATGGTCTGGAGAGCGGATGGGTAGACGTTTATTCGACCGATGACAAGCGGACGGGCGCCTATCAGTGGGGAGCCTACGATACACATCCGTACGTATTGCTGAACCACCAGGGGACGCTGGACGACGTCTTTACGATTGCGCATGAGATGGGACACGCCATGCAGTCGTACTACACCAACAAAACGCAGCCGTACGTCTCGTCGAATTACCCGACCTTCACGGCTGAAGTGGCGTCTACGATGAATGAGACGCTGCTGTTCAAGAGCATGTATGCGAAGGCGAAGACCAAAGAGGAAAAGATGTACCTGCTCAATCACTACCTGGAAAACTTCCGGTCGACGCTGTTCCGCCAAACCCAGTTTGCCGAATTTGAAAAAGCCATTCACGAAAAGGAGCAGGCGGGAGAGTCGCTGAACGCGGAGGCCATCAAAAAGATTTACCTTGATATCAACAAGAAGTACTACGGGAAAGACATGGTCTCTGACGATGAGATCGCGATGGAGTGGGCTCGCGTTTCCCATTTCTTCAACTACAAGTACTATGTCTACCAATACTCGACGAGCTTTGCCGCGTCCCAGGCTCTGGCGAAACAAATCCTGGATGAAGGGAAGCCGGCTGTGGACCGCATCCGCACCAACTTCCTCGAGGCTGGCAGCTCTGCACCGCCGATCGAAGTGCTGAAAGCGGCCGGAGTAGATATGTCGACCTCCAAGCCGATCGAACAGGCCATGGAAATTTTCGAAGAGACGCTAACCGAATTGGAGAAGCTGGTCAACGAGAAGTAAGCTGCCTGACATCAGGCAAAAAAGAAGGGCTCCCTTTCCGTCGAGAGGGAGCCTTTTCTTCGTACAGATAGGAATTTATAAAATTCCTATCCAGTATAAGGGCAGCCGCGGCTCCGCCAAAGGGCTTGGCGTAGCCGGGTTTTCTAACGTTTCGAAAGCGGAGGGTCAATAGGCGATGCCGACACGGGAGCGAATGTAGTCGCGGCTGCCGGCCAGGCTGTAAGTAAAGTCTGCCGTATCGGGAACCGATATTTCCGCGCCGCCTTCGGGCAAAAAGTCGGCTTCGACCCGGTACGAACCGATCCGGTCGCCATCCGGCAAATAGGTCGGGCAAACGATCGTCCAATCGAGGCCGGACTTCTCCAGGAGCAAATAGGCTTTGTGGTGCTCTTCCGCAGCGCGGGTCAATTTTCGCTTAGACTCGCTGGACTGGTAGCGGAGCAATTCCGGGGATGTTCTGCTTTGCAGGATGCCGGCCGTCCCGACAGTGATGATGCGGGTAACGCCTTCCTGCTCCATGGCGCGGATGATGTGCGGGATCCCTTCGGACAAGACCGTGGACCCGTCCGTGCTGAGTGTGCTGATGACTGTATCGGCGTCTTTCATCGCGCGCTGTACATCGGCGGGCTTTAGGACATTGCCGGCGATGACCCGCAGTTGGTCTCCTGCTGGGGGAGACAGCTTGTCCGGCGAGCGAACCAATACCGTCACGCGATGTCCGTCCGCGAGCGCCTGCTTCAAAATGTGGCTGCCCACGCGGCCTGTGGCTCCGAACAAGAGCAAATTCAAGAAAAACACCTCGTTTTCATGTAGTCCGAAAGTCCAGTATTCCTGCCATCCAGTCTAGCATTTCTTTTTTTGTCCCACCAGATCCGGGTAAGCTGCAAGTGTCAGCATGCCATTGCCTTTCGGTTCGGTCCGTCCAGGAACAGTTGCCACAAGGATGCAATTGTATTCTTATATCCAAATCTATATACTTAAAAGGATGTCAGGATGATGATAAGGAGTGTATATAGATGGGTGCATCTTGCGGGATTGTAGGTCTTCCCAACGTAGGCAAGTCGACCTTGTTCAACGCCATTACCCAAGCCGGAGCGGAATCGGCTAACTACCCGTTCTGTACGATTGATCCGAACGTCGGCATCGTCGAGGTACCAGATCCTCGTCTGGCCAAATTGACCGAGATCGTAGTTCCAAACAAAGTAGTGCCGACTGCATTCGAATTCGTGGACATTGCCGGCCTGGTAAAAGGCGCGAGCAAGGGCGAGGGTTTGGGCAACCAGTTCCTGGGCCATATTCGCGAGGTGGACGCGATTGCGCACGTCGTCCGCTGCTTTGAAGATGAAAACATTACACACGTCGCCGGCCGTGTCGATCCGCTCTCCGATATCGAGACGATCAATCTCGAACTGATCTTTGCCGACCTCGATTCTGTCGAGCGCCGTATCGACCGCATCGGCCGCAAGGTAAAAGCGGGCGACAAGGAAGCCAAGCAAGAGCTGGATGTGCTGGAGAAGCTCAAGGCCGCCTTTGAAGAAGGGAATGCTGCGCGCAGCGTGGAACTGGATGACGAGGAGCGCAAATGGATTCGCGACTTGCACCTTTTGACCATCAAGCCGATGCTGTACGTGTGCAATGTGGCCGAAGACGGCATTCAGACCGCTGACACCAACCCGCACGTGCAAGCCGTACGCGAGCATGCAGCAAGCGAGGGAGCGCACGTAGTCGTTATCAGCGCGAAGGTCGAAGCCGAGATCGCAGAGCTGGAAGGCGAGGACAAGGAAATGTTCCTGCAGGAGCTGGGCCTTGAGGAATCCGGTTTGGACCGTTTGATTCGCGCAGCGTATGAGCTCTTGGGCCTGGTCACTTACTTTACGGCAGGCGTGCAGGAAGTCCGAGCGTGGACGATCCGCCGCGGCACGAAAGCGCCGGGAGCGGCAGGGGTCATCCATACCGATTTCGAGCGCGGCTTCATTCGCGCCGAAGTCATCGCGTACGACGACCTGGTAGAAGCTGGATCGGTAGCAGCAGCACGCGAGCGCGGCAAGTACCGATTGGAAGGAAAAGAGTACGTAGTGGCGGATGGAGATGTCATGCATTTCCGGTTCAATGTCTAGACTTGAGCCTTGCCACGCAAGATTCGCTTTGGTATAATACGATAATGCGAGTATTTATGGAGTGCATGTCTAATGCGTTTCGTTTCAGCACTCGCTCCTTGCCCGCGTGCGGGCCGCTAAAGTCCATAAGGAGGTGAAAAGGTATGCGTCAATACGAAGTTATGTATGTATTGCGTCCAGACCTTGAAGAAGAGAAAGTGAAATCCAATGTAGCTCGTTACAGCGAGATCGTAACCAACTACGGCGGCGAAATTTCCAAACTTCAAGAAATGGGCAAGCGTCGTCTTGCTTATGAAATCAATAAGTTCCGTGAAGGTTACTATGTTTTGATGAACTTCAAAGCGAACGCTGATGCTGTTGCGGAAGCAGAGCGTCTGATGAAAATCAACGACGACGTCATCCGCTTCATGTTCGTTCGTGATGAGAAGTAATCACCGTCGCGGCAAGAGGGGGAACCAAGGTGAATAAAGTCATTCTCATCGGCAACCTGACCAAAGATCCTGAACTTCGCTATACGCGTGCGCCACGTTTCGCCTAACCTACAACTGTAGGGAAAAGCGACGGACTTTGACGGTATCTAGGTGCACCCTAATACTCGCACGTCAAAGTCAAGAACTCTGTTTCTGAAATCTTCCGTGAAACGCGGAAGCCATGCCGAATCCACAAGTTACGCTTGGCATGAGGGCTAAGACTCCTACAGGCGGACATTGGCTGACACCAATAGCTGTCTGAGAGCTAGGTAAAGTCGTAATCCAAGTAACCTAAGTCCGAAAGGATATGGCGAAAGTGATGCGGGCCTCCTTAAAAGCCGACTCATGGTGAGGAAGTTAATCCGAACGTATGCAGCCTCGTAACGCAAGTTCACCCGAAAGGGGCAATGGGATACGTTGTAATATCTTGTGTGTTGGTATTACAACTGCGGATTTGAAATAATCCGTAAAGACGTGGAACAACTGGGATTCAAAACACGTCTAGGTTCCCCGGGGTAGGGTACGCACCTAAAAGTCAGTAAACATAGGGATAGGAAGCAGGGAACGTGGGAGATCCCACTTAACGGAGGATGTCAGTCCGTTGAGGTTTTGTGGGAAGTCAGAGCCCCCGTAGTAGTCCGAGAACGGGAAAGCCGTTTACATGGCGAAGGGGGGCAGTCGGATTGATAACTGCCACTAAAAGAACCTTGACTTGAGTTAACGCTGGAGGATTGTACAGTCCGAAAGTCTATCGCTAACTCATCTCTGCTTGGATAGTTTCTTCCTATTACATATAGGAAGGACTGAGAAGATGAGGGTTAATGCTCAAGTCGAGTCGGAGACTGAACTAAAATCAGTACTCGACACCCTATACAGGCAGTCTCAAGACGGAAAGTCCTTCACTGGATTATATGAGTTAATTACTAACGAACAAACCATCATAACTGCTATACACAACATTAAGTCCAACAAGGGCAGTATGACGGCAGGTATCGACAAGAAAGTCATTAGAGACTATCTTCAGATGCCGAGGGAAAAGTTGCTTCGAACCATTAAAACATGCTTCGAAAGCTACAACCCCCAACCAGTTAGGAGAAAACTCATTCCTAAAGGGAACTCCGACAAAATGAGACCGTTGGGAATACCGACGATGCAGGACAGAATCATTCAGGAATGCGCCAGGATAGTCCTAGAACCCATCCTCGAAGCGAAATTCTATCCACACAGCTACGGCTTTAGACCATATCGGTCAACTCATCACGCCATAGCAAGGATAGCAAGTCTCATCAATATTGGTGAGTTTAGATTCGCAATCGAAGGAGACATTAAAGGCTACTTCGACAACATCGACCACTCACTCCTCATCAACAAACTCAGTAAAATGGGTGTAATTGATAAGAGGGTGCTGGCACTCGTCATGAAAATGCTTAAAGCAGGAATAATGAACGAAGGCGTGTTTGAAGAATCCACTCTAGGATCACCGCAAGGTGGGATTATCAGCCCCCTGCTTGCAAACGTATATCTGAACGACTTTGACTGGATTGTATCAAGCTGGTACGAAAATCCTTACCAACTAGAACAGTATTCCAACGAAAAGAACGCCAGACGTGCAATGAGGCAAAAGGGAATCGAACCTGTATTTCTCGTGAGATACGCTGACGACTGGGTTATCTTGACCAAATCCAGAGAAGAAGCTGAAAGACGGTTAAAAGCACTCAATAAATACTTTGAGGCTAAGCTGAAACTGCAACTTTCTCCTGATAAAACAGTCATTACTGACCTTACTGAGAAAGCAATGTCATTCCTAGGGTTTTGGCTGAAAGTCGAAAAGCCAAGAACCTTTACAGGTAGAACGGGTAAAGTAAGAAAACGCCCACTAACCTGCAAGGTTTACCCGAATACCAAGAAGCTGAACGAAAAGTTCAGGGAAGTCCTCGACAAAATCAAGAGCCTGAAAACTACCGTCTGCGAATATCAAAAGGCTGTCGTAATCGAAGAGGTAAACTCGATGATAGTCGGTTTATCGCTCTACTACAACAAGTCGATTTGCAGTAAGGTTTTCTCAAGCCTTGACAACAAAGTATTCAAAGCCTGTCACTACACATGGAAGTCGATGTATTACAACCAGAACGGCGGTAAGAACCTCGACCATGTGAAAACGGCAAAGGAACTTTCTAACAGACCAGCTAGACACGCCGGTTACACAACCAAATGTCACGCTGTCGAAGTTGAAGGGAAATGGGTGGGAATCACCAAGTTCTTCATGACTGGCTCAGATCGTGCAGTAAACTTCAACCAAGCCATGACTCCGTATACAGAGGAAGGCAGGAGTTTATACGCTCAGTTGTCCAAGAAGAAGAACCCATTGGATAGACCTCCGCTCTACAATCCTAACAGCTTTAGGTTAGCTAAGAAGAACTCACGTTCTTCAAATCATAACCTCAGAAAGTACAACTTTGAATACTACATGAATCGAGAGTACGCTTGGAATCGGGATAAAGGGAAATGTAAAATATGTGAGCTCGATATTTTACCGAACGACTATCACTGCCATCACATTGACCCAACATTACCATTGCACGAAATTAATAAAGTAGCCAATCTCGCTAGCGTCCATGACGGATGCCATGAATTGATTCATGGAACCTCGGAAGTTGATAATCCGAAAATGGCGAAGAAGCTATCTAAGTATAGGGAGAAACTAAAAGGTAAAGCTAAAGTGGTTAGTTGAGGGTTGATTGCCATGTTAATCCTTCTCGACCTTAAATAAGTCGGGGTCAGTTCGATGGAAAGCCGTATGCAGGGAAACTTGCACGTACGGTTTGGGACAGGGGAAAAGACGGAGGCGCACATGCCAAAGTTTTACCTATTGTCATCGAATGGCGTTGCCGTTGCTACTTTTACTGTGGCGATCAATCGTCCTCGCACCAACCAGGCGGGCGAAAGAGAAGCCGACTTCATCAATATCGTCGCGTGGCAAAAATTGGCTGACCTGTGCGCCAGCTATTTGCGCAAAGGCAGACAAGCCGCCATCGAAGGACGCCTGCAAACGCGCTCCTACGATAATAAAGAAGGAAAAAGAGTGTACGTGACGGAGGTTGTTGCGGAAAACGTCCAGTTCCTGGGCGGTCGAAGCAATGACAACGGAGACAACGCAGGTTTTGATCCGGGTCCAGGCTTCGGCGGCGGCAGCAAGCCGTCCGGCGGGCAGAGAAACGACTACGACCCGTTTGGTGATCCCTTCGCTAGCGCAGGCAAGCCGATCAACATTTCGGATGATGACTTGCCGTTCTAAACAAATCATATAACTTTCACATTCCTTAAGAAGGAGGGACTATCATGGCACGCAAAGGACGTCCTAACAAGCGTCGTAAAGTTTGCTTCTTTAAAGTGAACAAAATCAAACACATCGACTATAAAGATGTTGATTTGCTCAAAAAGTTCATCAGCGAGCGCGGTAAAATCCTGCCTCGTCGTGTGACCGGTACTTCCGCTAAGTACCAACGCGCACTGACGATCGCAATCAAACGCGCACGTCAAGTGGCACTTCTGCCTTACACGGCTGAATAATTTCCACAAGCGATAAAAAGGGGGACACAATTGCGTGGCCCTCTTTTTTCCATATCTTTTTGTACTCGTACAAATGAGGTGCTGACATGCCTTCGAAAACCAAGCAATTGGCCGAAAATGCCTTGATGCTGGGTATCGCTCTGGTGCTGTTGTTTCTCAGTACATACACGGTGCTGGGAGCGTTAGTCGGTATTTTGGTTCCACTGCCGTTTTTGTTCCTGGGTATGAGCAGAACCATACCGAATCTGGTGTGGATTTCCCTGGCGTTTACGTTTTTGGGCTGGATCATTACGGGACCGATCACTGCTTTTGTTGCTCTCGGCTTTGCCATTTGGGGAGCGGTGATGGGCATCGTTTACACCAAGAGGGGAACGGCTTTATCGGGCATTACCGCGGGAGCAGCTGCGGTCTTCCTCGGATTCTTGTTCATGCTGGCGTTTATGATTTTCGGCATGAAGACCAACTTCGATGCGATCATGCAACAGGCTGCCTCGCTTCGGCCGACATTCATGCCCAAAGAGCAGTACGATCAGGCGATGCAAATGGGCAAAATGCTCATTCCTGTAAGTCTGATCATGTTCAGTTTTATATCAAGCGGGATTGTGCATTGGCTGGCGCGCCTGATGGGGAAACGGCTGCGTAGACCGGTGCCGGTACTTCCGCCGATCAGGGAATGGAACTTCCCGCGTTCCTTGCTCTACTATTACTTCATCGCCATGATTGCGATGCTGGTGTTCGGGGCAAGCATGCAGGGCACGTTTTGGGAAAGCGCCGTTTTAAACGTAAAAGTCATGCTGGATGCGGTATTCACCCTGCAAGGCCTCAGCTTTTGCCTGTTCGCCGCGCATTTGTACGGGTGGAAGAGATTGACTCCAGTGCTTATTGTCTGTCTATTTATTTTTCCCTTTCTAACCACTATACTGAGTCTAGTAGGTATCTTTGATTTGGGAATCCGCTTGCGTGATAAACTGGAAACAAGAGTGAAGAGGGGCTGAGGAAATGCCCAAATTCCTGTTAAAGCGTTGGTACGGGATGCATATGGTCCTGGCTCTCAGCTTTAGCTTACTGTTGCTGGGGATTTTGACCCTGCACCATTGGATGTACGGGGCGATCGGCATCGTCTGCCTGATTGGCCTGGTCATTTATGCGCTCCAGGCTGAAAAAGGATTCCAACGGGATTTGCGCCTGTATTTGGCTACGGTCACGCATCGCGTGAAGAAGGCCGGGGAAGGCGTCATTTCGGAGCTGCCGATCGGGATTCTTCTATACAATGAAGAAAAGGTCATTGAGTGGGTCAATCCGTTCATGACACATATGTCCGGGGACGAGCTGTTGATCGGGAAAAACCTGCAGGAAGTTTTTCCAGGGCTGAATGGGAAGCTGGAACAAAAACGGCTTGAATTTACCTACAACGAACGGGTATACGAAGTGCTGGTACGGGCTGAAGAGCGTCTGCTGTACTTTACAGACATCTCGGATTTCAAAGAGCTGACGGCCAAATACCATCGTGAAAAGGCTGCACTCGCCATCATCCATCTCGACAACCTGGACGAGATCGGTCAAGTGATGGATGACCAAAGCCGGACGCTGCTTTCCACGAGCGTCGCCGGTGTCATTACCGAGTGGGCAACCAAACATGGCATATACCTTCGCCGCATCACGGCTGACAAATTTTTGGCGCTGATGGAACGGGAAGCACTTGATAAATTAGAAGAAACGCGCTTTGACATCCTGGATGTCGTGCGGGAAATGACGGCGGACAACAAGATCCCGATCACCCTGAGCATCGGGGTTGGTGCGGCTGCCAGCACGTATATCGAATTGGGACAGATGGCGCAGTCGAGCTTGGACATCGCTCTTGGGCGCGGTGGCGACCAGGCTGCGGTCAAAATCGGAAACAAGCTCACCTTTTTCGGCGGTAAGTCCAATGCCGTGGAAAAGCGGACGCGCGTACGGGCACGGGTCATCGCCCATGCATTGCGCGACCTGATCCACGAAGCCGAACACGTCATCGTCATGGGCCACAAGCAGCCCGATATGGACTCCATCGGCGCATCACTCGGGGTACTGAAAGCGGTCCAGGTGCATAAAAAGTCAGCCTACATCGTCATGGACGAAGGAAACAATTCCGTGGAGCGGCTGATGCGGGAAATATACGCCAACGAAGAGTTGGCGGAGTCGTTCGTGACACCGGAGCAGGCGATTCGTCTGGTAACCGGGCGCACGCTGCTCGTCGTCGTCGATACGCATCGGCCGTCGCTGGTCATCGAGCCGAAGCTGCTGGGCGAAACCAGCCGAGTCGTCGTCATCGACCACCATCGCCGCTCCGAGGAATTCATCGAGCCCGTCCTGCTGTATTTGGAGCCGTATGCTTCGTCCACTTCCGAGCTGGTGACGGAGCTGCTGCAGTATCAGAGCGAACGGCTGAACATCGACAGCCTGATCGCGACTGCGCTGCTCGCGGGGATCGTCGTCGATACCAAAAGCTTTGCCTTCCGCACAGGCTCGCGGACGTTTGAAGCCGCGTCGTTCCTGCGCCGCAACGGCGCCGATACGGCGGCAGTCCAACGCCTGCTGAAGGAAGATGTGAGCCAGTACGTCAAGCGGGCGCGCATCATCATGAACACAGAGACATACCGTGACAATATGGCGATCGCCACAGGGGATCCTTCCGAGGAATATACGCAAGTCCAGGTAGCGCAGGCTGCGGAACAGCTGTTGACGCTGTCCGGCATTCAGGCATCGTTCGTGGCTGCGCAGCGCGCAGACGGCGCTATCCTGATCAGCGCGCGCTCCCTTGGTGACATCAACGTCCAGTCCGTCATGGAGCTGCTGGGCGGCGGGGGTCACTTGACCGGGGCAGCGACCCAGATCGAAGGCATCACCATGAAAGAAGCAATCCGGCGCTTGAAAGAAGCGATCGATTCGGTCATTTAGGCCAATAGAAAAAGGGGGAAACGATGATGAAAGTCATTTTTCTTCAAGACGTAAAAGGCCAAGGCAAAAAAGGCGAAATCAAGGACCTATCGGAAGGTTATGTACGCAACTTCCTGCTGCCGCGCGGTTTGGCGAAGGAAGCGACAGATAGCAATGTGAAGACGCTGGACGCGCAGAAGCGCAGCGAAGAAAAACGCAAAGAGCAAGAAAAGCAGGAAGCCCAGGAGCTGGCCGAAAAGCTGAAAGAGCTGACGGTGAAGATTAAAGGAAAAGCCGGTGAAGGCGGCCGACTGTTTGGCGCTATTTCCAGCAAGCAAGTCGCTCAAGCGCTGGAAGAGCAATTCAAAATCAAAGTAGACAAGCGCAAGCTCGAAATGGATGCGATTCGCGCTTTGGGTGTCACCCAAATCAAAGTAAAGCTGCACAATGAAGTCACGACAACGCTCAAAGTTCACGTGGTGGAAGAATAATGACGGACAAACGGAGGGTGTGACGTGAGCGACCTGTTTTTGGATCGAGTGCCGCCGCAGAACAAGGAAGCAGAACAATCGGTGCTTGGTGCCGTGTTCCTGTCCAAGGAAGCTCTCACAACAGCCATTGAGATTCTCCGTCCCGAGGATTTTTACAAGTCAGCACATCAGCGTATCTTTCAGACGATGGTGGATCTGTACGAAAAAGGAGAGCCGGTCGATCTCGTCACCGTGACGGCGGAGCTCCAGGACCACAAGCTGCTGGACGAGGTTGGCGGGGTCACGTATCTGACGGAAATCGCCAGTTCCGTTCCGACCGCAGCCAACATCGAGTATTACGCGAAGATCGTAGAAGAAAAATCGCTGCTCAGGCGTTTGATCCATACAGCGACCAAGATCGCCAATGACGGCTATTCCCGCGAAGACGAGGTCGCCGAAATCATCGCGGATGCCGAGAAGTATATCATGGAGATCGCACGGAACCGCAACAGCGGTGGGTTTATCCCGATCCGTGATGCGCTGATGGAGACGTATGAGCGCATTGAGTTCCTGAGCCAGCGTCAAGGAGACATTACCGGGATACCGACCGGGTACATCGATCTGGACAAGATGACGGCGGGCCTGCAGAGAAGCGACTTGATCATTCTCGCTGCCCGTCCTTCCGTAGGGAAGACGGCGTTTGCCCTGAATCTGGCGCAAAATGTCGCGGCACGGGCGGGCGAGACAGTCGCGATCTTCTCGCTCGAGATGGGGGCCACTCAGCTCGTACAGCGTATGATTTGCGCAGAAGGAAATCTCGATGCTTCCCGGATGCGTTCCGGGGCATTGGAGGAAGACGACTGGCAAAAGCTCACGATGGCAATCGGGACGCTGGCGAAGGCGCCGATCTACATCGATGATACGCCAGGGGTCACGGTCATGGACATTCGCGCCAAATGCCGCAGGCTGCAAGCAGAAAAAGGCCTCGGGTTGATTTTGATCGATTACTTGCAGCTGATTCACGGACGGGGAAAAGGTGACAACCGCCAGCAGGAAGTATCGGAAATTTCCCGTACGCTCAAAGGTATCGCCCGTGAGTTGAACGTGCCGGTCATCGCTCTGTCGCAGCTGAGCCGGGGTGTGGAGCAACGCCAGGACAAGCGCCCGATGATGTCCGACATCCGTGAGTCCGGTTCGATCGAGCAGGACGCGGATATCGTCGCTTTCCTTTACCGGGATGACTACTACGACAAGGAAACCGAGAACAAGAACGTCATCGAAGTCATTATCGCCAAACAGCGTAACGGCCCCACGGGCACCGTGGAATTGGCGTTCTTGAAGGAATTCAACAAATTCGTCAGCCTGGACAACCGTTTCCGCAACCAGGCTGGGTAAATGCAGCGAAAACAAAGCCGGAGCTTCTTGCTTTCGGCTTTTTCTTTTTGCACAAAAAGGGGAAAATAGGAGGAAGGTACGTGCAAAGTGCCCGGACAAAAGGGACTTTTGGAGCGTATGATTAATTACCGAACGTATAATCTTTCCACAATTCAAATGTTCGTATTTTCGTTGACATACAGGAAATGGTTTAGTACACTTAGATTGTTTCAGGCCCAAAAGGACATGATGATATCAGGAGGTGTTTTTCGATGTCAACAGTCGTTGTCGTCGGAACCCAGTGGGGCGATGAAGGTAAAGGTAAAATTACAGACTATCTGGCGGAAAGCGCAGAAGTTGTGGCTCGTTACCAAGGCGGTAACAACGCTGGCCACACCATTATTTTTGATGGTAACAAATACAAGCTGCATTTGATTCCATCCGGAATTTTTTATACAGATAAGATCTGCGTCATCGGAAACGGCATGGTTGTCGATCCGAGAGCGCTTGTGAAAGAACTGGAGTACATCCACAGCTTCGGTTTCTCCACTTCCAACCTGAGAATCAGCGATCGCGCACACGTGATCCTGCCGTACCACATCAAACTGGACGGCGTAGAGGAAGACAGCCGCGGCGCCAACAAAATTGGCACGACCCGCAAAGGCATCGGTCCTGCTTACATGGACAAAGCCGCACGCATCGGGATCCGCATCGCGGACCTGCTCGATCCGGAAGAGTTCAAGCGCAAGCTGGAGCGCAATCTGGCTGAGAAGAACATGCTGCTGGAAAAAGTGTACAACACGACTGGCTTCGAGCTTCAGGAAGTGCTGGATGAATACTTGGCAGTGGCTGAGATCATCCGTCCGTACGTCACCGACACTTCGGTGGTCCTGAATGACGCGATCGACCGCGGCAACCGCGTGTTGTTCGAAGGCGCACAGGGCGTATTGCTCGACATCGACCAAGGTACGTATCCATACGTCACTTCCTCCAATCCGATTGCGGGCGGAGTGACGATCGGTTCGGGCGTAGGTCCGACCAAAATCAATCAAGTCATCGGTGTGGCAAAAGCATACACCACTCGCGTAGGGGACGGACCGTTCCTGACGGAGCTGACCGATGCAGTCGGCGATCAAATCCGCGAAGTCGGTGCTGAATACGGTACGACCACAGGCCGTCCGCGCCGTGTCGGCTGGTTTGACAGCGTGGTTGTCCGCCATGCCCGTCGCGTCAGCGGCATCACCGGTTTGGCGATCACCAAGCTGGATACCCTGACCGGTATCGAAACGCTGCGCATTTGCACGGCTTACAAGTACAACGGCGAGGTTATCGAGTCCTTCCCGGCGAACCTGAACATGCTGGCTAAGTGCGAACCGGTATACGAAGAGCTGCCAGGCTGGACCGAAGACATCACAGGCGTTCGCAACCTCAACGATCTGCCGGAAAATGCTCGTCACTACATCGAGCGCATCACGCAATTGACCGGTATTCCGATGTCGATCTTCTCGGTCGGTCCGGATCGTGAGCAAACGGTTGTCGTTCGCGGCATTTACGGATAAGCAGCAGTACCGTGGAACTAGAAAAGGCTGTCGAATTTCGACGGCCTTTTTTGTTTTTCACAAATTTATTTCCCGGGGACAGACACGAAACGACACCATCTGGGCATATGGTAGAGCATAGCAAGGAAATGGAGAGGTGATCGCGATGATGGGTTTTGATCAAAAAGCCATGAAGCTGCTGGGGAAAAACGTACAGGTGAAGATGTTCAATGGCGTCGTCATCAAGGGAACCATGACTCATTTCGATAACGGGTACCTGTGCTTCATCACGACATACAAGCAGCGGGACGCGGAGAAAACGACCATTCGCCGGCTGGCGCTCAAAGATGTGACTTCCATGCTCGAGGTGTGATAATCGAATGAGCCAAAAGCAATGAGCCACCCTACCGCTTCGGGACAGGTGGCTATTATTTGTGGGGCTTATCTCATAGTCAGACCATCCCGCCGCAAGAAGTAATGATGCTGGTGGCCTGGTCGCCTCTCTCTTCCGGGACGACGGCGGTCAGCAGCACATTGCGGTTCAGGTTGTCGTCTCCCCGGTCGGCCATGCCGCTCGCGTCCGGATTGGCTGCAGCCAAAATGCTGGCATCGCGTCCGCTGGGGAAGTCGGCCGCCAGTGTCATGCTTCCCAGACTGGGGATTTCTCCGGAGATCGGATTCATGATCGATTCGTTCCCGTCTCCGGGGAATTGCCCGATCCTGTCGATCTGCACGATGGAAAAACCGGCAGAACGAAGGGCTTCGGCTGCCTTGGATGCGTCTTCTTCCGTGTGAAAACCTGCCAGAATGTTTCGTTCTTTCACATAAATCACCCTCCTGACCATCTAAAAACTTCCAGTTGCATGTACATATGATGACACTTCGCCAGCTTTTTTATTCGACAGCAATTTACACTTGATGTTGTCGTTATATATGTGGTAAAGTCGACATAGTTGGTTTCTTTAGGCAATTTGGCAGATTACTGGAAACTAAATATTGGGCTGAATGTCCTAGTCGGTATATTTAAATAATTGCGGAAATACCGAAAGCAAGGCAAGCTGTTTATGTTTTCAGGAGGGACAAGTTATGCAATGGTCGGAATGGAAGGCCAAGCTGCAGGAACGGTCGAAACTAATCGTTCAGAATTGCAGGCAGATGGCGAAGAGTACCATAGATCGGACAAGTACATACATACAAACGCACAAGAAACAAACGATTTCAGTCGCGGCAGGACTGGCGTTCACCGTAGCGGCAGGAGCATCCGCGCAATACTACTACACGAGCAACATCAACTCCGTGTACCACGTGTTCGTAAACGGCCAGGAGATCGGTGTAGTGGACAACCCCGATGTCGTCAACAGCTGGACGAAGGCCAAGCTGGAAGAAGAACAGGCGAAGAACGGATTGTCTTTGACGCTCTCCGACTACATCACGTTCAAGGAAGAGCAGAAGTTCAAAGCGCCTTTCGACAACCAGGCGGCGCTTAGCGCGCTCTCCGACATCGCCGACATCAAGGTCGACGCCGTCAAGCTGATCGTAGACGGAAAAGTGGTCGGGTACGCGGCAGATCAAGCGACGGCTGACCAAGTGCTTGCTCACGTGAAGGAAAAATATTCAGGCGTTCCGGTTCAGGCACAGAAAAAAGCGGCTGTCGCCGCTGCGTCTTTGTCGGCCCCTGCAGCGAGCAGCCCGATCAAGGAAGTCGCATTCAAGGAAGACGTGCAAACCGAGCTCGACTCGGTGACTGCTGCGCAAGTGCTGCCGGCGGACAAGCTCGAGGAGCTGCTGGAAAAAGGCACTTTCAAGCAAATGACCCACACGGTCGTCGAAGGTGATTGCATCGGGTGCATCGCCAAGCAATACGGCATCACCACGAAAGACATTTATGCCAACAACCCTGGCATTACGGAAAATACGCTGCTGCAGCTCGGGCAGCAAATCAACGTCACGGCGATTCGTCCGTATGTCACCGTGCAAGTGAAAGAGAACGTCTCCCAAAAGGAAACGATCGCGTATACTACGCAGATCAACAACAACGACAAGCTGCCCAAGGGAGAGACCAAAGTCATCCAGGAAGGCCGGGATGGCAGCAAGTTGGTCCAGTATGAAGTGACCAAGGAAAATGGACAAGTCGTGGACCGAAAGATCGTCAAACAGGATGTCATTGCACAGCCCGTCGCCAAGATCGTGGAGCGAGGAACCAAAGTGATTCCTTCCCGTGGGACAGGCCGTTTGAGCTGGCCAGCTGGCGGATACATCAGCAGCGGCTTTGGACAGCGCTGGGGCCGTCTGCATAAAGGGATCGACATCGCCGGCGGCGGCTCCGTAATGGCTGCCGACAATGGGCGCGTCACGTTTGCCGGATGGGATGGCGACTACGGGAAAGCGGTCATCATCGACCACGGCAACGGCATGGAAACACTGTATGGCCACATGAGCGTCATCAATGTAAAAGTGGGCGAAGTAGTATCGCAAGGAAAGAAAATCGGCGTCAAAGGTTCGACCGGAGATTCGACGGGCGTCCACCTGCACTTCGAGGTTCACGTAAACGGAAAGCTCCAGAACCCGATGCGTTACTTGCGATAGACACAACGAACTCAGATAGAAAAGGGGGATCTCGTTTCGGGATCTCCCTTTTTGTTTTGGCCTGCCAAAAACAGCTTCGGCAAGGGAGTCGTTTCCAGAGGGCTTCTTTACACGGGGGACATGGTGTATTGTAGAGGAATAGCAGCTCCGTAAGTGGAATCCTTATAGAGTAAAGGAGGGAGCGGGATGGCAAAACTCCTGGTGGTAGACGATGAAAAACCGATTGCGGATATTTTGAAGTTCACGTTTGAAAAGGAAGGGTATCAGGTCGTTTGCGCCTATGACGGCGAAGAAGCGCTGGTCGTGGTGCAAAACGAGAAGCCCGACTTGATCCTGCTGGATGTCATGCTTCCGGGGCGGGACGGGATGGATGTGTGCAGAGCGGTTCGCCAGTCGCACGATGTCCCGATCATCATGCTGACGGCAAAGGACTCTGAGCTGGACAAGGTCTTGGGCCTGGAGCTCGGAGCGGACGATTACGTGACCAAGCCGTTCAGCACGCGGGAGCTGGTAGCGCGGGTAAAGGCGCAGCTGCGCAGACATCAGCCCAAGAACGAGGAAAAGGAACAGCAGCACCTGCTGCGTGTGCATGAGCTGGAGATCGACCTTCATTCATATACGGTCGAAAAGATGGGCGAATTGCTCGATTTGACCCATCGCGAGTTTGAGCTGCTCGTGTATTTGGCCCGCCATCAGGGACAGGTGCTTACGCGCGAGCATTTGCTCCAGTCTGTCTGGGGCTTCGACTACTTCGGCGATGTGCGGACGGTCGATGTGACGATCCGCCGCTTGCGGGAAAAGATCGAGGATGACCCGAGCCAGCCGAAATACATCATTACACGCCGCGGCCTGGGATACACCTTGCGTAACCCGGGTCTGGGAGGAACGCCTGGATGAGGCGGCTGTTCAAAACCATTCAATGGAAAATGGTTGTCATTTACATGCTGCTCATCCTGCTGGCGATGCAGTTCATTGGAGCGTACTTTGCCCGGGAAGTGGAGAGCTATTTCATCAACAACTTTTCCGAAGCGCTCAATGGCCAGGCGAGCTTGCTGGCGAGCCTGCTGGAGAGCGATTTGCGGCCCCGAGACGGGAAGGAGCAGAATCCCGAGCAGTATCGGCAGGATATCGACAATCTGATCAACAACCTGGTCAAGATCAACGGAGCCAACGTGCAGGTCATCGACCAGACGGGGACGGTCGTGAGCACGACGGAGGATAAAAGCACGATCGGCCAGCGCACGTCCCAGCCGGAAGTGACCATCGCCCTCCTGGGGACACGCAGCGAGTCGATGCGGATCGATCCGCGCACAGGAGCGCGCGTGAAAGTACTGGTGCTGCCGGTCAAAGGAGATCAGATCGTGTACGGCGCCGTCTACATGGTCGCGTCCATGGAGGGCACCTATACGACGATCCGCAAAATGAACGGGATCCTGGCGACAGGCACGATGTTCGCCCTGGTCATCACTGTAGTGCTGGGCGTGGTGCTCGCCCGGACGATTACCAAGCCGGTCAAGGAGATGACTCGCCAGGCCAGAGCGGTGGCTGACGGAGACTTCAACCGCCATGTGCGCGTGTACAGCGGAGACGAGATCGGCCAGCTGGGGATGGCTTTTAACCATATGACCTTGCGTTTGCAGGAAGCGATCCTGCAGCAAGAGGAAGAGCGGGAAAAGCTCGCGGGCATCTTGAGCAACATGACGGACGGCGTGATTGCAGCCGATCGAAAGGGCAACATTATCTTGTTCAACCGCGCAGCGGAAGAGATGCTGCAGGTGACGATGGCCGAGGTGCTCGCCAAAGGGCGGACGCTGTACGATTTGCTTCGGCTTCCTCCCGAGGATGAGATGCCGTTGCATGAGCAGGTGGACCCGCTGTTCATCGAAATGGTGCTCCCGAACCGGGACGAAGTGATATTGCGCGTGACCTTCACGCCGCTTCAGCACGACAGCGGCAAAAAAGGCGGAATCATCGCCGTGGTGGCAGACGTCACCGAGCAGCAACGCCTGGAGCAGCAGCGGCGGGAATTCGTGGCCAACGTATCCCACGAGCTGCGCACGCCGCTGACGACGATCAAGAGCTACGTCGAAGCGCTGCTGGACGGTGCAGTGGAAGAGCCGGAGCTGTCCAACCGCTTTTTGCGGGTGACGATGTCGGAGACGGAGCGGATGATCCGGCTGGTCAACGATTTGCTGCAGCTGTCCCGTTTTGATTCCCAGGGAGTGCGGCTGCATTGCAAGGAGGCCGATTTGCATCGGCTGCTGCGCTATGCCGCCGACCGCTTTTCCATGTTCGGGGAGCAGCAGGACGTGCAGCTCAGTTTGGACGTGCCCGATCAGCTTCCGCCAGTCTTCATCGATCAGGACGCGATCAATCAGGTGCTCGACAATCTGTTGTCCAATGCGATCAAGTACTCGCGTCAGGGCGGCCAGGTCGTTTTGCAGGCGACAGCGAACCACCAGCAGAAGCGGGTCGTGATCTCTATCGCCGATACGGGCATCGGAATCCCGAGCCGCGACTTGAAGCGGATCTTCGAGCGCTTTTACCGGGTGGACAAAGCACGCTCGCGGGGACAGGGCGGTACCGGCTTGGGACTGGCCATCGCCCGCGAACTGGTGCAGGCGCACGGAGCGGACATTGAGATCACCAGCGAGTGGAATGTGGGGACGACCGTTACGTTCTGGGTTCCATTTGCCCAAGGGGGGAAAGCGGGATGAAGCGGTGGCTGGAACCTGCCAAGACCGTATTGCTCAACCTGCTGGTGCTGGCGAGCTTTTGCTTGACCGCCATGTTGTGGAGCAACCAGCCGAAGTTTCAGTTTATCGAGCCTGCCCAATACACGGAGTCCAAGCCTGTCCAGGAGAAACAGCTGGAACAGCTCGTGACGCCGGAATCGGTTGTTTTCCATTATGGAGGAGACCGCCATACCAAAGCGGTATCGACGGACGGTCCGTACAGCATGATCGTAAAGGAAATGTCCAAATGGATTTTTCTCGATTTCACGCCGTATACGCTCTCCAATGAAAAGTGGGGGGAAATTGCCCGGGAAAAGATGGGGGTCGAGGTGCGATTCCGAAGCAGCGTTCCTTTATCGGTCGTAGGTCGTCTGGTGACGTTTCGCGACGATTACGATACGAAGATGAAGGGGATCGACCGGCTTTGGCTCTACTACGAGAAGGATGAGGATCTCGTCTACGCTCTGTTCCTGTCGGCGGATGAAGGGGAAATGATGCGGTCTCGGACGTCGATCAGCTTGAAGGATTTGCGCGATTCGTACCTGGCGACAGGCAATCAGATGCCCGAGCAAATCATGAAGATCGTAAAACCGGAGCGGGCGTATTCCGCCATGGACGGAGCGACGCCGGTATGGAGCATGTTTTACCTTCCGAAAAATCAGGGGCGGATGCAGCAGTACCGGTACAGCTATGAGACGGTCAGCAACGAGAGGCTGATCGAAGCGTATTTCCTTGATCCGTCGCTGGTGCGGCAAATCATGGAGCGGGACAAGGCGGTCATCTTTACGGATGGAAGCCGCTCGATTCAGCTGCGATCGGAGGAGCAGGCGATGACGTTTACCGATCCGGCCTATCAGCAGCGGGCTCAGGAGCTGTCCGACGAAGAGAAGGTCCAGGGAGCCGTGACCTTTATCAACAAGCATTTGGGCTGGCTGGATGACTACCATTTTGAGCGGATGAAAAAGAGCTACAATGAAAAGGACCTGATTACGTTTCGCCAGTACATCGGGGCGTATCCGCTGATCAGCCAGGGGGACAAGCCGCTCGATACGATCCAGATCACATCAGAGGCCGGGCAAGTCGTGACCTTGAGCCGTTCGCTCCTGAGTCTGGACAAGTACCTGTCCAACAAAGAGTGGACGGTCATGTCGGGGCCTGAGCTGTATCAGCTGATCCGCGACAAGAAGCTGGCGAATACGGATAGCATCACGGACGTGTACTTGGCCTACCAAACCAAAGTAGGGGAAGGGTATGTAGACCTGATGCCGATCTGGGTAGTGGAAATGGCAAATCAGGCCGATCTGTACATTTCCGCCGAGGCCAAGCAGGGAGGGGGAAAGGTGCATGGATTGGAGTAAGACCAAGACGATCCTGATCTGGGCCTTTCTGCTCCTCGATCTGTTTCTCGGCTATCAGGTGTACGTCACGAGGATCAACTTCTGGAACGACCGAGACGTCGCACAGGGCGACAGATGGGATATGGAAATGTACTTGAAGCAGCAGAACATCGCGTTGGTGACCGATGTGCCGCAGGAGACGCCAGAAATGTCATACCTGAATGCGGAATACGTGGGGATCAATCCGATGTCGCTCCAGGCGATGCCGGGGATGACGGCGACCATGGAAAAGATGTCGCTGGCGGTCAAGCTCGATCCGCCGCTGCAGATTCGCGGGCAGATCACGCCTGCGGAGCTCTTGCGCCAGATCGGCCCTCGCCTGCTGTACGCGGATCAGTACACGGCGGACATGTACCAGTCGAATCAGGGGCGCCTGCTGTACTGGCAAGTCTACGACAAGATGCCGGTGTTCGTCGCGCCCCTCGAGGTGTATTTGCAAAATGGCTCGATTTTGGGATACCGGCAGACGTATTTCCACATCCGCAAGCAGGAGCGCGGCCGGCAAGTGATCTCCGGATATACGGCGCTGCGTTCGCTGGTGGACAAGCAGATCATCGAGCCGGGGGAAAGAATCGAGAGCGTGAGCCTGGGGTATTATGGCTCGTACGATGCGGATATTCAGGCATTGGCTCCGGTCTGGCGGGTCATTCACGACGGCAAGCAGCATTTCGTCAATGCGTTTACGGGCGCTCTGGAGCGGCCGATGGTGACGCAGCGGTGAGGACGAAAAGCACGAACAGACAGACAGCGCATGGGTGCGTTACGGGAAGAGGGATGTTTGGTGAGATTTAGTGTACTGGCAAGCGGAAGCACGGGCAACGCCATCTATGTGGCGACTGACCGTGTCTCCGTGCTGATCGATGTCGGCATCACGGGGAAACAGGCAGAAGCGGCGTTGCAGTCGATCGGAGTCAATCCGTCTGACCTGAGCGCCATCCTCGTCACTCACGAGCATGTCGACCATATCAAAGGGGTCGGGGTCATGGCGCGGCGCTATGGCTTGCCGATCTTCGCCAATGAAAAGACTTGGGCCGAGCTGGACGGCCAGATCGGGACCGTGAAAGAGGACCAGCGGCGGTTGTTTGCCGTCGGAGAAAAACAAGAACTGGAAGATTTGGGGATTGAATCGTTCGGGATTTCCCACGATGCGGCGGAGCCGATGGGCTTTTGCTTTTACCATGGCGCGAAAAAGCTCAGCGTCGCCACCGACCTCGGATATGTCAGCGACAAGATCAAGGAGACGATCCGCGGTGCGGACGCATACGTATTTGAGTCCAACCACGACGTGGAGCTGCTGCGCATGTCGCAGTACCCGTGGAGCATCAAGCGGCGCATTTTGAGCGATGTCGGGCACTTGTCCAATGAAGCGGCAGGCGATGCCCTGATCGACGTCTTGAGCGGCGGGGCCGAGCGGGTGTACCTGGCCCACCTGAGCAAGGAAAACAACATGATCGACCTGGCGCGACTCACGGTGAAAGGCATTCTGGAGGAAAAGGGCCTGGTCGTCGGGGACGATGTCCACTTGCGCGACACGTACCCGGATCGCCCGACGAAGCTGGAAGAGCTATAGGAGCGGCTTGATTTGCGCCTGGCGCTTGCTGACGGCATCGGTCAGCCGGGCGTATGTCTCGACGTGAAAGGTCAATTGCGAGTCCAGCTCGGTCATCTTGGTTCGCAGCTCCTCGTGGGTGAAGAGCCCTTTGGCGACCAGCAGCTCGATGACGGAATGCAGGACGAGCGTATTGTGGTAACCCACTTCTTGCAGGTCAGCCAGCTTGGCGATCAGTTGTACTTCTTTCACGTCTATCAATCCTTTCGAAAAAGCTTTTAATCTATCATATCCGGGCCCTCGGCGAAATATTCCGAGGGCCTTTTTACATTCCACAACCTTTCCATATTTCTCACGCGTTTTTGCCGAAAACGGGACGTATACTGAGGATGTCAAAAGGAAGCAACCCAAAAACGAATGAGCAGCACACTGACAAAACAAACGCAAGTATAGGAGTTCAGCAAACCTGCAACCCTAGTAGTAATAGAGGAAGGAGAGTGTGAATCATGGGGTTTTATGATGATTTGACTCGCGTCGAGCGGAACGATCGGCGTGGGCGAGGTGTTGGACGCATGATCATGACGTCTGTCACTTCGGCGGTGATTGGGGGAATGGTCGTCCTACTCGCGCTGCCGACTCTCTCCAACGCCGGTTACATTAATATGGTGAAGCCGAGCGCTTCCAACGTCATGAGCAATCCGACAGCCAGTCTGTTTGCGACACCGGTCTCCGTGAAGGTGGAGACAGGCACGGTGGACGCCGTGAAAAAAGTGGAAAACGCCGTAGTCGGCGTCATCAACATCGGCCGTACCCGGACCAACTGGGTGAACGGCAATTCCCAAGATGTCGAGCAGGGCGAAGGCTCCGGCGTCATCTTCGAGAAGAAGGGCGGAAAAGCCCACATCATCACCAACTACCACGTCATTGACCAGGCGCAAAAACTGGAGGTCGCGCTCCCAACCGGCGACAAGGTGGAAGCGAAGATCCTGGGTGCCGATATGTTTGCCGATCTCGCCGTACTGGAGATCGACGCCTCCAAAGTATCGACCGTCGCGGAACTGGGCGACTCTTCGACGCTGCAAGTCGGCGAGCCGGCCATCGCCATCGGGAACCCGCTGGGCATGAAGTTCTCCCGTACGGTGACCCAAGGCATCATCTCCTCGCTTGAGCGCTCCATGCCGATGGACCTCAACGAAGACGGCCAAGACGACTGGGAACTGGATGTTCTGCAGACGGATGCCGCGATCAACCCTGGCAACAGCGGTGGCGCACTGGTCAACATCAAAGGCCAGGTTATCGGTATCAATACATTGAAGATCTCCAAGGAAGGCGTCGAAGGCTTGGGCTTCGCCCTCCCGATCAACGACGTGAAAGCCATCGTCAGCGAGCTGATGGAAAAAGGCAAACTGGAGCGCGCGTATCTGGGCGTCACTCCATACGACCTGACCAACGTGCCGCGCTACAACTGGAAAGAGACTCTGAATCTGCCTGACGACGTACAGGCCGGTGTCGTGATCCAGAACGAGGTAGGCAAATTCTCGCCGGCAGGCCAGGCAGGACTGAGACAGTACGACGTCATCGTCAAGATGGACGGCAAGGACATCAACAACGGCGCTCAGCTCCGCAAATACCTGACCCTGGACAAAAAACCGGGTGATTCTGTCGAGATTACCTACTACCGCGATGGTTTCAAGAAGACCACCAGCGTGAAACTGACGAAGTCCCCTGACCAATAAGGTCGGAATGAATAAGGGCCGCTTGTCATCACCCGTAACGGCCGAAAACGAATGAATTCGTAACCTTTGACAGGCAATTCCGGGATGCAGTTTGTCCCGTTTGCATAAATGTAGTACCTAGTTCCCCTCTATCTATTTTCGAATAGATCCCTTCTTGCAAGCGCCGAGGCTTTTCTCGGCGCTCTTTTTTTGGTTGCAGGAGGCTTCCGGCCAGCCGGGCAGCCATTTGTTTTCTTTCCAATCTGGGGTAGAATATAGAGCGAAATCACGTATGGACGGAAAAGGGGTACAGAAAGATGGACAAGAAGCTGGAGAGCGTAACAATCGAAGGCAAGGAAGTGGCGCTGCAGCCGGGATTTCCCGTGCGCTTCGCGTGCATGGAGCACTTCGACCAGGAGCTGGACGATTACGTCAACGATTTCGAGGCGGCGCCGGATACATACCGGGCGGACCTGATTGCGGATGAGATGGACAAGCGCTGCCGGGAGTGCGGTGCCCCGGCGAAGGTCGCGCTGTTGAAAGAGAAAGGATTGTAGAGACGTGCAAATTTCGATCATTTCAGTAGGGAAGCTCAAGGAAAAATATTTGCGCGAGGGCATCGAGGAGTACAGCAAACGGCTCTCGGCGTACTGCAAGCTGCAGATCGTGGAGGTCAGCGACGAAAAGGCGCCGGAAGAGATGAGCGCGGCGGAGATGGAGCAGGTGAAGCGCAAGGAAGGCGAGCGCATCCTGGCGCAGATCAAGCAGGATCAGTACGTCATCGCGCTGGCCATCGAGGGCCAGATGTGGTCGTCGGAAAAGCTGTCGGCGGAGATGGACAGGCTGGCACTGCACGGGCGCAGCCAGGTGGCGTTTGTGATCGGGGGGTCACTTGGGCTCGCCGACACGGTGTTGAAGCGGGCGGATGCGCTGTTGTCGTTTTCCAAGATGACGTTTCCCCATCAGCTGGTGAGACTGGTGCTGCTGGAGCAGGTTTATCGGGCGTTTCGGATTAGTCGGGGGGAACCGTATCACAAGTAGGGCGAAAATTGAGGCATAACGTCTCGAGGGATGCCCGATGCGACCTTCATGGAATTCATGCATTCCGGCCATGCTCCAAGCATTGAAGAACCTGAACGTTTTATAACAGAGGTAACGAATTTCTTTTCTTGACGACTTCTGTTGGACATACCTTTCCTTAAGAATAATCACTAGAAAGAACCCCGGAGATTCTATTTCTCGAGGAAATTAGTAATTTTAAGGGCCATCCCGCAAAGGATGGCCCTAAAACTTGCCGTTACAGACAGCGCGGAGAACCGTAACCATAAGTTACGGCGAAAAAATTTAACGGGATGGAGTGGATGAGCCTATGCCGCTTCCACTTGTACCACTGAAAATTCCAGAGGATTGGACGGTTGTGTGGAATCACTTTACCGAGTCGGAACCCGAGAACTTCATAAATGAAGGGTCCGTTGCAGCGTACCCCGTCAGGAAGACTCTCCCTGGCAGGTTTCTGCCTTGCGCAAATACGCCCCCGTTATCGAATGCTCGGCAGCAGCAAGCTGGACAGGAGTGCCTTCGAATACAATTCGTCCTCCACGGTGACCGCCCTCAGGACCCATGTCAATGATCCAGTCTGCGCTCTTGATTACATCCAGGTTGTGTTCGATGACCACCACCGTGTTGCCCCCGTCGACCAAGCGGTTCATAATGTCCATCAGACGCGAGATATCGGACATATGCAGTCCGGTTGTCGGCTCGTCCATTACATAGAGACTGCCTTCCTTGTGAAGTTCCCCAGCCAGTTCGATGCGTTGGCATTCTCCGCCCGACAAGGTGCTCAGAGGCTGGCCCAGCGTTATGTATCCGAGTCCCACATCCTCAAGCGTCCGCATTTTACGGAGCAGTTCCTTCCCACTGAAGAACGCCGAAGCTTCCCGTACTGTCATCGCGAGTACGTCGCTGATAGATTTTCCGTTCAGTTTATACTGCAGCACTTCATCGCTGAACCGCTTGCCCCCGCATGTTTCACATGTCGTCCTTACCGGCTCGAGAAAGGCCAAATCCGTGTAGATGATTCCAAGACCCTGACAGTTGGAGCAGGCTCCCTTGGAGTTGAAGCTAAACAGGGAAGCGCTCACTTTGTTGGCGGCTGCGAACAGCCGGCGGATCTCATCCATCATCCCCGTATAGGTAGCCGGATTGGAACGGATGGACGTGCCCACGGCCGACTGATCAATGACAATCGCTTCCGGATGCGATGGCAGGAATGCTCCGTTAATCAACGTACTTTTGCCTGAGCCGGCTACTCCCGTTACCACGGTCAGCACACCGACGGGTATATCGACGGTCACATCCTTCAGATTGTGCAGCTTGGCGCCAGCTACGGTCATCCAACCCTTGGGTACCCTCGTTGAAGTTTTCAAGGGCAGACTTTGCTTCAAATATCGTCCTGTCAATGTATCCGCGCGCAGCAAGCCCGCAAAGTCGCCTTCGTAGACGATTTCTCCGCCGCGGGTTCCCGCATGAGGTCCGACATCGATGATGTAATCGGCGATCTCCATGACTTCGCGGTCGTGTTCGACGACGAGCACGGTATTCCCTTTGTCCCGGAGCTTGCGGAGCATGTCGTTCAGACGATGGACATCCCGTGGATGCAGCCCGACACTCGGTTCATCGAAAATGTAGATCATGTCGGTCAGACTGCTGCTCAAATGACGGACCATCTTTATGCGCTGCGACTCCCCGCCCGACAAAGTTGAAGTTTTACGGTCCAGACTCAGATACTCCAGCCCAATAGAGACCAGATGATTTAAACGGGTCAGAATCCCGTCAATCATCGGACCGGCAACCGGATCCCGAATGGCTTCAATCATACGGATTAGCTCGCTAATCTCCATCGCTGCGCATTGGGCAATGTTGTATCCGTTAATCCGGCAGTTCAAGGCCGCTTGATTAAGCCGGCTTCCCCCGCAAAGGGTACACTCGCTATAGGAGAGAAAGCGGTCCAGGGTTTCGCGTTTGGCATCTGACATCTCGCTGCTGTCCCGCTTCAAATACAGGCGGGTGAGCTTGGGCAGCAGACCTTCATAATCCGACTCGATATCGCCGCCCTTGGTACGGTATACGATCTTGCTTTCTTTGCCGTGGAGGAGGGTATCCCATTCTGCCGGCGTATAGTCGGCAAGCCGCTTGTCGTTGTCGAACAAACCGGAATGGGTATACGTATTCAAGTACCAGCTTCCCACTTTAAATACGGGGAACAGGATTGCGCCTTCATTCAGCGACTTGGACCTGTCGAGCAGCTTGTCTATATCAAACTGCACCACCTGTCCGACTCCGGAGCATTCCGGGCACATGCCGGCCGGGTCGTTAAACGAGAAAACATGTGAAGAGCCGACAAACGGCTTGCCAATTCTGGAGAAAAGCAACCGAAGCATGGCATAAATATCCGTGACTGTGCCGACTGTCGAACGGGAGTTTCCGCCGAGTCGTTTCTGGTCGATCACGACCGCCGTGGACAAGTTCTCGATGAGATCGGTATCCGGCTGGCTAAACCGGGGCAGCCGATTGCGGATGAATGCGGTAAATGTCTCATTAAGCTGCCTCTGCGCTTCTGCGCTTACGGTGTCGAAGACCAAGGAGGATTTTCCCGAGCCCGAGACGCCGGTGAAGATTGTGATTTTTCGCTTCGGTATACGGACATTCACGTTTTTCAGGTTATTCTCGCGTGCTCCTTTGATTATGATATCTTCGACGTTCATAGACCCCACCTCGGATTTTCATTTTCTTCGCTTTCACAGTGTAACCAGAGCAACCGGGGCGAACATAAAGTTTTTAGACGAAACCCAATAAATAAAAAAGCGGCGATCGAAGACCAAAAAATAAAGTCGTAGAATTGCCGCTGTTAATATGAAACCAACGATTTTATCATTGGAATGTGCAATATTATTCGTTCCCGTCAAAATGATAAATTAGTTGTACAACGCCTGAGGAGAACGTTCTTGCATGAGCCATTTTTAAATGCAACCTCTTTTTTATGTCCACAAACAGCGGTTTCCCTTCTCCCAAAACAACAGGGTGAACAGATAATCTAAATTCATCCACAAGTCCTAAATTGATAAAAGTTGTAATAAGACTTGCTCCACCATATAGCCAGATGTCTTTGCCAGGCTTATTCTTTAATTTATTTACTTCTTCAAGAATATGATCATTTATGAATATCGCTTTATGATCAGTCCCCTTTTGCGTCCTGGAAAACACATATTTCTCTTTGCTATGGACCAATTCCCAAAATTCTTTTTCAGAATCAGTATGTTCAATTTCCGGAGTAAATTGCCCCCATAAATCATAGCTTTTTCTTCCATATAAAATGGTATCAATTTGATTTAAAAAATGAATAAACCCCATCTCAGAGTCCATAATGCACCAATCAATGTCACCATTTTTCCCTTCAATAAAACCATCTAAAGAAACCGCTAAATCCAAAATTATCCTTCGTTTCATGATTTGTTACTCCTTTCGTTAATCTACCACCCATAATAGACCTCAAACACGTCACCTTATGTCATATTAATAAAAGAGAGGATATCTTTTAAACAATTCTGTCCGTCGGAGCGATTCCCTAAACGCAATAGTAGGATAATCAAAAAAACAGGTATGTCGAAAATAATGATCTAGAGGATACGGTTATTATGACGAGTATTACATGTGGCAAAATGGAAAGGTTGTTTTGGTGAAAACGGAAGATGCTACATTTGAGGGACCCTCCGATACTACGAGGAAAAGCGGTATCCATATTATCGTTTAAGAACAAATAGATGATGTTATGGAAGTGACTAAAGATTATTTCAAAGACTAATGCAACAGGTGACGTTTGCATTCATCAAGGGCACCCGACCGGGTGCCCTAAAAAATTCGCCGCTAGAGTGATACGGCGAACCGTATCACAAGTGAGGGAAAGTTTTTAAATGTTGTTGTTATTTGATCAGGTTAAGGAGGACAAAGTTATTGTATTATTTTGTATTTCTATGTAGAATTATGGAGTGAGACTTTATTCCCAAAAGGTGTGAGATATCAGTGAAATTAAGCCTACCTTCCCGATACGAGAGTTTAGATGAAGCTTATCGCGGTAGATTAATACCTAATAAAAGTCTACTAGCTTTAATTAATAAAGCTACAAAATCAATGATGATTAGTGGTGGGATAAGATTTTTACCGATTTACGGTGAAAGTGGTGCTGGAAAAACATCTGCAGCCCGAGAAATTAGTACGCATATACCGAGTGCACACACATTTGTACTTAATAGAGATGAGATAGAAGTGAGGGAGTCGCTTCTATCTCGGGTAAATCGGGAACGAGTACATAACACTGGAAAACTACTAATTGCGATTATTGATCAATATGAAGAAAACGTTGTAGGAAAGGAAAAGATCCCCACTCAATTTGTTGAGTACTTAAGCCTTCTTGACCGTGGTGAATTAAGTGATACTCCAATAATCTTTGTTTGGCTTACAACAAGTCAGGAATTTCAGAAAATGCTTGTACTTGCTACAAGCCGCAACAAAAGGATACTGTTGAATGAGAGTTTTATGATAACCGGACCAGAAAAGAATGAATGGCCAAAAATAATAGATGAGACTTTTACTTTTCATAATAGTGATATTTCATTGGCCGATTATGAGATCATTGAAGAAGATATCAAGAAAATTAGTTTGGACTGCCATACAATTGGAAGTGCTATGGAGGAAGTTGGTGTACTTCTTGGTGAACGATTAACAGATATTCAAAACTTGTCGGAGTACCAAGTAATATTAATGTGGCCAGTCTCAGATGCTCTTCGCACTCAACGTGTGTTACAATTCTCTAAACCTAGGGAAGGTTATAAATTAAACTGGGAGGCATGGTATAGAGAGTTAAACGCTGAGGACCGCGCTCAACTTCCGTTAAAAGAGTTAAATCGTACTCGGCTTTATTTTGATGTTCGAATAATTCCAATACGAGTTGCTGACCTCCACCGATTATGTAACAATCTTGATAATCCGGAAGGCACTTATGGTGCCTCCTATGTTAGAAGATTTATGAAAACTCATTTTTATCAGGTTGTGGCTGATAACTGGGATGAATATGAATATACTCCGCTTAAGGAGAGGGAGTCTAAACGAGCTGAAGAGGCCAGAGTATGGTATGAGGGTGTAACAACGAAACCCACGCAGCTCGGGAGGAGAATTGCACGAGTCCTTAACACTAGTGGCCTTGATGCCACTCATGAAGTAACGCTTACCTCAGGGCATAGTTCGGTGAGGGCTGATATATTTATCAACCGCCCTGGAACGGCAAAGCCTAAAGTAATAATCGAACTAAAAGCATTTTCGGCTGAAACAACCATGCCCTCATCAATTAAGGATGCAATTAAGGTTACATTGCGGAGACACGCACAATTTGCTGGATTCTTACAAAGACAATGATCTTAGGGCACCCATCGGGGTGCCCATTAAATTGCCGTTACAGACAGCGCGGTGAGCCGTATCATAAAATAGAGCAAGTCTTTTACAAAGTAATACCGTTTGTACAGAAAAAGGCCCCAAACTGGCAAGGGGCCTTTGACTCGTCGATCCACATCACCGCATTTTTGAATCCAACCGCTTCTACTTCATCCTCATAGCATCAGAACTTTTCCAAAACAATCTTTCCAATAGCCCGTCCCGTTTCCAACTTCTCATGCGCGATACGCAGGTTTGCTGCATTGATGGGCTCCAGCCGCTTAGTCAGTGTCGTTTTTATTTTTCCATCATCGATTAAGTCCGCCAGTTCATTCAGCAATTCGTGTTGTTTGATCATGTCTTTGGTATGAAACAGGGACCGCGTAAACATGAACTCCCATGCAAACGTGACACTTTTGGAAAACAGCAAGTCCATTTTCAAGCTCCCTGCCCAGGTGGCCTTATTGGTAGGCACGATCGAGCAAATTTTACCTTGGGGGGCAATGACTTCTGCCATATTTTCAAGATGCTGAACGGTATCGTTCAAGCAAAAGATATAATCGACGGTGTCGATACCAGCTTCCTTGAGCTGGGGGAGAAAAGGATTGTTGTGGTTTATGGTAAAATCCGCACCTAGACTCTCGACCCATTGAATTGACTCCGGACGCGAAGCAGTACCGATGACAGTCAAACCTGCCAATTTGGCCAGCTGAATGGCGATCGATCCTACTCCTCCAGCTGCGCCGATAATCAGTATGATTTTGTTTTCATTTTCGTGTAAGCCGATCCCCAAACGATCAAAAAGGCCCTCCCATGCCGTTATCGAGGTGAGCGGCAATGCGGCGGCGGCAGCGAAATCGAGACTTCTTGGCATATGTCCCGCAATTCGTTCATCGACCAGGTGAAATTCACTGTTGCTGCCTGGTCGAGACACCGATCCCGCATAATAGATCTTGTCCCCGGGTTTAAACAATTGGCAGTCAGGACCAACCTGTTCGACGATCCCGGCGGCATCCCACCCGAGAATTTTCGGTGATTCGGCTTCGTAGTTATGCTTTTCGCGAACGCCTACGTCGGCAGGGTTGACCGAGATGGCTTTTACACGTACCAGCAAATCGCGGCCGGTTGGTTCCGGTATATCCAAATGAAGATCGATGAGGCTTTCCGGATTGGTTATGGGGAGGTATCGGTAAGCACCGACTGCTTTCATCTTTTGGTGAGTATTCATGGGGATCCATCCTCTCAAATTGGAAATGTTGTATAGCTGCATTGTAAATCGATTCGATTACTTTAAGTAAGTACGCATATTTTTATGGTATAGTATGAAAAACCAAACCATTGGGAGGATAGGCTGATGGGGGACCGAAGAAACAAATACGGAGTGAGTCCGGATATGCAGGCATGTCCAGTGGAAACAACGCTGGATGTGATTGGCGGAAAGTGGAAGGGGATCATTCTTTATCAGCTCTTGGACGGTACGAAGAGATTCAATGAATTCAGGCGCCTTAATCCGGGAATCACGCAGTTTATGCTCACCTTGCAGCTCCGAGAGCTTGAGCGGGATGGCATCATTCATCGCGAAGTTTATAAAGAGGTTCCGCCAAGAGTGGAGTACTCCCTTACTGATTTCGGCAGGACGTTGGAACCGGTCATAATGGCCATGAAAGCATGGGGGGAGTCTTACAAAGTGCGGCTTGATGAAAATCGAACGATACAGGGGGAGAAGGGGTAAAGGTAGATTGGATAACAAGCCAGGCGGTGGGTACAAGGCAACATCAATGCATGTTTTATCATTCAGAGGCCATCCGACAAAGGATGGCCTTCATCACTTGCCGTTATAGACAGGAGCCTACTCATAACGGACGGTTAACAATCCAAAACCGGGACCGTTCTGTTGAATAGTAACTTAAGAAGTGGAGTGGGAATGTTTGAATATAGGTTCAGAGAGGGAATAAATAGGGTAATCTTTATTGAAAATCCAGAATTATAGTAGGATATACTCTAGTCTGTTTGATCAATTTACCATAATGTATTTTAAAACGGATATATTTTTTGATATATATGTATAAAATAGCATGATACGTAAGGGGACATCATGAGAGCGATCTTAATCGACGATGAAGAGTTGGCATTAAACTATTTGGAGCATCAGTTATTAACAATCGGGAATATCCACGTTATTGGTAAATTTACGGACCCGGCGATGGGGAAACAAGCGGTTGAAAAAAATGATGTCGATATTGTTTTTTTGGATATTCAAATACCCAAGCTGAACGGAATCGAGTTGGCCGAACAGCTTCTGCAAATGAAACCTCACTTACATATTGTATTCGTAACCGCATATGAGAGATATGCGATTAAAGCATTTGAGCTAAACGCCCTTGACTATGTCTTAAAGCCGGTTGGCAAGCAACGTCTGCGAAATACCGTTCAACGAATTCAATCCAGGACGGACGAACATGCTGCTTTCCCTTTTCCAAAAACGGAGAAATTGCAAATGAATTTGTTTCAACAGGTAACGATTTTAGCCGAAGAGCAGCAAATCATACCGCTTCGTTGGCGAACGGCGAAGGTGCAGCAATTGTTCCTATATTTGGTTCAGCACAGGGGGACGGCTGTCAATAAAACGGCAATCATTGAGTTACTTTGGCCGGAGCTTGAACCGGACAATGCTCTTCATCAATTGTATACAGCGGTCTATTATATACGCAAAACCTTGGCGCCTTTTGGCGAGTGTTTTCAAATTAGCAATACTTCGGAAGGCTATTTGTTAAAACTGGAACAAATCAGCCTGGATGTGGACAAGTTTGAGCAGTTTTATCGATCGGGCTTATTATTGTCTGCAGAGACGATTGGCGAATATGAAGCAGCCATAGGGCTGTGTAAAGGAGATTATTTGCAGGAGCATAATTACGTATGGGCAGAAAGTGAGCGGCAAAGATTGCAGCTGCAATGGGTGCAAACCGCTTTGAAGATGGTGGATTGGTACTACACAAATGATAAATGGGACAAAGCCATGACGTTATGTTTGGACATTTGTCATCGTTACCCGTTAGAGGAAGAAGCCTATTTTTACCTGATGAAAGTCTATGATGTCATGGGCAGGCACTCATTGGTTCACAAGCAGTATGATCAATTAAAAAAAGTGTTACAGAAAGAACTGCAGGTGCAGCCTAATCCTTCTATCACGGAGTGGTTTGATCTTTGGAAGCAGAAAAATAAGGAATAAACCATGTAGTTTATTCCTTATTTCGGGATTCGGAATGTGACCGTTGTACCTTGTTCGGGTGTGCTGGCAATCGTTAATCCCCGGCTATAAAGCTGCTTCAGTCGCCGATCGATATTTCGCAGACCTACGCTTGCTCTTTTCTTCGCATGACCAGTTCGGTAGAAAAGCTGATTCAGATCGTCCTCTGTCATCCCTTCTCCATTGTCCTGAATGGAAACTTCGCTGTACTCCCCTTTGTCAGTTATGTGAATCCAGATGGTTCCCCCACTTGTACGTTTCATTAAACCGTGTTTGACCGCATTTTCGACAAGCGGTTGTATGGATAAGGGCGGTAGGCAAAAATCGAGATCAGGGTCCAGATTCCATTCCACCTGCAAACGATCGCCAAATCGCTGCTTCTCAATATATAAGTAAGAGCGGACAAGGGCAAGCTCATCGTCAAGAGGAACAACGGGCTCAGCATTATGAAAGTCAAAGCTCAAACGCAAATAGTTGCTAAACTCCTCAAGCAGTTCCTGCATTTTCGTGAAGTCCTCGAGTCCCAAGGCGGCAATTGAATTTAAGGTGTTAAATAGAAAATGAGGCTGGATTTGCGATTGCAGCCATGCTCCTTCCATACGCAAGCGTTCGTCGAAGGATATTTTTAACTCGGTTAATGCTTTTACCCTGGCCTTTAATTCCCAAGCATCGACGGGTTTCTTGACATAGTCGTTCGCTCCTGCCTGAAAGCCGGCCACAATATCCTGGGAACGGCTTCGCGCGGTCAAAAGCAGGACAGGCAGTTCCAAAACAGAGAATCGTTCCCGGATGATACTTGTTAATTCATAGCCGGATACGTGAGGCATCATGACGTCCGAGATGACCAAATCTACCGGTTTGTGTTCCAGTATGGACAGGGCTTGCTGAGCGCTGGTTGCCGTGCTTACTTCATATTGGTCTGATTCAAGCATCTTGCCAAGGATGTTCAGGTTAATACTGTCGTCGTCCACAACGATAATTTTTGCTTTTCTATTTACGGCAGAAACCGTGTCTGTCGATGATTGAATTCGATCAGCAGTTGCTGCAGCCAATTCTAGTGAAGTCTGCATCATTGTTTGAGCGCTGCTCTCTTCTATTGGCGCGGAATCTGTAGCGAGCGGGAGTGTAAAAGTAAAGACAGAGCCTTTGCCCGGAGTAGACTGAACCGTTAGAGTCCCGCCGTGAAGCTCAACCAACTGCTTGGAAATGTGTAAGCCAAGCCCGAATCCGCCACTCGCTCGTATTGAATTCCGCTCCGCTTGTTCGTAAGGCTGAAAAATGGTTTGCAGAGCCTTCTCCTCGATCCCGACCCCGGTATCCTCCACCTGGATATAAGCAAATCCGTTAGCAGTTGCCGCACGAATCGTGATGGTTCCTTCGTCTGTAAATTTAATGGCATTATGCACCAGGTTGAAAAGAATTTGAATCAGCCGGTTTTCATCTCCCCAAACAGAAGGAAACGAATCGTCGATTTCGACGGTCAATGCGATCGGCTTTCCGTCCAGCATCAGTCTCGCCATATCGAACACACCAGCGAAGATGGACGCGAGGGATATTTTTTTCTGATGCAGGCGAATCGTGTTCTCCTTCAATCGGGTCACATCCAGCAAATCATCCAGCATGAGCGTCAAACGTTTGCTGACATGCAGGAGAATATCCAGACGCTTTTTGTGTTCTTCATGAAGGGGGGAGTTTGTATCCTCGATAATCGCTTGTGTGATATTGATGATGCCGTGCAAAGGATTTCTCAATTCGTGAGAAGTATTCACCAAAAATTCATCCTTGCGTTTATCCTCTTGCTGTAATTTCTCGGCTAGTTGTTTCGTCTCGGTCGTTGCCCGGAAAAACCGTCGGAACCAATAGGCCGCAAAGGAAAGGACGGCAAAGATCAGGTTGAAAGGATAATGAATAAATTCCAGCGAGAGTATGGCATAAACAATCGTCCAGACCACATTGACCCCAACAAACAAGCAAGCTAACAGGAGAAAAATAATGTCTTCCTTGTCCCGAATGGCTTTCCACAGGATGTAGACGGAGAGGATGACTGATAAGAGCATCACGACAGAGAGCATTCTGCTCATAGCCAAGATCGTTCCAGCAGGTACGAGGAGAATGAACATGGCGTACAGACTGCACAAGCCACCGTAACCTCGTAAAATTCTTTTGTTCAGATAAGCAGGAAACAGGTGATGTAACAAGGGAGGGATGAAGGCGACCGCACCAACATAGACGAGATACGTCATTTTTACTGTCCAGTCATAATCCAGCTTCAGCCAGACAAACAATAACTTGTCATCCGCGGTCAATACAACAAAGATTCCACAAATCATGACCAAAGAGAAATAGGCCAAGCCTTTATTTCTGGAACCCAAAAAGTACAGGAGCAAGGCATATACACCATGGATCAGAAACACGACAAGCAGCAACATCTGCAAACTGATGGAGAGGATCATCCGCAGCTGCACAGCTTCTATCGTGCCGAAGCGAATAGGTTTTGTGATTCCTCCTGCTCCGGCATCATTGGAAACATGGATAAGCAGCTCCACTTGGCCTTGTTCTGGCGTCAGTTTGACTGTATAGGGAATATTGCGTGCTTGATGCTCGATGACACTGGTTGCCGGTTGTCCCGCCTGGGCGACGAGCTGCCCATTGGCATAGACGGCCGATGCAGTTCGAAGCTCATTGATCCTGAAACCAAGTGTCTGTTTGTGGTTTGGATCAAGCAGGATACGTAGTCGATACGTGCCGAAGCGGAAGGAGTCCGGTGTGCCTTGCTCATGAACAAACGCCTCATCCCACCGATTGGGCACTTGGATGTATGCATGTTCCCCGGGTTTCTTCAGGCCGTTTCCCTCTATGAACTGAGAAGGGAAGAACTCCCACTCCCCATCCAACCGTAATGTTTGGTACTCCGAGAATTTCCACCCGCGTAAATCTAGCACGCCTTTTACAGCCACCGGTTTTTCAGCGTAATCAAAGGTGGTCAGGAAATTCATCCAGAGTAAGCGAACAGCTGTTACGATTAGCAGGGCAACAACGATCATTTTCGTCCATTTCCAGGTGACTGTTTTCATTTCATCTAATAACCTCAATTAGTAATAGTAAGGAACCTCTTAAGCCCCCCAAGTGTATGTAAGTCATGCCCCTTCCATTCTTAGCCGTTCCACAGATGAAGATTAGGCTGGCAATAAGCAATACTTGTCTATGTTTGGGACAGTTCCATTTTTTCCATAAAGTATACATTTCTACAAGATGTTCAGGACACCTCTTAAAAAGAATCGAGAAGGTTTTTGCTGTTTA
This sequence comes from Brevibacillus brevis, assembly GCF_031583145.1. NCBI lineage: Bacteria > Bacillati > Bacillota > Bacilli > Caryophanales > Paenibacillaceae > Brevibacillus > Brevibacillus brevis. Next base: position 6,087,661 of record NZ_CP134050.1, on the reverse strand, counting down.
TATTTATGAGCAAAGTTGTGGAGTTTTTGTAGAGGTTCCCCTGTTAAGATGACATATTGGGAGAAGTCTAATAAAAATAGATAGTTTAACAAAATATCCATATGCCGGAAGGGGAGGAAGAAGGGGCAATAAAAACGTTTGAAGCGAAAAGAATTGGTGGAATCGTCTGCTTGTGTACTTATCTTCGTTAAGTTCAATATTGATGATTTCTGCCAGTATCAAATCTCAGAAAGGAATGGATCTACTTGCTGAATGACATTAATTGGCGAAAAATTGGGATGATGTTCCTGATTCTTTCTATTGTCTTCACGGGAGTAAGCTTTGGAACTCCTGTTAGCTATGCTGCTTCTTCGGAAGTTTATGTAGCGAGTAATGGCAGTGACACTTCAGGTGATGGAACCAAAGAGAACCCTTATGCTACCTTGTACACGGCCTATCAAAACGATAATAGCGGGGGAACGATATACGTCCTGGACAACATCAAAACATTGTCCGATACCAACAAAAAATACAATCTGAACAAGATTTTTACGATTACTACGGCTCCCGGCGTTACGGAAACTGCCGTGATTGAGCGAAACCAGGCTGGAAACGGCACGCTTTTTGATCTAAATACGGGCCAGCTTACCTTAAAAAACATTATCATTGACGGCACCTACCAAGGGGGAGCATTGGCCCAAGGTAGAATCATTAACGTCTATGATGCACAACTGAACATTGAAGAAGGGACTGTTTTACGCAACAGTTATTCCCCATTTGTAGGAAGCGCAATCTATCTCGGTCAGGGTTCAGCAGTCCTGAAAATGACTGGCGGAGAAATTACAGGCAATAAGGGAGAAAAAAATCAGAGTAATGCTATGGGTGCGGTCTATATAGGTTCCGGTAGTAAATTCCTGCTGACCGGTGGCCGAATCACCAACAACATCGGCGGAGGAGTAGATCTCGTTTCGGGGACATTCGATCTTTCCGGCAATGCGACTGTCATGGGTAATACAGATTGGGGCCAACAAAAGGCACTGAATGTGTTCCTGCAGGGCAAGACGAATCTTACCCTAAGCGGTGAGTTTAGCGGGAAGGCAGGTATTACCGCGCAGAGTCGCATGGCTGCCGGAGGCATATTTGGACAAGCAGCCACAGGCGATTTGGCGTCGCTGGAGAATCTGATTGCCGACGACAGTTCGCTTTATGCCATTTACGGTGCAAGCAATGAGTTGTTGTGGAAAGCGCCACCGACGGTAATGATTGAACAACCAGCAGGCGATAAAGTGTTCAATTCGAAGCCAATGTTCGAAGGAACCTCAACAGCTGGGTCTACGATTACAGTTGAGATTAAAGACAAGGCTGGTAATGTAGTTGATACTCCGACGGTGACAGTTGATGCAGATGGCAAGTGGACATTTACACCAACGAATGACCTAACAGATGGTGAATACACGGTTGCGGTAACAGCGACAATAGACGGCAAATCTACTAAAGCAGAAAAGGTAATTACTATAGTAGACGAATGATCCAGCCGCAACGCAAGAACAGGTAAACGCAGCGCTGACTGCATTGAATCATGCGTACGATGGTTTGGTGAAAGATTCATCGGCAGTTTATGTATCCAGTAGTGGCAATGACGCCACAGGTGATGGGACACGAGGTAACCCTTATGCTACATTGACAGAGGCCCATGCAAAAGTTAATGAGGGGGGAACGATATATCTCCTGGACGATATTACGTTGACAGGTGTTGGAATTAATAAGTATATTACGATTACTACTGCCCCTGGTGTCGAAGAAACCGCGGTGATAAAGCGCGGCCAGCCAAGCGGTGCAATAGAAACGCTAATTGGTCTAACTCAAAAAGGACAGTTAACATTAAAAAATATTATCATTGACGGCGGCTTCAACAATCAATCGATCAATGGAAGATTAATTAATGTCTATGAAGGATCAAAACTGATCATTGAAGAAGGAACTGTTTTACGAAACAGTAATTCCCAATATCATGGAAGTGCGATCCAAATTAGGGACAACGGCTCGGTTGTAGAAATGAAAGGTGGCGAAATTAGAGGCAATAGTAACTCGCAAGGTGCGGCGGTCTTGGTTGATACTGGAACACAATTTATTATGACCGGTGGACTCATCACGGACAATATTGGCGGAGGAGTTCAGTCCCGTGGTGGTCAGATCTTTCTTTCGGGTGAAGCATATATCACAGGAAATACATTTGCCGGAAAAGTGGTAAACGTTAACTTGGCAAACAATAAAACGCTAACTCTAAACGGTGTGTTTACTGGAGAAGCAGGTATTACCACGCAGAATATGGCACCGGGGACGCAGTTTGGACAAGCAACAGAAGAAAGTTTGGGTAGTATCGAGAATCTGATTGCAGACTCCGGCGCTCTTCTTGCAAGTTATGATCAAAATAATGTTTTGGTATGGCGATTAGTCAAGAATGAATTGAGCCAACCGAGTACCGATGGTGAGATTACGGGGACACGTCCGACGCTGATTGGTGAAACAGAACCTTTGGCGAAAGTAACGATTAAGATCGTAAGTGCAGCAGATTCGTCTCTCCTCATCAATGAGGAGAGAGTCGCCGACGAGAACGGAAAATGGGAGCTTCCAATTGTTGATGCCCTGAATACAGGTGCATATACGATCGATGTTACAGCCAATAAAAATAAAACACAGTCGGATACTGTGACTAGACAATTTACTGTAGTAGACAAATCCGCACTGCAAACCAGAACGGACCAAATTAAATCCGAAAACCTCGTAGCTGAGGACTACACGCCTGACAGCTGGGAAGCACTGCAACAGGCATTGCAACAAGCAGATACCGTGTTGAAAGATCCAGCTGCGACGCAGGAACAGGTAAACGCAGCGCTGACTGCACTGAATAATGCGTACGATGGTTTGCAGCCAAATTCATCAGCGGTAGACAAAACCAAGCTGCAAGCAAAAGTGAATGAAATCGAAGCCGAGCATCTCGCGGCTGATGATTACACAACTGACAGCTGGGAAGCACTGCAACAGGCATTGCAACATGCAGATACGGTGTTGAAGGATCCAGCCGCAACGCAAGAGCAGGTAAACGCAGCGCTGACTGCACTGAATAATGCGTACGATGGTTTGCAGCCAGTTCCATCGGCGGTAGACAAAACCAAGCTGCAGGCCAAAGTGAATGAAATCGAAGCCGAGCATCTCGCGGCTGATGATTACACAACTGACAGCTGGGAAGCACTGCAACAGGCATTGCAACATGCAGATACGGTGTTGAAGGATCCAGCCGCAACGCAAGAACAAGTAAACGCAGCGCTGACTGCACTGAATAATGCGTACGATGGTTTGCAGCCAGTTCCATCGGCGGTAGACAAAACCAAGCTGCAAGCCAAAGTGAATGAAATCGAAGCCGAGCATCTCGCGGCTGATGATTACACAACTGACAGCTGGGAAGCACTGCAACAGGCATTGCAATATGCAGATACGGTGTTGAAAGATCCAGCCGCAACGCAAGAACAGGTAAACGCAGCGCTGACTGCACTGAATAATGCGTACGATGGTTTGCAGCCAGTTCCATCGGCGGTAGACAAAACCAAGCTGCAAGCCAAAGTGAATGAAATTGAAGCCGAGCATCTCGCGGCTGATAACTACACAACTGACAGCTGGGAAGCACTGCAACAAGCATTGCAACATGCAGATACGGTGTTGAAAGATCCAGCCGCAACGCAAGAACAGGTAAACGCAGCGCTGACTGCACTGAATAATGCGTACGATGGTTTGCAGCCAGTTCCATCGGCGGTAGACAAAACCAAGCTGCAAGCCAAAGTGAATGAAATTGAAGCCGAGCATCTCGTGGCTGATGATTACACAACTGACAGCTGGGAAGCACTGCAACAGGCATTGCAACATGCAGATACGGTGTTGAAGGATCCAGCCGCAACGCAAGAACAGGTAAACGCAGCACTGACTGCACTGAATAATGCGTACGATGGTTTGCAGCCAGTTCCATCGTCGGTAGACAAATCCAAGCTGCAGGCCAAAACGGAGCAAATCAAGTCCGAGAACCTGAAGGCGGAAGATTACACAAGTACAAGCTGGACAGAGCTGCAACAGGCATTGCAAAAAGCGGAGACAGTATTGGCTGATCCAAATGCAACGCAGCAAGAAGTAAACGAAGCGCTCTCGTCATTGACAAAGGCAAGAGACGGTTTGAAAAAACCAGGACAGCCTACGCCTGCAGTCGACAAATCCAAGCTGCAAGCGAAAACGGAGCAAATCAAGTCCGAGGATCTGAAAGCGGAAGATTATACAAGCGAAAGCTGGGCAGAACTGCAAAACGCCTTGCAAAAAGCCAAAACAGTATTGGCCGATCCGTACGCAACGCAACAAGAAGTAGACAAGGCCCTGACTGCATTGGTGACAGCTTACGAAGGCTTGGACAAGGTATCGACGGAAGTAGATAAATCCAAGCTGCGAGCGAAAACGGAGCAAATCCAATCCGAGAATCTTTCGGGTGAAGATTACACAAGCGAAAGCTGGGAAGAGCTGCAAAATGCCTTGCGAAAAGCGGCTGAGGTTCTGGCTGATCGGCATGCAACTCAACAAGAAGTAGACGAAGCACTCTCGGCATTGACAAAGGCCAGAGCAGGTTTGAAAAAACCAGGCGAGCCTGCAGTCGACAAATCGGATCTTCAAGCAAAAGCAGATGAAATCGATGATGAAGATTTGGATGAAGACGACTATACAGCTTCAAGTTGGAGAAAACTCGAAAAAGCATTGAAGCGAGCAAAAGAAGTACTGGAAGATCCTGATGCGACACAAGACGAGGTAGACGAAGCGCTGGCTGAGCTTAAAAAAGCCAGAAGAGGTCTGGAATCTGTCGATAAACGAGACAGAGATCGGGAAAAAGACCGGGAAAGTGCTGATCATGTACAAAACCCGATCTTTACTGGAGGCGGCTCAAGTCATGTAGAACCAAAACCAAGCGAGCCGGCAAAAGAAGAAAGCGGCCAAACAGGCTACATGAACGGCTATCCAACCGGAAACTTCGATCCGAACCGCCAAGTGACCCGTGCAGAAATGGCCACGATCCTGGTAAACACAGGAATGGTAAACCCGGAAACATCCGCAAGCGGAACGTTCTTTGACGTAGCAGATCTTCATTGGGCGGCGAATGCCATTAAACGCGCAAACGAAGCCGGTCTGATGAACGGATACGCGAATGGCACGTTTAATCCGGAAGGCGGAATCACGCGCGCGGAAATGGCAACCATTGTGTACAAATATCTGGGGTTAAGCGGTGACGACATGCCGAACAACTTCTACGATGTACCAGCAGATCACTGGGCCTCTCAAATCATCGCGGCAGTAAGCAAAGAAGGCTACATGGCAGGCTACCCAGATGGTACATTCCATCCACAAAAAACATTGACCCGAGCAGAAACGGTCACCATCATTAATCGATTGACGAACAAGATTCAGTTAAGTCCGGTAAAAGGACAAAGCTGGCCGGATGTGCCTCCTACTCATTGGGCGTACAAAGACATTGAAGCAGCAACCAAAAAGTAAAGGGAACATTCTTTCCTAATCAAAAAGACCGGAGTGCATATTTATATGCTTCTCCGGTCTTTTTCAATGGATCAGAAGTTTTCCAAAACAATTTTTCCAATAGCCCGTCCCGTTTCCAACTTCTCATGCGCGAAACGAAGGTTTGCTGCATTGATGGGCTCCAGCCGCTCAGTCAGTGTCGTTTTTATTTTCCCATCATCGATTAAGTCCGCCAGTTCATTCAGCAATTCGTGTTGTTTGATCATGTCTTTGGTATGAAACAAGGACCGCGTAAACATGAACTCCCATGCAAACGTGACACTTTTGGAAAACTACAAGGGGCCATATTCAGAGAGTGATCCGCGTACTGGCAAAAAAATCGTCGATGGCAAATGAGATTGTTCCGAGCACAGTGGAGTACATATTCAAGTTAGAAAACTGAATGCGCAGCTGTTTGCGATGAAATCGCATCGAGCGGCTTTCGACCACTCGCTTGATCGGATTCATGAGCCATTTTTCCGCAGAAGTCAGCTTGTTGCCAATCACGATCAACTCGGGGTTGAATGTGTTGATGATCGTCGTCAATCCGAGTCCGATGTATTCGCCCACTTGATTGAACAATTGAATCACATCCGTGTTTCCGGTGTCAGCCAGCATCACAAGATGGGAAAGGGTTACTTCCTTTTCATCGGGCGCCGGAGGAATGGACAAGGTTTTCGCCTGTTCCAGCAAGGCATTTTCAGAGGCGTACAGCTCCCAACATCCCCGATTTCCGCAAAGGCATTTTTTTCCGTTTGCTTCGATCGTAATGTGTCCCATTTCACCGGAGAAGCCGTTGTAGCCTTTATACAGCTCGTTATTAATGATGATGCCCGTTCCAATCCCGATGCCCACACTTACGTAGACGAAGTGGGAGACATCTTTGCCGGCCCCAAATATTTTCTCGCCGAACGCCCCTGCTTTCGCTTCGTTGTTGATGGTGACGGGCAAACGGAAATGGTTTTCAATGATTCCCTTCAGATCGACATTTTCCCAGCCCAGATTGGGAGCAAACAAAATTTTCCCCGTATCGTCCACGATTCCAGGTACGGCAATGCCAATGCCGATAATGCCATAATTACTGGAGGGAGCTTGGTCAATCAACGATTGGATCGTTTTTTTGAGAAAATCGACAATCTCCTCGAAAGGCAGATCGGTAATCGTGAGCATGGTTTCATGTATGATATTTCCCTTCAAATCGGAAAGGACCGCAAGCAAATAGTTGACGCCAATATCTATGCCGATAGCATAGCCAGCCGTATTGTTAAACAGCAGCATGAGCGGTCTGCGTCCGCCCTGTGATTGTCCCAACCCGATCTCGTATACGAAGTTTTCCTGAATAAGTTCATTTACAAGGGAGGAAACCGTTGATTTGTTAAGGCCGGTCGTCTCGGATATCTGAATCCTTGAAATAGGGGATTTCTTCTTGATGGTTTCCAATACGATAGATTTGTTGATCTTTTTCACCAGAAATTGATCGCCCGTCTGAATCATCACTCTCACCACTTTGTTTATTGGATATACAAATTATACTGGAAGCACATACAAAAAACACGCTATTTTTCAATATAGGAAGGTAGGAAAAGTTCAACAGGGAAAACAAAGGGGTAAAATTTTGTTAGTTTGTCGATTGAACAAAGTAATGGCCGGTGGTATGATAGGGATACAAATCGGAAAAATCAAAAAAGGGGTATGGTTATGAAGAAAAGGCGCCATCTGGTTTCAAGTGTAATGAGTCTTTTTCTATTGGCCACTGTTGCAGCGGGCTGCGGTCAAGATGTGAAACCGCAATCTGAAAGCGCTCCCACGCAAGGAAGTTCTCAGCAAGCGGGATCCGGTACGCTCAAAATTGGTCTGTCCATTGATGACTTGCGTCTGGAGCGCTGGCAGCATGATCGGGACATTTTTATCGAAAAGGCGAAGGAATTGGGAGCAGAAGTGGATGTGCAGTCTGCAAACGGTGACGATGCTACGCAGCTCGCTCACGTGGAAAACATGCTTTCCAAAGGCGTTGATGTAATCGTTATCATTCCTCACAACTCGGAAGCGATGGCGGCAGCTGTGGATGCCGCAAGTAAAGAGAACGTTCCTGTGCTGGCGTATGACCGTCTCATCACCAACTCCGATGTATCTGCCTATGTCACCTTCGACAATGTACGGGTAGGCGAAATGCAGGCAGAATATTTGACCAAGCAGGTGCCGAAAGGGAATTACTTCCTGTTGGGCGGATCGCCGACAGACAATAATGCCAAGCTATTCCGCCAGGGGCAAATGAACATTATCAAACCGTTGGTTGACAAGGGTGATATTGCCATTGTCGGCGACCAATGGGCAAAAGACTGGCAGGCGGACGCTGCCATGCAAATTGTTGAAAACGCTCTTACTTCCACCCAAAACAAGATCGACGCTGTCGTCGCTTCCAACGACAGTACTGCGGGAGGCGCTATTCAGGCGCTGGCAGCTCAAGGTTTGGCAGGCAAGGTAGCTGTTTCAGGTCAGGATGCAGATTTGGCAGCCGTTCAACGGATTGTGGAAGGAAAACAGTCGATGACCGTGTACAAGCCGATTAAAGCGATCGCGACCAAAGCGGCCGAAATGGCTGTTCAATTGGCCAAAGGGGAAAAGCTTGAGGCGACGACCAAGATGAATAACGGCAAAGTGGATGTTCCGACAGTATTGCTCGATCCGATTCAGGTCGACAAGGACAACATCATGGACACGATCATCAAGGACAGCTTCCACAAGTATGAGGACGTGTACAAAAACGTTCCGGAAGACCAGCGTCCGAAGCGACAGTAAAGCGGCGGGAAGGGGAGCGGGGCTCCCCTTCTTCCCACACATGGGGTGATGGCATGTATGCGTTAGAGATGAAACATATTGTCAAGGAGTTTCCTGGTGTACGTGCGCTCGATGATGTAACGTTCTCGGTGAAAAAGGGAGAAATCCATGCATTGTGCGGTGAAAATGGAGCAGGAAAGTCTACTTTGATGAAGGTGCTGAGCGGGGTTTACCCGGATGGCAGTTTTCAGGGAGAAATTATTGTAAACGGGCAAAAGCAAAGCTTCAAGTCGATCAAGGATTCGGAGAAGGCCGGCATCTCCATCATTTATCAGGAGTTGGCGCTGGTCAAAGAGATGACGGTAGGCGAAAACATATTTCTTGGCAATGAACCCAAAAAGTTCGGCACCATTGACTGGGATAGGCTTTATATCGAAGCCGACAAGTGGCTGAAGTCGGTAGGGTTAGACATCCATGCAGAAACCAAAGTAGGAAGCTTGGGTATTGGACAGCAACAGCTTGTGGAAATTGTGAAGGCATTGTCAAAGAACAGCGATATCATTATTTTGGATGAACCGACAGCGGCATTGACCGAAGCCGAAGTTGGATTGCTGATGAATATATTACAGGAACTGCGAAAAAAAGGGGTAACCTGCATCTACATCTCGCACAAATTGAATGAGGTGCTTGCCCTCGCCGATTCCGTAACCGTACTGCGAGACGGCAAAACAGTCGACACGAAACCGATCGCGGAGTTCTCCGAGGAGAAAATCATTTCGCTGATGGTAGGAAGGACGCTGACGGAGCTTTTTCCGTACGACCCCGATAAGAAAATAGGCGAAACAATCCTGGAGGTCAAAAACTTCTCCGTCTACAATTCGCAGAACAAAGAGGTCGTACGCGATGTCTCTTTTTCTCTGAAAAAGGGAGAAATACTGGGTGTCGCGGGCCTGATGGGGGCGGGCAGGACAGAGCTGTTTACCAGCATTTTTGGCGGGTATGAAGGGAAAAGAACAGGGGAAATCCGGATAGAAGGATATCCGGTATCGATCAAAAATCCGCGCGATGCGATTGAACGCGGCCTTGCATACGTCTCGGAAGACCGGAAAAAATACGGGCTTGTTCTGGATATGAGCGTCCAGAAAAACACGACGCTTGTCGCGCTGAACAAGCTGATCCGAAACTTTGTGATTGATGAAGCGGCAGAAATCAGCATAACGAATCAATACATCGAGAAGTTGAAGGTGAAAACTCCCGGAGCCGAAGCCAGAGTGAACAATCTGAGCGGGGGAAACCAGCAAAAAGTGGTCCTCAGCAAATGGCTTCTGAACGATCCCAAGGTGCTGATCCTAGACGAGCCGACCCGCGGCATTGATGTAGGGGCAAAATACGAAATCTATAAACTGATCAATGAATTGGTCCGGCAAGGGATGGCTGTAGTCATGATTTCTTCTGAACTTCCTGAAGTGCTCGGCATGTCGGATCGCATTCTGATCATGTCGGAAGGGAAAATGGTCGGAGAACTATCGCATGACGAAGCAACTCAAGAGAAGGTCATGACATATGCAACCGGGGGTGGCGCAAGTGAAGGATCAGAAGCTTTCCTTTAAGTTTGACATACGCGCGTATACGCTGATCATCGCCCTGATTTTCATCGCAATCTTGTTTACCTTTTTAACAGACGGAGATTTTTTAACCTCGCGAAATTTGTCCAATCTTTTTCGGCAAATGTCTGTTATCTCCATTCTGGCGATCGGAATGACGTTGGTGATTGTCGCCGCGCAAATTGATTTGTCTGTTGGCTCCATTGTTGGTCTGACCGGAGGAATCGCGGCGATTCTTCAGGTATGGTTCGGATGGGGTACGCTGCCAGCCGTACTGGTCGCCATACTGGCCGGAGCCGTGATCGGGCTGATGCAAGGGTGGCTGGTGGCGTATAAGGCGGTACCGGCATTTATCGTCACTCTTGGCGGCATGATGGTGTGGCGCGGCGTGCTGTTGGGGATGAGTCATGGAGAAACCGTAGCGCCTTTGCAGGACAGCTTTGTCAGCATTGGTCAAAGCTATCTTCCTTACGTGTGGGGGTATATACTCGCGGCTTTAGTGTGTGTGGCCATTTTTTTCTCTACCGTACGCAGACGGCGTAAACGCGAGAAGCTGCAGCTTCCTTTAAACAGTGCTGCTGCGGATTACGGTGTTGCTCTCGCCTGCATGGTGATTGGAATGGGATTTGCGTATATGATGAACCGTTATTACGGCATTCCCATCCCGATGTTGATCGTGCTCGTGCTTGCGCTGGTGTTTGTATTCATTACTACCAAAACGGGATTTGGCCGTTATATATACGCGATTGGCGGCAACGTCGAAGCAGCGAAGTTTTCCGGCATCCACATCAAGAATCACATGCTTGCGGTTTTCGTCATGATGGGGGCGCTGGCTGGTGTCGCAGGTGTTGTGCTGACGGGGCGGCTAAATGCAGCCACAGTTGGGGCAGGCCAGAGCTTCGAACTGGACGCGATCGCGGCATGCGTAATCGGCGGAACGAGTCTATCCGGAGGAACCGGTACCATCCTTGGCTCGGTGATCGGCGCGCTGGTCATGGTCAGTCTTGACAACGGCATGAGCATGATGAACGTAGAGCCGTTCTGGCAGTATATCGTTAAAGGCTCCATCCTGGTCTTTGCCGTTTGGCTGGACATTGCCACCAAGAACAAAAGATAGGCGACGCAAAAAGGAAATTTGCACGGAAAGGACGGATGGGTCATGCGAAAAGTGAACTGGGGGATCATGAGCGCGGCTAGAATTGCGGTAGACCAGCTGATCCCAGCGATGCAGAGGGAAGGGCACAGTGAAATCAAGGCGATTGCCAGCAAAAGCGAAAAGGGACGGAAAGTAGCCGAGCAATTCGGCATTCCTGCTGTCTACGACGATTATGAAGAACTGCTGCGCGATCCGGAGGTGGAGGCGGTGTACATCCCGCTTCCGAACGGACTGCATAAAGAGTGGTCCATAAAGGCAGCACAGCATTCCAAGCATGTTTTGTGCGAAAAACCGTCAGGGCTGACCAGCGAGGAAACGCGGGAAATTCTCCAAGTGTTTCAAAAGTACAATGTGGTTTTTATGGAAGGCTTCATGTACCGCCACCATCCGCAGCATGAGCGGGTGAAACAAATCATCGAATCCGGCGAAATCGGGGAAGTCAAGCTGTTTCGCGCCGCATTGAACTTCTTTTTGGAGGATACCGAGGGAGATATTCGGATGAACCGGGAGCTGGGCGGAGGAAGTCTGTATGATGTCGGTTGCTATTGCATTCATTCTGCCCGCATGATTCTTGGCGACGAACCGATATCGGTCTATGCCACCGGGAAAGTCGACAAACGCCATCAGGTTGATACGATGGTGACTGCGCTGTTGGAGATGAAAAAAGGCGTTCGAGTCATGTTTGACTGCAGCTTTGAAACGGTTTTCCGCAATGAATACGAAGTCGTGGGCACAAAGGGAACGATTCGCGTGCCGCGTGCGTATCGTCCCGACTTGCAAGGCGGGGAAGGGCTTGTCATCGTCACGCTGGAAGACGGCCCAACACGGGAAGAGAAAATTGCAGCCGACCAGTATGCGCTCGAAGTGGCGGAGATGAACGAAATGATCGTGCACGGCAAAACGGCAGGCTACACAGCAGAGCAAATGATCGGCAACATGCGGGTAATCGACGCCTGCTACCAGTCCTTGCGCTCGGGAGCGACCGTCGCCTTGTAATTTTGCGCAGGGTATGGCCGCAAAACATGCCCACCAAAATGGAGAAGTTCCCCAAGCGGCTTGGAGAACTTCTCTTGCGGTTATTCTACTTGTTCTGTGTAGAGGCGGCTGGTTTCTTCCCAGGTTTCGCCTGGCTCCAGCAGGACGATGCCCGTTTCTTCGAATGAATGCGGCAGATTAGGAGCATTCACTGCGTTTGTTTGCGGCTCCGGACAGAAAAATCCACTGGCAGCATCCTTGTTCCAAATCATCCAATGCCGGTACTTTACTCCGACGTCGTAGATGAGCCGGACTTGTTCACGAACATCCGTCAAAACAACAAAATTTTTGCCGTCTTTTGGGGCAGCCGTGTAATGGTGATCCATGACAGTGAAGTAGGGGGATATCCCGCCTTCTTTCATCCGCTGTTCGTTTGCTGTCAGCGGCAGCATTTTTCCAGTGGGGAGCATCCGATTATCCAGTTCCCACCGTTCGCCGATCGTGATTTCCATCTTCATGTCGTCCCTGGTACTCCCTGGCGAGAAGGGAGCGTTTAGGGCTGTATGAAACCCGAGCAGACAAGGCATGGGCGAATTGCCCTTGTTTGTCACCTTCACTGCCTGCTGCAAGCCTTTCGCAGAGAGGGAATAGCGGACCGACAGGATGAACTCGTGGGGGAAACTGAGATAGGCGGGGTGAGCTTTGGAGACTTGCTGCTCAATCACGACGAAGCTTTCTGACTCGTCTTGACCCGTTTCCGTGACTTCCCACTTGCAATCGTAAAAGAATCCATGAAGATGGTTGCCTGCTGCCGGTTCGTTGACGGGCAGGCGGTAGGTCCGGCCCAAGAGGGTGAACTCTCCGTTTGCGTAGCGATTTGGGGGGAAAAGGACGGGAATCCCGTGTGTGAAGGGAGCGGCCTTGAATATTTCCATTTCTTCTTGTTTCGGTTCCCGGAGAAAATGATAACCATGTTCCGTATCGACAAAGGAAATGACATTCCCGCCCAGATCCGGAAGCAAAGTGGCTCGATACTTCCCGAAGGAAAAAGCAATAGCCCTTTCCCCGAAAAAGTGGTCATCCATAACAGATCCCATGCAAATCCACCTCGTTGTTTTACGTATGGAACAATCGGCAAATCAAGAGCAAGGCTACCTGGTTCGCCTGATTCAGGATGGTCACTGTAAGTGTAGAACGGATTTTGAAAATTTGCAATTAGTTTGTTTATCGAATCGACAAACAAATCATGTGGTGATATGATAAACACAAAAAGAATCCAGAGATATTAAGGGAGGTAATAATAACTACCTGGTAAGGACTAGGGTGAAACAGGAAACAGATATGGATAGTTAGTTTATTGAATATACAAACATGCTCGGGAGGTACACATGGCTTATTTTAAAGAGATCAGCACTATCGCTTACGAAGGCAAGCACTCGACCAATCCGTTGGCATTCAAATACTATAACCCGGAAGAGGTAGTAGCCGGAAAGACAATGGAAGAACATCTGCGATTCGCGATTTCATACTGGCATACATTTACGGGAGAAGGTACGGATCCTTTCGGGGGCAAGACGGCGATCCGTTCATGGGATCACTTCTCCGGTCTTGATTTGGCTAAGGCACGTGTGGAGGCATCGTTTGAGTTTTACGAAAAAGTAAACGCTCCCTTTTTCTGCTTCCATGACCGCGACATTGCACCAGAGGGAGAAACCCTGCGGGAGACCAACAAAAACCTGGACGTCATCGTGGCGATGATCAAGGATTACATGAAAACGAGCAAAACCAAGCTGCTCTGGAATACGGCGAACATGTTTAACAACGCACGCTTTACCCATGGCGCGGGAACAGCCTGCAATGCCGCTGTTTATGCGTATGCGGGAGCACAGCTGAAAAAAAGTCTGGAAATCGGTAAAGAGCTTGGCGCGCAAAATTACGTGTTCTGGGGCGGCCGCGAAGGCTACGAGACCTTGCTCAACACAGACATGGAGCTTGAACTGGACAATCTCGCAAAGCTGTATCATATGGCGATTGCCTATGCGAAGGAAATCGGCTTCGACGCCCAGTTCCTGATCGAGCCGAAGCCGAAAGAGCCAACGAAGCATCAGTATGATTTCGATGTAGCTACTGTTTTGGCATTCCTGCAAAAATACGGACTGAAGGACCACTTCAAGCTCAATCTGGAAGCCAACCATGCGACGCTCGCGGGCCATACCTTTGAGCATGAGCTTCGCGTTGCGAGGATCAACGGAGTGCTGGGGTCGCTGGACGCCAACCAGGGCGATCTGCTGCTTGGGTGGGACACAGACGAGTTCCCTCAGGATTTGTACGCGACAACTTTGACGATGTACGAAGTGTTAAAGAATGGCGGTCTGGGGAAAGGCGGGGTGAATTTCGACGCCAAAGTACGCCGCGGCTCTTTTGAACCGGATGACTTGTTCTACGCACACATCGCCGGGATGGACAGCTATGCAAAAGGTCTGAAGGTGGCCGCGAAACTGATCGAGGACCGCGCGTTTGACCAAGTGATTGAGCATCGTTATCGCAGCTTCAAAGAAGGAATAGGCAAAGAGATTGTGGAGGGCAGAGCCACGCTCCATACGCTTGAACAATATGCGCTGGAAAACACCCCCCCAAAAAACGAGTCGGGCAGACTCGAACTGCTGCGATCCGTATTGAACCAATACATCCTCGGGGACTTGTAAAAATCAGGTATCCTCGTATTGTGGAGGAGGGCGACGATGAAATACGTGATCGGCTTGGATTTGGGCACGAGCAGCGTAAAAGCGCTGCTGGTGGATCAGGAAGGGAACGTCTGCGGGGAAAGTTCCAGGCGGTATCCACTGATGCAGGTGAAATCAGGGTACAGCGAACAAAACCCGGAGGAATGGGTCGAGCAGTCCATTGAAGCGCTTCAGGATTTGCTGCAGCAGGCTGGCATCGCTGGCAATGACGTGGAAGGAATCAGTTTTTCAGGGCAAATGCATGGACTCGTTCTGTTGGACGAACGCAATCAGGTGATCCGGAATGCGATCCTATGGAATGATACCCGCACCTCAAAGCAGTGCCGGGAGATCGAGCAAGTCATGGGTGGCAGACTGCTGCAAGTCGCAAGGAATCCTGCGCTGGAAGGTTTCACGCTGCCCAAGCTGCTGTGGGTGAAGGAGAATGAGCCCGAGCTGTTCAAGCGGGCAACTGTCTTTCTGCTGCCGAAAGATTATTTGCGCTACCGTTTGACAGGACATATCGCGATCGATTACTCGGACGCTGCAGGTACCCTTCTGCTGGACATCCTGGGCAAGGAGTGGAGCGAAGAGATCCTCCAGGCATTCGATATCCCGAAGAGTCTATGCCCGCCCCTTGCAGAGTCCGGTCAAATGGTGGGAGTCCTTCTTCCGGAAATCGCTGCGCGCTGCGGGCTATCCCCTTCCGTAAAGGTGTTTGCGGGCGGTGCGGACAACGCATGCGGAGCCATCGGGGCAGGAATTCTCTCCCAAGGCGAGACCTTGTGCAGCATCGGGACCTCGGGAGTGATTTTGTCCTGCGAGGAAGACAATCGGGAAGACTTTGGCGGACAATTGCACTTTTTTAACCACAGCAAAAAGGACGCTTTTTACGCGATGGGCGTGACATTATCTGCCGGACAAAGCCTAACGTGGTTCAAAGAAACCTTCGCGCCGCAGGTTTCCTTTGAAGAGCTGCTGCAGGACATGGAGAATGTGCCGGTTGGCTCCGGCGGTCTGCTGTTTACTCCTTATCTATCCGGAGAGCGGACTCCTCATGTCGACGCTGCAATCCGCGGAAGCTTCGTCGGCATGGACGGGGCACATCGGCGTGAACATTTCACCAGAGCTGTCGTGGAAGGAATCACGTTTTCCTTGCGAGAGTCAATTGAGATCCTGCGTACGGCTGGAAAGCAAATTACTTCCATCGTATCGATCGGCGGCGGTGCTAAAAACGAGACATGGCTGCAGATTCAGGCAGATGTGTTTCAAGCGGAGGTCATCAGGCTGGAGAGCGAGCAGGGGCCGGCGATGGGAGCGGCCATGCTTGCTGCGGTAGGCTGTGGGTGGTATTCATCCTTGGAAGCATGTGCCCAGAAATATATCCGGAAAACCAAGTCGTTTTTTCCGCGTTCTGATCGGGCTGGAATATATGACGAGCTGTATAGCCTATACCGTTGCGTCTATCCCCATACCCGTGAACTGAACAGCGCATTGGCAAAATTCAGAAGGTAAACGGCCTTGCAAAATCAAAAGGCAAAAAAGGGGATTGCAGCTGCTGTGCGAGTTTAGGGATGGATTAACAACCGAAACATGTCGTTTATATTCCGTTTAAACGTGTCTGCCATGATAGCGGTATGGCTTTCCTGCAAATTCACGGAATTCCGTCGGACTGCGGGAAGAATGTGAATCAGAGCGTGATTGTTCGGGAGGTCATGTTTTGTGCAAAGAAAAAGGCCATTCTAAAAAGGATGGCCTTTAACATGCCCATAGACAGAGTCGAGAGCTATACCACAAGAAAGACGTTTATCAATCAATTATTTTTTCTTCCCTCTATTAACCCCAATTATATGATTTTCCCGCCTGTTTTCCTCACAAATACAATTGTGATAAACAGAAAAACATATTACAATAATCAAGTAATTCAGTAGAAGGGCAGTCAGAAGAGAGGATGAATAATCTTCCTGACCGTTACAAAAACTGATTGAAGTGGTGGAAAAATGATGCAGCGGAATTTTATCTATCAACGAAATGAACGTGTGCTCATCATTCCGCGAGAAAGTGTAAAAGAAAAAGTGTTCTAGCAGCCTTCCGAAAAACCAGCTAGCAACAGCAGAGAGGAAGAGAACCGCAGTGGAAAGCAAAGAATTGAAGAGAGGCCTGGAAGCGCGTCACATTCAGATGATTGCTTTGGGCGGGACGATCGGTGTCGGGTTGTTCATGGGGTCGGCAAGCACGATTAAATGGACAGGTCCTTCGGTCATGCTTGCGTATGCAATTGCAGGAATTTTTATATTCTTCATCATGCGGGCCATGGGAGAAATGCTGTACCTCGAACCAAGCACGGGTTCATTCGCGACTTTTGGACACAAATACATCCATCCTTTGGCGGGATACATTACGGCCTGGAGCAACTGGTTCCAGTGGGTGGTCGTCGGGATGTCCGAAATCATCGCTGTCGGGACGTACATGAAGTACTGGTTTCCGGATTTGCCGGCGTGGATACCGGGCATTATCGCGATGATCATCCTCGGCGTCGCGAACCTGATTTCCGTAAAATCGTTCGGGGAATTCGAATTTTGGTTTGCCATGATCAAGATCGTCACGATCGTATTGATGATTGTCGCAGGGCTTGGGTTGATTTTCTTCGGGTTTGGCAACGGCGGAAGCCCGATCGGGATCTCCAACCTGTGGAAAAATGGAGGCTTCTTTACCGGAGGCTGGTCAGGATTTTTCTTTGCGTTGTCGTTGGTCATCGGGGCCTACCAAGGCGTCGAGCTGATCGGGATTACGGCAGGGGAAGCCAAAGAACCTCGGAAAACGCTGACGAACGCGATTCAGAGCATCATTTGGCGTATCCTCATCTTCTACATTGGAGCCATTTTTGTAATTGTAACCGTTTACCCGTGGGATCAGCTGCATGCGATCGGCAGTCCGTTTGTGGCCACCTTTGCGAAAGTGGGGATCACGGCGGCAGCGGGGATCATCAACTTTGTCATCATTACCGCCGCCATGTCCGGCTGCAACAGCGGTATCTACAGCGCGGGACGCATGCTGTACACCTTGGGCGTCAACGGACAAGCGCCGAAAGCATTTACGAAGCTGTCCCACAACGGCGTGCCGCTTCTGGGTACGATCGGCGTGCTGGTGGGCTTGGGCGTCGGTGTGATCCTGAGCTACATCGCGCCGGAAAATCTGTTTGTGTACGTATACAGTGCGAGCGTACTGCCGGGCATGGTGCCGTGGTTCGTCATTCTGATCAGCCAAATCAAGTTCCGCCAAGCGAAGGCTGCCGAGATGGGCAAGCATCCGTTTAAAATGCCGCTTGCGCCATTGACCAACTACTTGACCATCGCGTTTTTGCTGGTCGTGCTGATCGGAATGTGGTTCAATGACGAGACGCGCGTCTCCCTGATCGCGGGGATTGTGTTCTTGATCCTCGTTGTCATTAGCTTCTACGCTTTTGGAATCGGCAAGCGCACTCGTCTCGCAGATGAGGATACGCACGAAGCCTAACCGCAAACAAGCTTAACGGGAATTTCATTCGAAGGGACATGGGACGACCATGTCCCTCTTTTTTATGGCAAATCGCCTTCATAGAAATGAGGGAGAAGAGAGCACAACGGTACCTCATCTCTGTATGAGAATGTGTTGCCAGTGGGAGGGGAGCGGAGAAGTGCTGATATGCTCAAACGTTTTCAATCTGCCTTTAGCAGGTATTCTGCCCATCGCTCTCTTTTTTGAGGGCGACCTCGCACATAACACGAAAGCAGTCCCGGACTTGATTCGATCCTAGGGACTGCTTTCGCTTTGGTTCAAGATAATAATCGCCGATACCAGCCTATTCTTGGCTATCCGGAACAACAAACGATACTGTCGTTCCTTCCCCAGGCTTGCTGCTGATGGACAATCCTTGCCCGTACAATTGAATCAACCGGCGATTCGTATTGGGGATTCCGATGCCGTTTTTGTCATTCATCGTCGGGCTGAGCAATTGGGCAATCGTTTCCTGGTCCATGCCCTTGCCATTGTCCATTACTTCCACCAGCACGGAGCCTTCCTGCCGGGAAATCCGGATGGTGAGGGTGCCGCCTTTTAAACGGCTAAGCAGGCCATGCCTCACCGCATTTTCCGCCAGCGGCTGAATGGTCAGAGGCGGGAGGAGCATGTCGATGTCGGGGTCGACCTCCCAGATGAAGGACAGCCTGTCGCCGAAGCGTTCTTTTTCGATGAACAGATAGGCTTCGACGAGCTTGAGCTCGTGGGAAAGGTCGACCATTTCGCCGGTATTGAGAAAATCAAAGCTGATCCGCAAATACGAGGCAAAGGCGTCGCCAAGACCGCGCATTCTCTCTGTGTCAATCTCGCTTAGAGCCAGAATGGAGTTCAGCGTATTGAACAGAAAGTGAGGGTGGATCTGTGCCTGAAGGTAAGCGGCCTCCATGCGCAAGCGCTCGTTGATGGACTGCTTGAGCGTGATGAGCGCTCGGATCCGGTACTTGAGCTCCAGGGCGTCCACGGGCTTGGTCACGTAATCGTTCGCACCCGCAAGAAAGCCGGTGTAGATATCGGCGGGCTGGCTGCGTGCGGTCAGCAGCAACACGGGAAGCTCTGACACGGAATAGTGCTCCCTTACTTTTTCTGTAAGCTCATACCCGGACATTTGCGGCATCATGACATCGGCAACCAGCAAATCCCACTGTTTGGTGCCGAGCAATTCCAAAGCTTCGCCTGCGGAATGGGCCGTCGTGACGGAATACGGCTCCGTCGAGAGGATGCCGACAAGCACGCTCAGATTGACGGGATCGTCATCGACCGCCAGGATATTCACCTGTCCGCCGTGCAAGAGCGGGGGGGTCAGAGAAGAAGCCGCGGCTGCTTCACCCGTGGGGCTGTTCGACGTGAGCAGTCTGGCGTACGCCGAATCGAGCCGGTCCGACATCTCTTGCAGATAAAGCGGATTGGGTGATGCAGGGAGATCGGACGTATCAGCCAATGGCAGATCAAAGCTGAAGACCGAGCCTTTGCCTTCTTCGGAACGGACGGTCAACGCACCGCCGTGGAGCTCGACCAGCTGCTTGCAGATGCTGAGGCCGAGTCCGATGCCTCTTCCATCGGTAATCCCGTGAGATCCTTGCTCGTATGGGAGAAAAATCCGCGCTTGCGTGTCCTCATCCATACCTACGCCCGTATCCGAGACATGGATGAATACCCTTTTGTCGTGGAGCACGGCGGACACGCAAACGGTCCCTGCTTCCGTATACTTGAGTGCATTGTGCAAGAGATTGTACAAAATTTGCAAAAGCCGTTTCTCATCCGCCATAACGGGCGGCAGCGACTCGGCGATGTCCGATTGCAGCTGGATCGGCCTGCCCTCCGTCATAAAGCCCAGCATCCCGATGACACCGGGGACAAGCGTCTGAATCTTGATCGGCTTCTGTTGGAGGACGATACGATGTTCCTGGAGCCGCGCCACATCGAGCAGATCGACGAGCATATGCGACATGCGCCGGCTGATGGTCAGGAGCAGCTCCATGTCTTTGACGCTGCGCTCATCCATGTTTCCCTGTTCCTTGGCCAACACGGTGTGGGCGATATTCATGATCCCGTGCAGCGGCGTCCTCAGCTCGTGCGACGTATTGGCGAGAAACTGGTCCTTCAGCTTGTCCGCCCGCTTGAGCTGCTCGTTCAGCTCGATGTTTTCCTTGGTTTTTCGCATAAACTTTTTAAACCAGTACGTGGAAAACCCGAGGATCGCTGCGATGATGTCCACAGGATTGTAGACGACTGTCGTCTCGTGATGCGCGTTCCACAGACTCCAGAGAACGTTGGACACGATGCCTGCGGCTGACAGGATCAGGAAGACGGCGTCGGCGTCGGCTTGCTTTCCGAAGATCATGGTTCCGACCACGTAGACGAACCAGGCGAAGGAAAAAAGGTAGAAGACAGGAAAGATCCCCCATGCTACCGTCGCATTCACGAGTGAAGCGGTCCCAGCCAAAAGGAAGATGGAGTATGCGACGAGTGCGGCAGAGTACACGCGCAAGCCCAGGCTCTTTTGCGAGGCCGCAGAAAACCTCCGAAAGACGAGAAGGAGGAGATAGGATTGCCAGAGCAAGGCCAGCAGCCTGACTTTCAAGGCCCAGGTGTTGTCGAGCGGCAGCCAAAGCACGAGGATGTTGTCGTGACCGGCAATGATCGAGACACCTACCGCCAGTGTGAGCAGGCCGACATGGAGCAGCGTCTTTTCTCCCCGATTGAACAGATAGAGAATAAACGCATACAGGCCGTGAAGCACCAACGTCATAAAGATCACAAGCTGAAACCCGATCGAGTACCAGCGTACGTGATCGATTGCGGCCTGGGAGCCGAAGACAATGGAATGCAATATCCCCCCGTTGTATCGGTCATCGAAATTGGAGACCCGAATCAGCAATTCGATTTCCGTCGCTCCCTGGTCATCGTAGGTAGCGGTGTACGAGACATTTCTGGGCGTGTACGCTTCAGCGTTTTCTGCAGGAGTCCCAATCGTGCCCTCTTCCACCCCGTTTAATTCCACTCGGGAAGCGGCCTGGATTCCCCGCAGCCAAAAGCCGACCGGCTGCTTGAGCGGATCGACAAGGATACGGAGCCGGTATGTTCCGTACCCATAGGAAGAATCCGTGCCTTTTGGGAAGGCGGCACTCCAATCGCCCGGGACCTGGACCATTCGGACTTGGTTTCTCAGCTGCGGTACGTCTGGATGGGAGACGAATCTTCCCGGGTAGAATTGCCACTCGCCGTCCAGAAGCACCGTGGACGTATTGTCCAGGTCAAAGCCGCGCATGTCGAGCACCCCTTGGACAGCAGGCGGGTGATCCGACACGGAAAACATTTCCGCCCACGCCCATCGCAGGCTGAGAAGAACGGTAAGAAACAAGACAATGGTAGCGATGTATTTGGTAGTGGTTGTATTTCGTATTCGCATCATGCCTAGGAGTTCGACAATCGCAGCGTATCTACCTTTATCAGATGGGAGAATGCACCTTCGGGAGACTGGATCTTCTGATTGTAAGGCCAGGAAGAATGAAAGTAGTCCAGACTTGCAATTGTCCACGAAAAGTCTCAAAATAGAGATATTAGGTTTTGAAGAAATTAAAATGAGCACCATATACACTAGAATAAGGACAGAAAAGGGGAATCAACCGTGGAAATAGGTCTTAGCACATTCGTAGAAACAACGCCCGACGTAAAGACAGGGGAAGTGATCAGCCATGCCCAGCGTTTGCGCGAGGTGGTCGAGGAGATTGTCCTGGCCGATCAGGTCGGGTTGGATGTCTTTGGAGTAGGCGAGCACCATCGAAAGGATTATGCGGCTTCATCACCGGCGGTCGTACTTGCCGCCGCTGCCACCCAGACGAAACGGATCCGGCTGACGAGCGCGGTCACGGTGCTTTCTTCCGCCGACCCGGTGCGCGTCTTCCAGGATTTCGCGACGCTGGATGCGGTATCAAACGGACGGGCGGAAATCATGGCGGGCCGTGGCTCGTTTATCGAGTCGTTTCCGCTGTTCGGCTATGATTTGAACGACTACGACGAGCTGTTCGACGAGAAGCTGGAGCTGCTGCTGAAAATCTGCAAGTCGGAGAAAGTGACCTGGAGCGGCAAGCATCGGCCGGCCATTCACAATCTGGGGGTATATCCGCGTCCGGTGCAAGATCCTTTGCCCGTATGGATCGGCAGCGGGGGAACACCGCAATCGGCTATCCGGGCAGGGCTTTTGGGGCTTCCGCTCGTACTCGCGATCATCGGCGGAAGGCCGGTCCAGTTCGCAGCAATCGTCGAGCTCTACAAGAGAGCGGCGGCGCAGGCAGGGCACGACCCGGCAAAGCTGCGGGTCGCTTCGCATTCGCACGGCTTCGTCGCGGCGGATACGCAGACTGCGGCGGATCAATTTTTCCCTTCCACCCAGCAAGCGATGAACGTGCTGGGCCGTGAGCGCGGCTGGGGCCATTACGATCGGGCGAGCTTCGATGCCGCACGCAGCTTTGAAGGAGCGCTGTACGTCGGCGATCCGGAGACGGTCGCCCAGAAAATCATCCACCTGCGCAAACAGGTAGGCGTCACGCGATTTATGCTCCACGTACCAGTCGGGTCTATGCCTCATGAGCAAGTGATGAAGGCGATTGAACTGCTGGGCACAGAAGTGGCGCCGCGTGTGCGTGAGGAAATCGCCAGCTGGGAAGCTTCCCAGAAGTAAGGTCCTTGCCCATCAAACGCGAGCAGCAGGCGGTCCAGTGCTTCCTTGGCAAATGACACCGTGAGAGGAGCGCTTACTCCCTATGCCGGGTCAGGGAGCGGCTCTGATGTTTTCCGTCTGGATTTCCTTTATGATAGAGAAAATGAGGGGCTTGCCGCTTACACATTGCAACAGGTCGTTCTGTTGTCACAGAAGCGCGACAAGCTCGGTTCCAAAGGGATCACCGTGGATATCTTGTCGATCCACATGGGTTGCCGTTATCCTAATAGGTGCAATCGTTCCGAGTTGGCAGCCGAGGAGAATCTGCCGCCTGTTCAGAATCCGCAGCAGTGGACTGGAGAGCCAGGGACGCGGGTGCCGCATGTCTTCCTCGAGAGAAAGGGAGAAGAGATCTCCTCGCTGGCCCTGGTGCAGGCTTTTTCCGGGCTTCTACTTACGTGAGTAACAGCGGGAACGTGAATGACCGCCGGAACGAGCCATACCCGGAACGCAAGGCATCAGACGGAACATGAGAGAAGCCATGAAGGAGGGACTTCCGTATGCAAACGGAAAGAAACAACACCAATGATTTGCCGCCCAAAACCTGTACCATCGATCGGCTGATCACCCTGCCGGCCGACATCGAAAAAGTCCTGGCCGGACAAAAAACCGCCACCAGAAGAAACGGACGCTATGCGGACGTCGGGGAAATCATGAACCTGGGCGGGTACGAATTCGTGGTGGAAAAGGTGTACCGGCAGTCGCTAGGAGAACTGACGGACGCGGATGCCCAGCGAGAGGGATACGCCAATGTGGAGGAATACAAAAAGGCTATTCTCTCCATGCATCCAGGGATGCCATGGCTGCCCCACATGCAGGTCTGGGTCCATGAATTTGCCCCGGCTGCGAATCGTGAGTTGTGAGCGTTCTCTATAAATGCCTGCTCTACATCCACATCCTCAGCGCCATGATGTCCATCGGCCCGTTTTTTGTTCTGCTTCCCATGATGAAGAGGCTGCGGGGAGCTGAACTCGCCAAACAGCAGGCTTATCTGGAGACATTCAGGACCGCCACGCGTCTGGCGAAGCACATGGGGCATGTGCTTGTCATTTCCGGGATCGTGCTGGTCATGTGGGGGTCCTGGTCATGGAAGTCGTCGTGGATCGTGGCGACGGTGCTGATCATGTTCAGCTCGCTGTACTTTCTGGCTCGCGCCTTTTCGCCGAAAATCCGGAGGTTTCATGAACCGGGTGCAGACCAGGAGAAGCTGGTGCGGGAGCTCACCCGTTCGATCTGGATTTATTTGATTCTGCTGCTTGCGATGCTGTGGTTTATGGTGGTAAAGCCCGAAGTGTGGTAGTCCAATCGGCCTATCGCACGCGAGCAATTTCACCACCGAGCAAAATAAGAAGAAGGCAGTCACCGTCACTGCGACGGCCTGCCTTCTTTTTTGTTACGCCTCCATCTCGCGGGTCATGGCCGCGAGCTTGCTCATCGTATTCCAGTTCCGCACGGTAGCGGGCACGCCGAGCTTTGCCAGGTTGGCGGACAGCTTGGCATCCCGCACGCTCTGGCGGAACAGCAGATACACATCGCGTCCCGCGATCTCGTACAGGTCGTTTCCGTTTTCGGCGGCTGCCAGCTTGTCTACACCGGATGGCGGCGGGGCTTCTGGCAGCAGCGCAACGTAGAGGCTTTCGCCCACAGCGGAGGCAGCCGCTTCTTCGATGAGCTCGTCCGAGAAAGGGCAATTCTCGACGATCCGCTGCAGCTCCTCGGCCGTCCGCAACACGACGGTGAGAGTGATGCCAAACGAGGATGCAATCTCTTCCTCCATCCGCTTGCGCAGCGTATCTTCGTCGTCTTCCGATACAAAGAGGACGTTGCCGCTCTGGATGTACGTTTTTACCCGGAAAAGCCCGATGTTTTCAAGCGCCGACCTGAGCTCGGCCATCTTGATCTTGTTTTTGCCGCCCACGTTGATTCCGCGAAGCAGCGCAATGTAAACGGTTTTGCTATTCGCCACGTGATCACCAACCGAAGTCTAATGTCTTGCCTGTCTCCACGTACGTTTTGATGCTGCTCATGATAAAATGCCAGCTTTCCTTGGTACGCTCGTAGGAAGGGTGGTTTTCCGGCCACTGGTCGTTTACCAGGGTGAGCTTCGTGCATTTCCCTACGGTTTCCAGTGTAGCCGTCACTCTCGTTTCCAATTCGGCGTGATTTTCCGCGTAAGAAGGTCCCGGGTGCTCCGTATAGCTCATCAGGCGGTACGGCTCGAAAGCCAGGATGTTGCCATATACGTGGACCGTCTCGTCACCGTCATTGCCTGGACCCACGTACGCATAAGGGGCTCCGACCTTGAATGTCGATTGCAGGACGGAACCGTAAAAAATAGCCTTCGTTCCCTCCGGCGAAACAAGGGCGTTCCACACCTGCTCCGGCGTGCCATCGATATAAGTCACATACTTGAGTTCCATGGAAAATCCTCCGTTTCATTGGGAAAATTGGTGAGAGGGAATGTAACCTTTTTCCATTATAGACGGAAAGCGGGGACGAGTATTGTAAAAACGCGACAATCCGCGGGAAATCCGGCCGGAAGGGACAGCGAGGAAAGGCAAAGCCCTCATTTGGACTGTCCCCTTCAGACGTTTTTTGTTTAGAATGGTACTATTGGATGGACCGCAGCTGGTTGGAAAGGGTGTAAGAAAAAAATGAGCAAAACACTGGTGCTGGCTGAGAAGCCTTCCGTCGGACGCGACATCGCGAAGGTCTTGCAATGCCACAAAAAAGGAAACGGTTATTTTGAAGGCGATACATATATCGTGACATGGGCCTTGGGGCATCTGGTGACGCTGGCCGACCCCGAGGCGTACGGACAGCAATACAGCTCCTGGCGAATCGAGGATTTGCCGATCATGCCTTCGCCGCTGAAGCTGGTGGTCATCAAGGAAAGCAACCGGCAGTTCCAGGCCGTGAAGCAGCAGATGAGGCGCAGCGACGTCAAAGAAATCGTGATTGCGACAGATGCGGGGCGCGAAGGAGAGCTGGTGGCCCGCTGGATCATCGAGATGGTCCATGTCAGCAAGCCGATCAAGCGGCTCTGGATCTCGTCGGTGACGGACAAAGCGATTCGGGACGGGTTTCGCAATCTGAAGGACGGCAAGGCTTATGAGTCTTTGTACGCCTCCGCCGCCGCCCGTGCGGAAGCAGACTGGCTGGTGGGGATCAATGCTACCCGGGCCCTGACGTGCAAATACAACGCCCAATTGTCTTGCGGACGGGTCCAGACTCCGACGCTGGCGATCGTGGCCAAACGGGAAGAAGAAATCCGCCAGTTCACGCCGAAGCCGTATTACGGACTGACCGCCGTAGCGGAGGGCCCGATCCAGCTGCAGTGGCAGGATCAGCAGACGAAGGACGTCAAAACCTTTTCCAAGGAAAAGGCGGACCAGCTCCTGGCATCGTTGAAAAAAGAAGCAGCGGCGGAAGTGGTCGAGGTGAAGTGGGCTCACAAAAAGGCGTTTGCCCCGCAGCTGTACGACCTCACCGAGCTGCAGCGGGAGGCGAACAAGCGGTACGGCTTTTCCGCGAAGGAGACGCTCTCCATCATGCAGAGCCTCTACGAGCACCACAAAGTCGTCACGTACCCGCGGACCGATTCGCGCTATCTGTCTTCGGATATTGTGGAGACGTTGGCGGATCGGGTAAAGGCCGTGCAGATGAAGCCGTATGCGCCCCATGCCGCGAAAATCTTGCGCAGTCCGATCAAAGCAAGCAAAGCGTTCGTCGACGACAGCAAGGTGTCCGATCACCACGCGATCATCCCGACAGAGCAGTCCGTGCTGCTCAGCGATCTGAGCGACAAGGAACGGAAAATATTCGACCTGGTCGTGAAGCGGTTTTTGGCTGTTCTGTTCCCTCCCTTCGAGTACGAGCAAGTCACCATCCAGGCGAAACTGGGCAAGGAGCTGTTCATCGCCAGAGGAAAAACCGTGCTTTCACAAGGCTGGAGAGAGGTGTACGGACATGTGGAGGAAGACGAGGACGCGACGGATGGCGTAGCGGACCAGCTCCTGCCAGCCGTGGAAAAGGGAAACCGCCTGCGCGTCACTGCCGTATCCCAGACCAAGGGAGAGACGAAGCCGCCGGAGCCGTTTACCGAAGCCAGCTTGCTGTCGGCCATGGAAAATCCCGCGAAATACATGGCGAGCGAGAGCAAGGAGCTGATCAAAACCATCGGAGAAACGGGAGGTCTCGGGACGGTGGCGACCCGCGCCGATATTATCGAGAAGCTGTTTAACAGCTTTTTGTTCGAAAAGCGCGGAAAGCACATCTTCGTGACAGCAAAAGGCAAGCAGCTCCTCGAGCTCGTTCCCGATGAAATGCAGTCTCCTACCTTGACCGCCCAGTGGGAGCAAAAGCTGGGGGCTATTGCCAAAGGAAGTCTGAACAAGCAGGCGTTTATCGGCGAAATGAAGAACTACGCCAAAACGGTCGTCCAACAGATCAAAAACAGCGAAAAGACGTTCCGTCACGACAACCTGACCCGCAGCAGATGTCCAGAGTGCAACAAGTTCCTTTTGGAGGTCAACGGGAAGCGGGGCAAAATGCTGGTGTGCCAGGACCGGGAGTGCGGCTATCGCAAAGGCATTTCCCGGCAGACCAATGCCAGATGCCCGCAATGCCACAAAAGGCTGGAGCTGCGTGGGGAAGGCGAAAAGCAAATGTTCGTCTGCGTCTGCGGCCACAGGGAGAAGCTGAGCACCTTCCAGGAACGCCGGAACAAGGAAAAGGGCAGCAAGGTGTCCAAGAGAGAAGTCGCGCAGTATTTGAAAGGACAGGATAAAGAGTCGGATGGAATCAACTCGGCCCTGAAGGATGCGCTTGCCAAGCTCAAGCTTGACGAGTAACGCAGCCGCCCTGATAGGAAGACCCGGAATGCCGCGATGAACGATGGCGTTCCGGGTCTTTCGCCGTTCAGGTAGACAAGTAGTACTGCTGAATTTCCTCCAGCGTTTTTTGGGAGGGCTGGATAAACTCCCGGTCCCAGTCTTCCGGAGGAGAATCGATGGAGATGCCTTTCTCGTTCAGCAAGCGGAACAGCTGGTCGTCGGCCTGGCTGGGAATCCACCATGTATAGAGCGGATTGGTTTTCCGCTTGACGAGGGTTTCGAAGAAAAATTTCAAATAAGCAGCCGTAGACAAGGTGCCGTAGTTCACTTCATGCTCCGGCTCGGGGATCGGATACTCTTTTGGATAGCGGAAAGGACCGTGGTTGATGACGATGCCGAGGAATCCGACCGGCGGGATGTTGTTTCCGTATCCGGGAATGGTGAAGGGCAAGTCCGCGGCAAAATGGACGCGGATGATGACGGAGTTGATAAACTGCTGCTCCAGCTCGTCTTCTTTGTCCCAGAGCCCGAGTTCTCGCGCCATCTTGTCCCAATACACAATGGACGTGTTGTGGGCGTACCAGAAAGCGGAAGCCATACGCTCGAAGGTCCGCTGGAATTCCTCGTCCTCCTCATCGTTGAACGGATTGATCAGATCGTAAAGCCTGAAGGTGCCGTGCGTCTGACGAAAGTTTTGCCCGAGGGCGAGAAAATCGATCAGGCGCTGGATGCGGGGCTCCGGGCTGGTTAGCTGGCTGGCAAACAGTTGAGCGGCTTCCGCGAGATCGCTGGTGAAATTGCCGTTGACGAAATCCCAGTAGTTGATGTGACCTGACTCGTAGCGTTCGTGGCTGACGCGGAGGCTGTCGATTTCCCAATCGGCAAACGTGGTGACATCGTTTCCGAAATAGAGCTCGAAGGGCAAGATTTCCTCCAGAAAGCTGAAGTGATAGGGACTTACCTGCTGAAACCACGTCTTGATGTAGTCCAAGCGGACGGGGGGAGGGATGATGCCCGCCCTCTTGATGAGCATGGCCTCTTCAATCGTGGAGGTGAATTCCTGGAGCGAGGAAGCTGCCGCCACAAAAGGGGCAGGGGATGCCGGAAAGTCCGCCCCATTCGCGTCGTTGTCGTATTGAATGATCAAATGCGCAGAGAAGGTAACTGCCTGTGTCGATGCTTCGAGCTGATCCCATCGGTGATTGGCGGGGTCGCCTGTTGCTCCGATTATCGTGATGGGGCGGGTCGCTTCGCCGCAAAGGGATAGCGTTCCGGAATCGCGAACGACGATTTTGCGGTTTCCGCGGACATTGAGGGTCGTACCTGCTTCCACGGTCACACTGCAGCCCGCAGAAATGATCACATCGTCCGGTCCGAGCAGATAGGGACCGGTATCGGCAGATAGCCTGAGAGATCCGGAGACGGTACCCGACAAGCGGGTGTACTTGTCCACAAACAGCTGGCAGAGGTGAGTGGGATCCGGATCAGGGCCGATCATCAGCTTGATAAAGTAGCATCCTTCCCGAGAAGGAAAGAAGCGCATAATCAGGGGCGAGCCGGCTGTAAAGGCAGAGCGTTCAAGCCGAGTGCCATATTGGTCGTAAACTTCCACACAGGAGGATGGGTGTGTCAAATTGTTGATGTGGATTTCAATGGCATCGGCGGCAGTGAGTGTGATCTTGTACCATTCATCATGTGGATTCTCGGACGGCGTCGCTTTGGAAATGCGTCGTTCGGTCAGCAGAGGGGTTGCGAGGGATAGAATATTCGATGGGACCATCATTTGAATCTCCTATCGGAAAAATTTGGGGAAATATGTCTATTCAAAATATAACGAAGAAGATCTGGATTAGACAAGCATTTGATTTGAGCGCTGACAGTTTTCCAACTATGTTTTTTATCCGGTGAGAAAATGAGGTATGATGAGAGGGAGAAAAAAGGGGGAAAGGCATGCCTATGGGTCACGATGCGCCATTGACAAAAGAAATGATACTGGATGCGGCGGAACAGGTGCTCAGACGTTTTGGCCCGGAAAAAACCTCCGTGGTCGACATAGCCAAGGCGCTGCAGGTCAGCCACGGAACGGTGTACCGACACTTCCCGAGCAAGGCTGCCTTGCGGGAGGCTGTCACGGAAAGGTGGCTGGTCGGTTGTATCTCCGCCCCGTTAGAGAAGATCGTAAGCGAAGGAAAAGGCAGCGCGACGGAACGTTTGCGCTTGTGGCTGGACACGCTCCGAAAGTCGAAGCGGGATTATTTCACTCGGGACACGGAGATGTTTGCCATGTATGCGGCCGAAACGCAGGAATCGGTGGAGACGGTAAAGGCCCATGTCAATCACTTGATTCAACAGATAGCGACGATCGTGGAGCAAGGAATCCAGTCGAATGAGTTTAAGCCCGGTCAACCGGAGGTCATAGCAAAGGCCATTTTCATGGCGACCTCGCGCTTCCACCATCCTGCACATGCCAATCAGTGGCTCGCCGAGGACGAAGAGGAAACCTTCCAGGCGGTATGGGAGCTGCTTTTGAGAGGGCTGGTATAATCGTATAATTGTTGGGCAGCCTGCCTTTTGGAGATAAAAACCTTTCTGACGAACCGATTCAGAAAGGTTTTTTCTGTCTTCGCGAAAACAAATGACAAAAAATAAAAATTGTCATTTGATGATTGTAATTTGAGGCAGTATAATAGCCATAAGCAAATAAAAAAAACGGGGTGGGACATTTATGGAAAAGAAGCTGGCAGGTAAAGTGGCGTTGGTGACAGGGGCATCTCGGGGGATCGGGCAAAAAATAGCGCAGGAGCTGGCTTTGCAAGGAGCCAGGGTGGTTGTAAACTACGCGAGCAGCTCCAGAAGAGCGGAGGAAGTCGTTTCCGAAATCAGGAAAAATGGCGGAGAGGCGCTTGCGATTCAAGCGGACGTCAGCAAAGTGGGAGAGGTAGAGCATTTGTTTGAGAAAACGCTGGAGGCATTTGGCCGCATCGACATCTTGGTCAATAATGCCGGGGTAAT
This sequence comes from Brevibacillus brevis, assembly GCF_031583145.1. Lineage (NCBI taxonomy): Bacteria > Bacillati > Bacillota > Bacilli > Caryophanales > Paenibacillaceae > Brevibacillus > Brevibacillus brevis. The sequence goes on along the minus strand of NZ_CP134050.1, from coordinate 6,056,723 downwards.
GATTACCAAGCCGATTGCCGAAATGACGGAGGAGGATTTTGACCAGCTGTTCGCCATCAACGTCAAAGGGACGTACTTCGCCTGCCAACAGGCAGCTCTCCATATGAGTGAGAAGGGAAGAATCATCAACTTCTCCACGTCTGTCGCAGGGCAAATGTTCCCGGGTTACAGCGTGTACGCGGCGACAAAGGGAGCGGTCGAGCAGATTACTCGCCAGCTGGCGAAAGAGCTCGTACCAAAAGGGATCACCATCAACGCCGTTGCTCCCGGACCGGTGAATACCGAGCTCTTCACCGCAGACAAAACGGAGGAGCAGATCAGGGCAGTCGGTTCGATGAACTCGTTCGGCAGGCTGGCTGAGCCCGAGGACATTTCGCAGGTCGTTCTGTTCCTAGCAGGCGCTGAGTCCCAGTGGGTCACAGGGCAGACTCTTCGCGTCAACGGCGGGTTCATTTAAATCGCCTGGAAACGAAAAAAAGGAATTGCACATGTGCAGTTCCTTTTTTTTGCGCTATTTGCCGGAGCTGCGTGAATCCGTATAAAACACTTTCGCGTGAAGCAAATCCAGCGCTTCCTCAATCAACCCCAGCTCTTGTGGGGTCGCTTCATGGATTCGCTCGGTAAAGCGCTCTTGTATCCGTAAAAAGACTTCGTCCATTATGTCCTGGCCTGCTTTCGACAGGCGAATGTACTGCTTGCGCTGGTCTTCGGCACCGGTTGATTTTTCGCACAGGTTTTTCTCCGTCAGCTTCCTGATTTCACGGCTCGTATTGGGCAGGGACATGTGCTGGCAATCGCTGATTTGGCTGAGGGTGACAGGCTGATGAACCGCGATGTACTCCAAAATGCTGTACTGAACCGGCGTAACCGTGGCTGGCTTCACTTCTTTGGTTAATTCATGCTTGATTTGATGGACCGCGCTGGTGAACATCACGAATTTCTGGAACAAGGCTTCTTTGTCCACGAAGATCACCTCTTATCCGTAACGATAACAAACTGGTTATCACTTAACAATTATCATTTGACAACATTTTTGGAGCGTGCTAGATTTTTGTTATCAAATGATAATTAACGGAGTGAGAAAATGAAACTGCTGATTGTGTATACGCATCCGAATCACCAGAGCCTCAGCTACGCGTTTTTGCAGAAGGTGCTGGAAGGAAGCGGGGAAAACCCGAATATCCAGGAAGTGCAGGTACTCGATTTGTACGCGGAGTCGTTCCATCCGGTTCTTGAATTCAACGAGCACAAGCGAAGGAGAGACATGCACATCGATCCCCGGCTGGAGAAGTACCGCCAGCAAATTCGCTGGGCGGACAAACTCGTTTTTGTGTACCCGATCTGGTGGGGACGCCCGCCTGCGATGCTGCTCGGGTATATCGACCAGATGTTTGCGGCCGGATTCGCCTACCGGGACAAGGACGGGCTTTTTCCGGAAGGGCTGCTCGCGGGCAAGTCGGTCGTCTGCATTTCCACGATGAAGGGACCGACGCATTATCCCCTGTTCTGGTTGAACAACGCGCACAAGGTGCTGATGAAGAGAGCGCTGTTTCAATTTGTGGGGATGAAGAAAGTGAAGTTCTTCGAGTTTGGCAGCATGGAGAGTCCAAAGGGGAGGCATGCGCAGAAGCTGGATCGGGTCTATCGGTATTTCCAGACAATTGCGCAGTAGCAGGGCTAAGGATTGTGTGGAAAAGAAAAGAGCCGCCTTCCCAGCAAGGAAGGCGGCTTATCGCGTAGCTCATGAACCGGTCGTCTCGTATAAAGACCGAGTGTCTGTCGTTTCAAACAAATGGGTCGCAGTGTTTTCCAGATCAGCGGCCATCTTGTCATACAGCGCATTGCCAAAGCTGAGCCGTCTGACTCCCCATTCGCGAAGCAGCTTGCCATTCGTCAGCCCCGGAAGAGAGAGGACGTTCAGCGGCGCAGCCACCTGGGTTGCAATGGCCCGAATGTCTGATTCGCTCGTGACACCGGGGACGAAGATGCCGCTTGCTCCGCTCTCCACATAGATATTTCCCCGCTCGATCGTTTCCGTTAGCGGATTCTCTTTTTGGAAGTACGTATCGATTCGGGCGTTGATGTAAAAATCGTGAAAGCCACGGTTATCGAGCGCTGTTCTGATCTGCCGGAGAAGGAGGCCGTGCTCCGCCGCATCCCGCAAGCCTTCTTGATGCTTGAGCGAATCCTCGAGATTGATGCCTGCGACTCCCACATCCGCTGTCCGCAATACGTTTTCGACGATCGCTCGGGCACTTTCTCCGTAGCCCGCCTCGATATCAGCAGACACCGGAATCTGCACATGTCTGACGATGCTTCGGATGATGGCCAGATGCAGGTCAAAATCGATCTTTTCTCCATCGGTAAAGCCTTGCGCGTGCGCAATTCCCCAACTGGTCGTTCCGATGGCGCGAAAACCGCCTTTTTCCAGCGCACGTGCGGAGGGGATGTCCCAGGCGTTGCCCAGGAACAATAGGTCGTCTGCATGATGAAGTGTGTGAAATTGTTGAATGGCTGTCATGAACAACACTCCTCGTTTTCGTATCATTTAGCTCTTCGTCAGCTCCATGCCTTGGCAAATCTGGCCGGCATCACTGCGTCCAAGGCGCCGCTCCCACAGCAGCTGCCCGCGGTGGAAAAACGGATAGGCGAGAAAAGTGAGCAGCATCAGGATGGCGAAGATGGTGGGGCCTTGGCTAAAGCCCAGGGTGTTCAGCAGAATTCCGCCAAACCAGGCGCAGACGCTCTGGCCAATAAAAGCAAACCCGCTGGCTCCATAGTAGGCGCCGCGCAAATGGCTGGGCGCAATTTCTCCGATCAGCACGTCACCGATCACAAAGCTGAGCACTTCGCCGGCGGTAAACACGACCATCGACAGCGCAAGCAACGCCAGATTGTCGAATAACCCGAATCCGAACAGTCCCAATCCGAACAGCAGGCAGCCGGCCTTTAGAGCGGTCAGGGAAGAAAAACGCTTCATCAGCTTGGCTAGCGGGTATTGCAGGACCACGACGGAGAGCGTGTTGACAATAAAGAGCAGCGAGTATGCTTCGATACGGTCGTGTCCGATGTACTGCGACAAGGTCGTATCGAGGTGGGAGTAGGCGCCAGCCAAAAAGACGTTGCCTACCAGAAAATAAAGGAACACTTTATCGGTAAACACGATTCGCACCATTTGCCCCATCGGTGTGATTTCGGACTTCTCCGGAACCGTGTGCTTGAAAGCAAGCATGAGAATGACCAGGACCGCGGCGTAGGCAGCGAAAATGGCGGCGCTGACGAAAAACGGCAGGAGCGAGGCCGTGCTGCCGGCTCCCAGCTTCAGCCCCATCAACGGTCCGATGGCGCCGCCGATATTGATTGCGAAGTACCGCGCGTGAAAAGCGTCGGAGCGCCGCTCTGGAGGCGTCACGTCCGCCAGCAGGGCACGGGCTGTCGGTTCGAAGATGCTGCGGAACAGGCCGTTGAGGGAGCTCATGAGAAAGAACTGCCAGACTTCCTCGGCAAAAGCAAAGCCAAGCAGGGTCAGGCTCCAGGCGGCCATCGCCGTGATCATGACCGGGTATCGGCCCAAGCGATCGGACAGCGCACCACCGAGAAAGCTGCACAGTGTCCCTACCAAAAAGCTGGCTGCCAGGATGGCCCCGACCGTAGCGGGGTCAACTCCCTTGACTTTGCCCAAGTAGATGCCCAAAAACGGAATCACCATAAAAAATCCGGTGCGCGAAAGAAATGTACCGATAATGACGCCCCAGGCGACTGGATGGAAATGTGCCCAGGTGCGGAGCTTTTGCAACAAGACGTTCATTCGTTTCCCTCCTCTTTCCTTTGAGTATAGCTATCTGAAAAGGGTTAAAAAGGGTATGATTTGAATAAGACTGTTCACCTTTTTTCAGAGTGAGGAGGGGCATGTATGATGACGGTTTTGCATTTTTTGGAGCTCCGTTCCTTTTTCCGCGACCAGAAGGCCCATGCGCCTTTTCCCGTTACCGTAGAGCGTCTCACCGGCATCTGGCATTGCACGACGAGGTATGCCAAAGTCATCATCCGAAGGCTATCCGAGCTGGGCTGGATCGACTGGCAGTCAGGGCGCGGACGCGGGCATTCTTCGGTTTTAACGTTGCTCGCCGATTCGGAGGAAATGCTGCTTCAAGAGGTGAGGACCAAGCTGGAGCAGGGAGATGTCAGCGAAGCCATGGAGTGGTTGAACCGGTTTGGCGACACTACAGTCAAAAACCGCATCATGGACTGGCTGTCGGAAGGCATGGGCTTTACGACGCAGACCGTTTCGGATCGGCTCGAGGACACGCTGCGGCTTCCCGTATACCGCGGCATCGTGACGCTGGACCCGGCCATGACTTATTACACGTTTGACGCCCAGATCGCAGGGCAGTTGTTTGATACATTGGTCGAGTACGATCATGAGCGAGGCGTGATCACACCCGGCATTGCGCATTCCTGGGAGATCAGCGGGGACGGGCGGGAATGGACCTTTCATTTGAAAAAGAGCATCCTGTTCCATCACGGACGAGAGCTGACTGCTCATGACGTCGTATTTTCCCTCGATCGCATCCGCTTGCACCCGGAGAGGTTCGAGTCGAGCTGGATGTATCGGGACATCGTCCATACCGAGGCGCTTGACCATAAAACAGTGCGGGTGCGGCTCGCTGAACCGAATTCGCTGTTTTTGCGCTTTCTGTCTACCGTTCCTGCGAGTATCGTGCCCGCCGACATCGTCCAATCCGGCGAAGCGGAATTTGCGCGGAAGCCGGTAGGCACCGGTCCGTTTCGAATCAGCCGGTTTGAGGATGGAATTTGCGTCCTGGAAGCTTTTATCGGTCACTTTCGGGGAAGGCCGCAGCTCGATCGGGTCGAGGTGCTGATCCTGCCGGATGTCGAGCCCGGACGGCTTAAGGAACCGGACTGGACATCGGTCTTGACCTCTTACGGAGATCCTTCCCGGGCGCAGCTGGAGACTATTCTCCGTGCAAACGGCGAGTGGAACGATACGGAGATGCTGTACGCCTGCTGCAATCTGCTCGTCTTTCACCAGTGGAAAGACGGTCCGCAAAATCATCCGAAGTTTCGGGAAGCGCTGTACCATATTTTGGATCGGGAGCAGTTGATTGCGGATTTGGGCGGAGACCGCACTGTTCCGGCGAGAGGCTTCCGTCCGCATCCAGACGAGATCGCCCATGAAAAAAGTCGCCTGACCCGTTCTGAAATCATGGCGATGCTGAAGGAGAGCGGCTACCAAGGGGAAGTATTCCGGGTCGCCTCCAACCCGTATCACAAGGAAGACGCCGAGTGGATTCGTGCCCGATGCGAGTCGTACGGCATCAACATCACCATGGATGTGAAGCCGATAGATGAGTTGACGGACTACGCGGATTGGCAGCAGTACGACTGCCGGCTGTTTGGAAACGTCTTTACCGGCGACGAAGTGTGCGAGCTGGAGATGTATTTGCAGAAAAACTACTTCCTCGCCGCGTTCGATCCGCAGACAGCACAGGCAGTGAACAATGCGGCAGAGGCGATCTTCCGCGAGCCGGAAGCAGGCAGGCGCCAGCAGCTGCTCGAGGAGCTGGAAGATCTGATGCGGCAGACCCGCTCGATCCTGTACCTCGTCCATAAAAAGAGCAATGCGTCTTTTCACCAGTCGGTGCGGGGGGTCACGCTCAATCCGTCAGGCTGGCTGGACTTCGATAAAATCTGGTTTCACCCCCAAACGACACCGTAACGGGACTGCCTGTGTTGATCGGGCAAAGAGCGGCCTTCGCCATAGAGGCCGCTTTTTTGTTTGGGAAAAAAGCTGGGTCGAGAATAATGGGGTATCTTCCGTTTTCTTCCAGTTGCCTTCCTTTTGTGGTAAGCTTTTTGAAACAACGAGGAAGTACATCCTTCTACTAGGTGGTAGCGATATGCGTTCCATATGGGAAATTTACAAAACGGACTGGGTCCGTATTTTCAAGGTGCCGACAGGCGTTTTTCTCATCCTTGCGATCATCCTGCTCCCTTGTCTGTACGATTGGGTCAACATCAAATCCGTCTGGGATCCGTACGCCAATACGGAAGGCGTCAAGGTGGCGGTCACGAGCCAGGACCAGGGAGCGACGGTAGCGGGGAAGTACATCAACATCGGGGATGAATTGCTCCGCAGCTTGCAGCGTAATCAGAAGCTGGGCTGGACGTTTGTGGATGAAGCCGAGGCGGAGCGAGGACTGGACAGGGGCGTGTATTATGCCAGCATCCTCATCCCTCCCGACTTTTCCTCCAAGATGACCGGCATCGTCGAAGGCAGGCTCGACAGGCCCGAAGTCATATACAGCGTCAATGAAAAAGTAAATGCGGTCGCACCCAAGATCACATCATCCGGCGTGACAGCCATCGCCAAGGAAATCAACGAGAGCTTCACGAAAGCTGTCAGCGAGGCTCTCTTGCGGAAGCTGGAGGAGATCGGCGTACAGATCGAAGAGCAGCTGCCGACGATCCGGAAAATCGAGCACGGCATTTTTGATCTGGAAAGCAAGCTGCCGCAAATCCACGCTGCGGGGCAGAAAGTGCTGGAGCTGGAGAAGAAGCTGCCGGAAATCCATCAAAAGGCGCAAATCATACCCGAGCTGGAGCAGCGGATTCCCGAGATCAACCAGGCAGCTCGGCACGTGCTCGCCCTCCAGCAAAACTGGCCGAAAATCAGCGAAGCGATCACGCATATTCTCGCCCTCGAGGACAAATTGCCGCAGATCCACGAGGCTGTCGGTCGCGTTCAGGAGCTGGACCAGCATTTCGACCAGGTCGCGAAGACGGTGGATCTCGCTCTGAGCAAAACGAACAAGGCGCTTGAGGTCGTGACCGCGGCGCAGGACGCTTTGCCGCGGCTGGCGGATATTGCGGAGCAAGGCGCAGACCTCGCCGATCGGCTGAGCGGTTTCCTGACGGCGAACCAAGGCGCGCTGGACACCGTCGCTCCGCTGGTCAAGCAAAGCCTGGCGTTGGCCCAGCAGGCTGCCGATGGCGTCGGGCTGCTCACGGAGCGATTGCTGCAAACCGATCCCAGCAGCTGGCCCTCAGCGGACGAAGTGAGGACGGCGCAGGGCCGTTTGGACAAAGCGGCAGACGCACTGGCGCATATGGGATCGCTGCTCGACCGGATCAACGGCTACATTCCGGACCATCCGTTGGACGCGGTGCTGGACCGGCTGCAGACGGCGCAAGACAGGCTAAGCAGGCAGAGCGAGCTGCTTGGAACGATTTCGCAGGCTTTGGAGAACGGGAAGGCGCCGCTCAAGGAAACGCTCGGGACCGTCCGGCAGCTGGCCGAGGACACGAGCGCCGCCTTGGGCTCGGTTCTTTCCCGGTACGACAGCGAGATCGTCCCACAAATCGCGGCTGGGATGGTGGCGCTTCAGTCGTTGACCGGCACGGCAGCTGACCGCTTGCAGGCCGCCAAGGAAAGAGTGCCGGATCTGGCCGCCATTTTGCGGGATGCGAAAACGGGTCTGGAATTTGGTCAAAGCGAGCTGCTCCGAATCCAGGAGCAAATGCCGCAAATCAGGGCGAGAGTCCACGAGCTGGCGCAAGGGCTTCAAGCCAAGGCGGACGCCTTTGACAAAGCGCTCTCGACGACGGGCCCACTCCTGCGCCGCAGCCTCCCGGAGATCGGCAAAAAGCTGGACGCGGCTGCGGCCTTTATCCGGAACGACTTGCCGGGGGCGGAAAAAGAGCTGTCCCGACTGGCCGATTTCGTGCGCAATCAGCTCCCGCAGGTGGAGTCGGGCGTCCATACCGTCGCAGGGCTGGTGCGGACCGACCTTCCCCAGCTGGAGCGGGCGGTTCGCGAGGCGGCCGACAAGCTGAGGGCCGTGGAGGCAAACAATCAGTTCGCCGCTCTGGCCAAGCTGCTTCGCGGAGATATTCAAAAGGAAAGCGACTTTCTGGCGAGCCCCGTCCAGATCAAGGAAAACCGGAAATACCCGATACCCAATTACGGCTCGGCGATGTCGCCGTTCTATGGCGTCCTGTCGCTGTGGGTAGGATCGACGCTGCTGATTTCCCTGCTCAAGGCGGAAGCGGATAATCCGGAAGGGCGTTACCGGCCGTACCAATTGTATTTGGGGCGATTGGCCACGTTTGTGACGATCGGACTGTTCCAGGCACTGTTCATTACGCTCGGGGACATGTACCTTCTCGGCGCCTACGTGGCTGACAAAGTTCCGTTCGTCCTCTTTGCGATGCTGGTCAGCATGGTGTTTGTCACGATTACGTACACGCTGCTATCCGTATTCGGCAACGTCGGGAAGGGAATAGCGATCGTCTTCATGGTGTTTCAGTTTTCCAGCTCGGGCGGCACGTTTCCGATCAGCATGACGGCTCCTTTTTTCCAGGCGCTCAATCCGTTCATGCCGTTCACGTATGCGATCAGCCTCCTGCGAGAAGGAGTGGGCGGGGTGCTGTGGGAGACGGCTGTGCGGGACATCGTCTGGCTGATCGGATTCATCGGGCTGAGCCTGTTCGTCGCTCTGGTGCTGAAACGCCCGCTTAGCGGGATCATCCGGAAGTCGACGGAGAATGCCAAGAAGACGGGGATTATTGCGTAAAAACGGAGAGGAAGGGATCGAAATGGGGAAATGGATTGGGTATATCGTGCTCGCAATGGTGGTAGGCTACCTCACCCTCCTGATTCATCCTGTCGTGGCTATCCTGGTCGGGTTTGGGATCGTCGCCGGTACGCTGCTGTTCATCGTGGACATCTTGAAAAGGGAGCAGCCCAGAGTCATCGAAGACAGGCTGCGCAAGCATTTTCTGCTCGTCCGAAAGTCTGTGGAAGGCAAAGAACAAGAAAACGGGAAAGTCGTATAACCAACAGAAAGGGCAGCCGCGTGGATGGGCTGCCCTTGTTTTCTGCCATCGGGAGGCTTCATGTCCCCGCGGTTTTAAATAATGCCTTGGACCATCATGGCATCGGCCACTTTCAAAAAGCCGGCGATATTGGACCCGACGACCAGGTTTCCGGGATGGCCGTATTCGCGGGCTGCCTTCATGCTCGATTGGTAGATCGAGGCCATGATTTGGTGCAGCTTGGCATCCACCTCTTCAAAAGTCCAGGACAGCCGCATGCTGTTCTGTGCCATCTCCAGTGCGGAGACAGAGACCCCGCCTGCGTTCGCAGCTTTTCCCGGGCCGAACAGGATGCCATGCTCGAGGAAGACCTCGATGGCCTCGAGGGTAGACGGCATGTTTGCCCCTTCCGCCACGGCCTTTACGCCATTGGCCACCAATGTTTTCGCGGAGCGGTCATCGAGCTCGTTTTGGGTCGCGCATGGCAGTGCGATGTCGCACGGAATCGACCAGATGCCTGCACATCCTTCGTGGTATTCGGCGTGCGGATGCTCCAGCACATAGTCGCGGATTCGTTTGCGCTCCACTTCTTTGAGCCTTTTCACGGTTGCCAGATCGATTCCGCGCCGATCGTAGATGTAGCCGTTGGAATCGCTGCATGCGAGGACGCTGGCTCCCAGCTGCATCGCCTTTTCCATGGCGTAAATCGAGACATTGCCGGAACCGGAGACGACGACAGTCTGCCCTTTCAGGCTCAGACCTTTGTCCTTCAGCATTTCTTCGACGAAGTAAACGACTCCGTAGCCGGTGGCTTCGGTGCGTCCCAGGCTGCCGCCGTACCCGACGCCTTTTCCGGTGAGGACACCTGCTTCGTAGCCGCCGCGAATCCGCTTGTATTGGCCGAACATGTAGCCGATTTCGCGGGCGCCGACACCGATGTCGCCCGCAGGGACATCTACATCAGGCCCGATATATTTGCAAAGTTCTGTCATAAAGCTTTGGGTGAAGCGCATGATTTCGCCGTCCGACTTGCCTTTCGGATCGAAATCGGAGCCGCCCTTTCCGCCGCCGATCGGTTGGCCGGTCAGTGCGTTTTTAAAGATCTGTTCGAAGCCCAAAAATTTGATGATGCTGGCGTTGACGGAGGGATGGAACCGGATGCCTCCCTTGTAAGGGCCGATCGCGCTGCTGTACTGTACCCGAAATCCTCGGTTCACGCGTACCTTCCCTTGATCGTCTACCCAAGGCACCCGAAACGTGATCAGCCTCTCGGGCTCGGAGATTCGCTCCAGGATGCCGCTCTCCATGTACTTTGGATGCTTGGCGAAGACGGGCACCAAGGAATCGAAAATTTCTTTCGCAGCCTGGTGAAACTCGAGCTCACCGGGATTGCGCGCCTGGATGGATTCGTACACTTCCTGCACGTAGGCCTTCGCAATCTGCAGGCGATCCGGCTGCACTTCTTGTAGCATAGCCATTTCTCTCATCTTCTTCCTCATGTTTTTTCTTTGTTCTCTCTCTATTTGTCTCTGGATGCCGCATGCGTTTGGTTTGCTTTGGAGTATTGTATAATCCAGATTGGAACGGAACAATATGGAAATCGCCTTGAATTGATCTTATTTTGAGATAAATGCTGACAGAAAATTCTCCTAAATTTTTTAGCTGTAGGAAAAAGAAGGGTATGGAAACGCCTGGTCTGCCCAAAATAAGGTGGGATCTTTTCAGCGAGACCGAGACGAAGGAGGATCTGTCATGAACGGTACGCCCCACAAGATCTTACAGTGCTTCCTCTGTCTGCTTCTGTACGGTTTGCCCGGGGTAGCAGGGGCGCAGGAAGAAGTGCAGGGAATCGCTTCGCAAGCGGAGAGCGGGAATTCTGCCGCCGCAAAGCTGAAGGAAGATATGCGAAAGCTGTGGACCGACCTGACCGTCTGGACCCGCAGCTACATCGTCAGTGCCGCCGCGGGGCTGGAGGATCAGCGCGATGTAGTGGCCCGGCTTTTGAAAAACCAGGAGGACATCGGCAATGCCTTCAAGCCGTACTACGGGGATGCAGCGGGCAGTCAGTTGACCAAGCTGTTGAACGAGCATTTGCGCATCGCGGAAAAAGTCGTGGAGGCGGCCAAAAACCAGCAGCAGGTGGAGCTGAAGAACCTTTATACGGACTGGTATCAAAATGCGGACGACATCGCCGACCTGCTGAGCAGCCTCAATATGAACTGGACATTGAATGAACTGAGAGATCTGCTCCATGCGCACTTGCAGCAAATGACCGACGTGGTGGATGCGCGGCTGAAAAAGGACGGCAGTGCGGAAATCGCCGCGTTTGACCAGGGAGAAGACAACATCTTGCTGGTGGCGGATACGCTCACCGAAGGGATCGTCAAGCAGTTCCCCCAACAGTTTTCCGAATAGGAGAAGGCGTAGCACAGGCATGGAGCTTCCATGCCTTTTTCCTTTCCTTACCTTACAAAACCGCAAGCTAACTGTAAGGTAGATCAATAGCTCCCCATAAGGAATCCGGGTAAAGTTAATAGCGTTGAATGAATAAAGGTACACGGATTGCATGAGAGAGAGGGGAACAAAACGTGAAAACATCTGTCCTGGAGGTCAGCAACGTACAGAAAATATACGGTTCGAAGGGTGAAAGCCAGTTCCACGCATTGAAAGGAGTATCGCTGAATATTCAAGAGGGAGAGTTCGTAGGCATCATGGGCCCGTCCGGCGCGGGGAAAACGACGCTGCTGCACGTCATCTCGACGCTCGATCGCCCGACGAACGGGACGATTCAAATCGCAGGCACGGAGATCACCAAAATGAATCAAAACCAGCTGGCCGACTTTCGTTCACAAAAGCTCGGATTCATTTTTCAGGATTTCAACCTGCTGGAAAACCTGACCGTGCATGAAAATATTGCGCTGCCGCTCACGCTCCAAGGCGTGCCGTCCTCGGAGATCCAGAAAAAAGTGAAAAAGGTGGCCCAGACATTGGGGATCGAGGACCTTTTAGCGAAATATCCCGTCCAAGTGTCAGGTGGACAAAAGCAACGGGCTGCCGCTGCGCGTGCTCTCGTCCACGAGCCGGCCATATTGCTGGCAGACGAGCCTACCGGCGCACTGGATTCGAAAAACGCCAGAAGCTTGCTGGAAACGATGAGCGACTTGAACGAAAACCATCAAGTCACGATTCTGATGGTGACGCATGACGCTTTTAGCGCGAGCTTCTGCAAGCGGATTTTGTTTATTCAGGACGGGTCGCTGTACAAAGAGATTCATCGCACGGATGACCGTCAAAGCTTTTTCAAACAGATTCTGGATGTACTCGCCGAGCTAGGCGCAGCGCATGACCTGCACTAGGAGGGGACGAGGATGCTATTCAAGCTTTCGCTATCGAGCATGCGCAAGATGATGAAGGACTACCTGATCTTGCTCGTAGGGCTGGTCATTTCCATTTCGATTTTCTACATGTTTCAGACGATGGCGCTGAACGGCCAGTTTACGAAGGATAACTCCATCATCAGCTCCATTCAGCTGGTATTCCATGTGGGCTCGTTCCTGCTGGCGTTTATCACGATCTTCTACATCTTTTACGCCAATTCGTTTCTGCTTTCGCTCCGCCGCAAGGAGCTGGGGATGTACCGGGTATTGGGAGCAAAGAAAGGCAAAATCAGCCGGATTCTATTTATGGAGACGCTGGGGATGGGCGTTTTGTCCTTGGTCGTCGGAAGCATCGTCGGCATCGTGTTGGCCAATGGAATCGGCCAGCTTTTGCTGAAGCAGCTGGAAATTCCGGCGAACGGGTACCAGCCGTTTTACGTACCGGCCTTGATCATGACCGGCGTGTTCTTTCTGGTGCTATTCCTGCTGACGTCTACAATCAACGCCATTCGGCTGTCCAAGGCGACCGAACTGGATCTCATTCGCGCGGAACAGCAGAATGACCGGGTGAAAACGAAAGGGTTTGCCGCCTTCCTGGTTGCGTTGCTGGGGATCCTGCTCGTGGCAGTCGGGTATTACGCGATCGTCCACATGAGGGAGCTGCTGGCCCTGGGCTTCATCGTAGCTGCCGTGGCGACGACGATCGGGACGTACCTCGTGTTCATCGCGCTGCTGCCTTTGTTTGTGCAGATGCTGAAGAAAAATCAGCGATTGAACGACCGGAAATTGAATGCCTTTACGTTTGCCCAGCTCCGCTTCCGGGTCAACAACCTGACGAGAGTGCTCGCGACCGTGGCGATGCTGATCGCACTTGGCGTGGGAGCGATGGCCGGAGGGCTGGCTTTCCAAAACAACGTCAGTCTGATCGCCAATTTGGCCCACGTTTACGATATCACCCTGCAGGACCCGACAACGGAAGATTTGGATGCGATCAAATCGATGAAGGCAGAAGAGCAGTTGATGTACCGATACAAGATGGATGAGCAGACCACCTACTACCTGAAGGACGACTTGCTCGCAAATCCGCCGCTGATCTCCACGAACAGTGTGGAAGCGTACGATCCGGACAGCAAACCGGAGCGCGTCGTCACGCCACTGCCGGCTCTGGTCTACGGGGGAGATTCAAGTGAGAAACAATCGGCAGCTCCCGCCAACGAGCCGATCCCGGAGGACTGGGAGACTGCGATCCGCAACGAGTTTATGGTGAGCTACAGCCTGCAGGGAAACAAACGGACGCAAATTGTCGACAAGACCGTCTACGAAGGGATCCAAGGCAAGGAACATACGCTTTTGCTGGCCAAGGTGGACGATTTCCTCCAGTACAAGCAGCAACTGAAAGCCATGGAACAACGCCAGCTGGAGCGGCTGGCCGCTGTGTCGGATGAGAAAATAGACGAAACGTCCCTGTCCTCCAAATTCAGCATGTACCAGAGCCTGTACGCCTTTACAAGCGGCACGATGTTCATGGGCTTCTTCCTGGGAATTGCGTTTCTGGCGATGATGGCAAGCTGCCTGATGTTTAAAATCTTGTCGGGTGCGAGCAGAGACCGCGAACGGTACAGCATGCTGCGCAAGATCGGCGTACGCAAGTCGCTGCTTGTCGGATCGATCTACAAAGAGCTGTTTCTGGTGTTCGTCTTCCCTGCCCTGATGGGACTCTTGCACGTGCTGGTGGGCATGCAGATGTTCTCGGTCATCCTGCTTGCGCCATATGCAGACATCTGGGTGCCGACAGTGATCTTCGTAGGAATCTACGCTCTGTATTACTACATCACCGTACAGCTTTACCGGGGTATTGTCCTTCCGAAAGAAGCATAAGAGGCGAAAAAGCATGAGTGAGATCCATGGATCTGCGCTCATGCTTTTTTCGTGTTCGGGTAAATTCCATTTACTAGGAAACGTTCGTAAATAGGAAACTGTTTCAATGGGTAACGGGTTAATTCAGGAGATTGATATGTTAAATACGAATGATAAACAATAAAAAATTGAAAAAGATCGGATTCTGTGATACCGTTACCCATGTAAAATCTATCGGATCTATCATCTTTGAGGAAAAGGGGCTTTGAAACAATGGAATGGAAAGATATCATCGCGGCCCTCAGCGTGGTTCTCAATGGGCTGCCGCAAGGGCTTCTGGCTCTGTCTCTCGGCTTCGCTTCCGTTCCGACGGCACTGGCTTTTCTCGTAGGCGCCGCCGGCAATGCGTTGACAGGCTCGGTAGCGGTCGTTTCCTATCAGGCGGAAACGATCACGCTGGCAGGGACGATTGGCAAGAGCATGAAAGAGAGGCTCTCCATGATCTTTGTCGGGGGAATCATCATGACCATCATCGGTCTGTTCGGTTTTCTTGAAAAAATCGTGGACTTCATCGGTCCGGTCATCACGAACGGAATGATGGCAGGGGTCGGGATCATGCTGGCGCGGGTATCGTGGGAGATGGCCCGCAGCAACATGGCAGTCGGGGTCAGCTCAATGGCCTCCGGTCTGCTCACCTATTTCTTGACGAAAGACCTGGTCTACACCGTCACGATCTCGGTCATTTTGTCCAGCGCCGTGTCCTATTTTCTCAAGCAAGGCAGTCCGATCCAGCCAGTGGCCAACGATCGGCTCGTGCTGCAGAAGCTGACGTTCTCGCCTGCCATTCTGCGCGGGGCTATGGCGATGGTTTGCCTCAACATCGGGGCGAACATCGCGTTTGGACAGATCAACGGGGAGATTGCCAAAACGGATGTCAACATCGACACGCTCAGCGTCATCAGCAGTGTAGCTGACATGATTTCCGCGCTGTTCGGCGGTGCGCCGGTCGAAGCGATCATTTCCGCCACGTCGGGGGCTCCGCATCCGGTCGCATCGGGAGTTCTGATGATGGTGCTGATGGCAGCGATCCTGTTTGCGGGCTTGCTGCCGAAGATTGGCCGTTTTATCCCGAGTGAATCGATTTCCGGCTTTTTGTTTGTACTGGGTGCCATCGTTACGGTACCTGGCAATGCTACGGCTGCTTTGACCGGCGGCGACGCTTCTTCCAGCCTGGTAGGCGGCATGACGATGGTCGTAACCGCGATCTCCGACCCGTTCTTCGGGATGCTGGCTGGCTTGCTCATGAGAGTTTTGATTGGTTTATTCGGAATGTAGGAGGGGAACGAAATGAACAAGACCTATACGCTCGAGGTAGCGGGAGTCACTCGTGAATTGCCGATCATGCAAGTAGCGGACGATTTGAGCATCGCGAGCTTCGTCATTCTCGGCGATGCAGAGCTGGTCGCTGCTGCGGCTCCGCTATTGGTGGAAAAGCTCCCTGAGGTGGACGTGCTGATTACGGCGGAGGCCAAAGGAATTCCGCTCGTCTTCGAAATGGCGCGGCTGCTTGGATTGAAGAAGTACTATGTGGCTCGCAAAAGCATCAAGCCGTACATGGATGGGCCTTTGGTGAACGAAGTCGTCTCTATTACCACGCAGAAAAAGCAGATTCTGTGCCTGGACGGAGCGGATGCCAAGGAAATCGCCGGGAAGCGGGTAGCGATTGTCGATGATGTGATCAGTACCGGCCAATCGCTGCAAGCGATCGAGGATCTGGTCGTAAAAGCGGGCGGCAACGTCGTGGCCCGTGCAGCCATCCTGGCAGAGGGAGACGCTTCTGCGCGTACCGACATCTTGTTCCTGCAGGAGCTTCCGTTGTTTCCGCACAAGTGAATTTGGCATGAAGCGGCCTTCAACGGGCGGCAGCTTCCTCGTATAAAGCGAGCATGTTGAACGAAAAAAGTAAACCCGCAGCCTGGCGCATGAATGACTCATGCCAAAGCTGCGGGTTTTTTTGCATGGTTCAGTTGGTTTGCGGCAGCGGCTTGATCGTCCGTTTTCCCGCATTGCGAAGGAAGTTGACGAGGACGACCGCCAGTACGACCAGCTGCGGAATGGTGGTCTCCCAGTTGGCGTAGATGCCGAGCTGCGGCGCGTAAAGCAAGTAATCGGAGCTGTGGGAGGCCAGGCTGCCCGTCACTTGCAGCGAATGGATGCTGGCGCCGATGAATTTGAACGCCATGTAGTAGAGCAGCAGGCTCGCTACCAGGAAGAAGGGCCGGATCGGGATTCGGGCGCTGAGCTTGATGATCGCGAAGGCGATGAGCGCGAGCACCACGAGTGCGCAGCCGATGCCGATAAACAGGTCGGCCATGCGAATGGATGCGGCCATCCCCATGTAAAAGATGATCGTTTCCGCCCCTTCGCGGATGACTGCGAGAAACGCGGTGAAGCTGAGCGACCACAGGGTTCCTTTGGCCAGCGATGTCCCGATCGACTTTTCCACGTAGCGGTTCCACGCTTGCAGGTTGGACTTCCTGTGCAGCCAGGCGCCAATCGTCAGCATAAACAGGACGGCGATAATGCCTGTAATTCCTTCAATGGTCTCCCGGGAACTGCCGGTAGACAGATTGGAGAACACGATGCTGAGCAAAATGGCGAGAGCGGCCGAACATATGATGCCGACGCCGGCTCCGGACCAGATCCATTTGCGCTTGTCTTCATTGCCCGAGCGGTTCAGGAACGTCAGCAGGGAGACGATGATCAAAATGGCCTCCAGACCTTCACGGAACAGGATCACTCCGGCATCCCATGCAGTGTAGGAAGAAGAAGCGGCGAAAGGCTGAAGCTCGCTTTTCAGTTCCTGGATGTAAGCGGAGGCCTTCTCCCAGTTCGGAGGGCTGGACAAGATCAGGGTCGGGATGGATACCATTTTTGCCTCGACGCTGCTGTACGTAGCCGGTGATTTCGTCATGACGACGCCTTCTACGGACGGCCACGTGGAAATAAACGTATCCATTTTTCCCGCTGCGCTGTCGGCCTGCTTGTTTTGGATGTCGACGGCCACGGAATCCAGCAGCTCCAGCAGGGAAGCGATAGACGGCTGATCGCCGGCAGCAGCAGTCGCGTTCGCCGCATTGGCGGCTGCTTTGCCGGAAAGGTAATCTTCCACGGCGGTAATCAGGTCCTGCAGCTTTGCTTTGCTTTTCTCAGGGTCAGGCGGCTGTGTGTTCAGGGCAATCCGTGCGCCGCTGATCTTGACTTCCATATTGCCGTACACCTGGGGATTTTCCGCCCGGACGAGGTTTTCGGCTTTGTACCAGCCGGTGACGAAGCTGTTGTACGCCTTCATGGAGGTTTCGCCATCTCCCGCCGTCGCAGCTTTCAGACTGTCCTGGAGCAGCGGCAGGAGTGCAGAAATTTGCTTGTGCGCTTTTTCTTTTGGCTTGCCGGAATCTTCTTTGGCAGAGACGAATCGGTCGGCTGCCTTTGCGAGCTTGGAAATGGCGGCCGATGCGGCTTCGGGATCGCTGCCTACGCCGTCCAGCGCCTTCCTGGCATCAGCCAAGGC
Organism: Brevibacillus brevis; assembly: GCF_031583145.1. Taxonomy (NCBI): domain Bacteria; kingdom Bacillati; phylum Bacillota; class Bacilli; order Caryophanales; family Paenibacillaceae; genus Brevibacillus; species Brevibacillus brevis. Next base: position 6,039,080 of record NZ_CP134050.1, on the reverse strand, counting down.
CGCTGTAAGCGACTGGGCTTCTGCAGAAGTCTCGTCGTTTTTTTCCCAGAGTGTCTGCATGCTGGCAACGGCTTTTTTCACTTCGTCCCAGTTTTTGTCCCCGCTGCTGATCAACGCATCGCTGGAGAGCGCGATCATTTGCTTCAGCTCGTCTGCCTGCAGTGGTTCTGCATGGGCAGGCGAAAGTCCCGAGGCGAGAAGCAGGAAGGACATACAGATGATGAGCATGTAGCGTTTCAAGTTGTTTCACTCCATCCCTGTAGGAAATTAAAAGAGGGTGTCCCCGATATATCCGCCTTCACTTGCCCCGGGAAGACAGGCGAAAATGCCGCTGCCGACGTGGGAGATGTACTCGTTCAGCTGATCGGCTGCAGCCAGCTTTTGCTGCATGGGGATGAATTGCTTGCGCGGGTCGCGGTTGAAGCACACGAACAGCAGCCCTGCATCCAACTGTCCCGTTTTCAGATCCATGCCGCTGGAATACGAATAACCGCGGCGCAAAATTTTTACTTTCCCGTCCATATGCGCCAGGGCGACGTGCGAGGTGGCCGGGATGACCGGTTTTCCTTTGCTGTCCTTGCGATCCAGCTCGAGGTCGTCGAATTCATCCGTTTTGCCCAGCGGCGCGCCGGATTCGCGGTGTCTGCCAAATGTGCTCTCCTGATCGGCGAGGGTGGAACGGTCCCACACCTCGATTCGCATGCGGATTCGGCGCATGACCATGTATGAGCCGCCCGCCATCCAGGCCGGATCGTCGGACGACTGCGCCCAGACGATCTCGTCTGCCGTCTTCTCATCGCTTACGTTTGGATTGGCCGTGCCGTCCTTGAAGCCAAGCAGGTTGCGCGGCGTAGAGCCCTTCGGATCGGCCGCGCTGGTACGCTGGAAACCGTCCTGCACCCAGCGGAGCACCGCTTTTCCGCGCCCGATGCGGGCCAAATTGCGCAAAGCGTGGAACGCGACTTGCGGGTCGTTGGCGCAGACCTGCACGACGACATCGCCACCCGTCCATTCCTTTCGAATATCGTCGCTGTTGAAATGCGGCAGATCGACCAGGGGAGCGGGACGCTTGCTCGCCAATCCAAAGCGCTCGTCGAAGAAAGAAGGTCCGAGGCCAAACGTAATCGTCATGCGCATCGCACCGAGTCCCATGCTTTCGCCGGTATCGACCGGGGGCAGAAGGGAGTGGCCGCTCTCGTCTCCGACGCTTTTCCCCGCGGTCAAGCGCGCGGAAGCCTCTGTCCAGCTCTGGAACAGCTTCCGTACGTCATCAAGCGAGGTGGCCGTCAAATCAAAAGCACCCATGCAGATAAAGTCCTGCATAGGCGTAATGATTCCGGCCTGGTGCTTTCCGTAAAAAGGAACAATCCCGTCGGCGGAGTTGGATTCCGCCGATCCGGCCAAATTCGCGGCGGAAGGCTTGGGCTGCATGAGCGCACCCATGCCGCCTGCTCCTACCAACAGACCGAGTCCTCCAACACCAGCCAGCTTCAGCGCGTCCCGTCGAGTCAGTTTCTTGTTGCCAATCGTCTCGAGACGTTTCGTATCCATCGGGTTAGCCTCCTACTATGGTTCCCATTTTAGACAGAGGTTCCGCCAGGGCGTCCAATGCCTGGCTGAGCTTTTTCACCTGGTCTTCCTTGATATCGGTGTAGAGGACAAAGCCGTCACCCTTGCGATAGGGAGCAAGAGCCTGATCCAGCTCCTGGAATCGGGTCTCGATTTCTTTTGCCAGCGCGGCGTCTTTGGCCTCTACCGAGGATTTCAGCACTTTGAAAATCTCGTTCGCGCCCTCTACGTTTGCGGCAAAGTCGTAAAAGTCGGTGTGAGAGTAGCGCTCTTCTTCCCCGGTCACTTTGCTGGTAGATACCTCGTTCAGCAGTTCGACCGCGCCGGTGACGAGCATCGGCACATCGATTTCCACGCTTTCTACTTTCACACGGAGCTGCTTCACGTCTTGCAGCAGCTGATCGGCGACTTTGTCCTGTCCTTCGAGGGATTTGGTTTCCCACAGCGCTTTTTCGAGCTTGTGGTAACCGCGCCACTCGTTGTCAGGGACGTCGCCTTCGCGTGCGTCGATCCATGGATCGAAGTCTCCCAGCGATTCGGCGATCGGCTCGATTTTCTCATAGTAAGCGCGGGAAGGAGCATACAGCTTTTTGGCTGTTTCCATATCGCCGGCTTTTACAGCGTTGGTGAAAGCCTCCGTGGATTTTACCAGCTGGTCGGTTTGCTCGATCACCCATTTTTGGTACTTGTCGATCAAAGCCTGGAGCTCCGGCGATGCAGCAGATGCCTGGCTGGAGTCAGCAGCTGGAGTCTGGCTGCCAGCGGTGGTTTGTGCAGGCTGGGCAGTTTCAGGCTTTTTCGCGGTGTCCGCGTTTCCGCATGCGGACAGCATCAAGGAAGAACCGAGTACAACTGCGCTCAAAGGATAAACCCATTTCTTGCTCATCGTGAAAAGACAACCCCTTATCGAAATCATATAAGTGCTTGCTTATATAGCGAGAATAAAAATCATTATCAATTAACCAAAATCTAACCGTTTCTTTCCCCGTTTGCAATAGTTTTTGCAGAAAAAGTGGATTGGTTGTTGCTGGAACGTGGACAACGTAACGATTTTGACACAAAACTGGCTGGCAAATCGAGGGGCGCAGGACCGCCTGCGGAGGCTTTTCACAGTCTATTACTCGGGTGTTGTCGGCGGAAGGAGCCGCCGCCCGTGAACGGGCAGCAGGGTTGAGGTTCCAGGTGGGCTTGTGTAAACTGTTCATAATCGAGATTTGTCAGTTCGGTGCATTGAAAAGCAAGTAAAGAGGGCGTTGATATGGCCAAACAAAAAATGAACATCCACGAGCTTTACGCGGTGTCCGGTAACATCCTGATGGAAAAGGGGTATGCGGGCTTTCATTTCAAGCTCGTGTCGGACCAGCTCAATGTGAGCCGCAGCACCATTTACGAGTACTTTTCCAACAAGGACGAGCTGATCGCAGCGCTCATGGTCCATCTCATGGATACGATCATGGCGGAATACGAAGGACTGAATAACATCGCAGTACCGCTGGAGCGGCTGCGCAGGATCTTCGACTCATTCATGAAATACGCGCATCTTCATCAAATCCTGCTGTTTGCTCCCTTCGTGAACGGTGAAGCATCGCCGAGCGTCAAACAAAACCTGGCGAAGCTCCGTCAGCAGCACCATGTCTTGACCCGACTCTTGACCGATGTGATTGACGAATGCAAACAGTCCGGATCGATTCGCGCCGACATCCCCAGCAGCCTGATCGCCAGCCTCTTGTTCCAATCCATTCAGATTCCGAAAGACAAGACCATGCTGGACGCTAAGTGGAACGAGCTCATTTTCCAAGTCATGCTGGAGGGGTACGGGAGTCCACAAGCGGACACGAGGCCGAGGGAGTGAAACAGTCCCGGCTTTTCGTGTTTTGTAAACTGTAATTGAAATGAAAATTCTTGCTTCATTGAAAAGGAGGAGAGTAGCTGCATGGAGCTGTTCTACAAGCAAACCCTGCATTTGCTGGACACGGAATTAGACCGCATACGCAAGGCTCTCGAGAGGCTGCCGGAAGAGATGATCTGGAGGAGGGGGAGAGAGGGGACCAACAGCGTGGGCAACCTGTGCCTGCATCTGGCGGGCAACGAATACCACAATGTGGTGAGCGCGATTGGAAACAAGCCGTTTGTCCGTGAGCGGTCCGAGGAGTTTTTGGCGGAGAGGACGCATACGGGTGCTGAGCTGCTGGAGCATCTGACTTATGTGCGCGATGAATCGCGAAAGGAAATCGAGCGATTGACAGGGGAAGATTTGGAGCGGGTCGTCACGGTTGTCTATCCACCCGGCGCGGAGATTGCTTCCTATCAAAAGACGATCCTCGAGATTCTTTCCCATACCACGGCACATTACTCGTATCACACCGGCCAGATTGTGTACATGACCAGGCTTTTCCAGTCGGGGAACGAGCGTTTATTGAAATGGAAACATTGATCTATGCAAGTTTTTATGTTATTTTGTCGAAATATAATTAAAATTAAACGTGGGATGCTACGACTAAAATTGGAGGGGAAAGAATCGTGAAAAAGCAAGCAAGTATACTGCTCAGCGCAGCGTTGGCACTGTCCCTGGCGCTCGTGGGCTGTGGCAAGTCTGAAGGAGGCCAGACGGCGGAGCAGCAGACAGGACAAAGCGGACAAGCCGCCGCATCGGAGCCTATTAAAATTGATGTCGGTATGTTGAAGCTGACCAGCTCGGCGCCGCTGTTTATCGGGATCGAAAAAGGCTTTTTTAAGGAAGAGAACATCGATGCACAGGCAAAATGGTTTGAGGCAGCTCAACCGATCGCAGTCGCAACTGCAGCAGGCAGCGTAGACGTAGGGGCGACAGGGATCACCGCCAGCTTGTACAACATGGTCGCAGGCGGACAAAAGCTGGTTATCGTGGCGGACAAGGGCAGAGAGCAGAAGGGCTACTCTTCCTCGGCTTTGTTGTTCCCAAGCGATTCAGCCCTTAAAAGCATTGAAGAGCTAAAGGGCAAGAAAATCGGGATCACCCAAACCGGCTCGACGTACCATTACATGGCGGGTCGATTGCTGGAGAAACACGGCTTGACGCTGAACGATGTCCAGCTGGTGCCGCTCAACAGCATCAAAGGCTTGATGGAAGCGCTGAAGAGCAAGCAGGTCGATGCGATTCTGCTGAATGAACCGAACATTTCCACTGTCGTGAAAGAGGGCTATGGCAAAGTGATCGCGCAAGTAGGCGACGAAATGGACTATCAGACCTCGGGCATCTTCTTCTCGCCGAAACTGGCGGACAACAAGGACGCAGCCGAGCGCTTCCTCAAGGCGTACGCAAAAGCGACCCGCTACTACTACGATGCAGTCCTGACCCAGAAAGACGGCAAAATCGTACCGGGTGCGAACTACGATGAAGTCGTGAGCATCATCGCGAAGTACACCGACCAGGAGCCGGACATGATCAAAAAAGGTCTGCCGTACATCGACCGCGACGGAAAGCTGCTGGAGTCCGACATCAAGACACAGGTAGACTGGTACGCGAAGGAAAAACTGATCGACAAGGCGATCGATACGACAGAAATCGTTAATACCCAGTTGCTCGATGAAGCTGTGCAGAAATTAGGGAAGTGACCGCAATGAGAATCGTAGTTGAAAACGTCGACAAAACGTTTGTTGACTCGAAAAAACGGGAAGTTACCGCCCTGAAAAACATCAGCTTCGCCATTGAAAAAGAGGAGTTCGTCGTCCTCGTCGGGCCGAGCGGCTGCGGGAAGTCGACTCTGCTGAACATCGTGGGCGGACTGATGTCGCCGACAAACGGAACAGTGTATTTCGAAGGGACGAACGGAAAGAAACCGAGTCTGGGCATCGTCTTTCAGGAAATCGCGCTGTTCCCGTGGCGAAGCGTCTATGAAAACGTAATATTCGGGTTGGAAGAGCGCGGGGCCAGCAAGCAGGAGCAGCAGGAAAAGGGCAAGCATTACATCGAGATGGTCGGACTCAGCGGCTTTGAAAACGCGTATCCGAAGCAGCTGTCCGGCGGGATGAGACAGCGGGCCGGGATCGCCAGGGCGCTTGCGATCGAGCCGGATTTGCTGCTGATGGACGAGCCGTTTTCCGCTTTGGACGCGCAGACCCGCACCATCATGCAGGAAGAGCTGCTGACGATCTGGAACCGCACCAAGCTGAGCACGCTCTATGTGACGCACAACATCCAGGAAGCCGTCTATTTGGCGGATCGAGTGATCGTCTTGTCCAGACATCCTGGCCAGATCAAGAGCATCATTCAGATTGATCTGCCGAAAATCGGCCGGGATCAAGAACAGTACCGGGCCCAATTCGAACAGTATGCCGACGAGATCTGGCAGCTCATTCGCCACGATGCCCGCGAAGCGTCGAGGGAGGGGTAACAGGATGTCTGATCCACAACGACAAGTCATAACGAACCGTGTAGCCTTTTTGGAAACCAAAATTCCCAGGTATGCTGCAGTCATGGGGATTGCCTGTCTGCTCGTGATCTGGGAAGTGATCTGCCGTCTGGAAATCGTTCCTCCGCTGTTTTTGCCTGCACCTACTGCAATTTTGGCAGCGGCCTGGGACATGATCTCCAGCGGCGAGCTTTACAAGGATTTGCTCGCGAGTCTGTACCGCATTGGGGTCGGATACGCGATCGGAGCTGCCCTCGGCATTCTCGTGGGCCTGATCCTCGGGTTCTCCCGCTGGACGGATGCCATCGTGTCTCCTATCGTGTATTCGATCTACCCGATTCCGAAGATCGCCTTACTGCCGCTGATTATTTTGTGGCTGGGGATCGGCGAGCTGCCCAAGGTGGCGATCATCGCCCTCGGGGTCTTTTTCCCGGTCGTCATCAACACGTTTTCCGGCGTCAAAAACGTCGATCCGATGCTGATCAAGGCGGCCGTGACCTTCGGCTCCAACCACCTGAACGTCATTCGCAAGGTCATTTTGCCGGGCTCGCTGCCGATGATTTTCGCAGGCTTGAAGCTGTCTGCGGGAACGTCCCTGCTGCTTTTGGTGTCCGCCGAGATGGTCGCGGCGCAGGAAGGGATCGGCGCGATGGTGCTGCACTACGGGAACCTCATGATTACGACCAAGCTGATGGTCGGGGTACTGATCCTGTCCCTGCTTGGGCTGTTGTTCAACCGGGTGCTTCAATGGCTGGAGCGCAGGCTGATCCCGTGGAAATAAGAAGCAAAGGGAAACAAAAAAAGCGGTCCTGCAGAAGGGCCGCTTTTTTGTTGATTCCGTGTTTGATTGATCACCTTTTGTTCATTCTCGTCAAACCCGTCTTCTTCGATAGAGAAGCGCGAAGACCGTAGTTCCGATCAAAAGAAGGACCAGGCTTTTTCCCCCTGACACGCTCTCCTTGAACTGCTCGGTCGTGTGAAACTTGGTCGGGTCCTTTTCCACGTAGGGCAGGATCATGTCGGAAATTTCCGCGGTTTTCGTCCCCATGTACGCTTCCGTGAAGTATTTTTGAGCGATTTCCTGCAAATATCCGTTGAATTTCTCCTAGTACTCGTTCACGGACAGCAAGGCGCTCAGGAAGGAGGTATCCGCGAGAGAAACGGGATGATCGGACAAGGAATCTGACAGAGCTGTGACAGGTGTCTGATTGATTGGTAATCGCTGTGGCAAGAAATTATAATAAGGGCAATTCGAGCGTGAAAAGAGGGCACTATGGAACATCATCAAATGTGGGAAGCCGCTGAGCGCTTTATCCGTACATGCTACGGCGAGCTGGAAAAATCCACGCAAGAGACCGAGCTGCGTCTGCAGGAGGTGCGCGAGTCGATTGCGAGACACGGAGCGTACGAGCACACGGCGGAGGAGCTTGCGCACGGGGCGAAAATGGCGTGGCGCAACAGCAATCGCTGCATCGGCCGGTTTTTTTGGGAAACGCTGCACGTCTTCGATGAGCGTGAAGCAAGGACAGAGGAAGAAATGGCCGAGGCGCTGTTTCGCCATATCGAATACGCGACCAACGGCGGGAAGATCCGTCCTGCCATTACGGTGTTCGCGCCCAGGCGCGAGGGAGGCGAGCAGCTGCGCATCTGGAATCACCAGCTGATTCGCTACGCCGGGTACGAAACGGAATACGGCTTTCTGGGCGACCCGATTTCCCTGGAGTTGACCAAGGCATGCGAGCGTTTGGGCTGGCGGGGCGAGGGGACTGCCTTCGATGTGTTGCCGCTGGTCCTGCAGGCAGGGGACAAGGCGCCGCGATGGTTTGAAATTCCTCGCGAGATCGTGCTGGAAGTCCCGATCGTCCATCCGGAAATCGAGGCCTTTGCCGATCTTCACCTGAAGTGGTACGGGGTGCCGATCGTCTCCGACATGCGCTTGGAAATCGGAGGAATCGACTATTTGGCAGCGCCTTTCAACGGGTGGTACATGGGGACGGAGATCGGTGCGAGGAATTTCGCCGACCAGAAGCGTTACGACATGCTGCCGAAAGTGGCACAGATCATGGGACTGGACACAAGCAGAGAGGCTTCGCTCTGGAAGGACAAGGCGCTGGTCGAGCTGAATGTGGCCGTTCTGCATTCGTTCAAGGAGAAGGGCGTATCCATCGTCGATCACCATACGGCGAGCCAGCAGTTTATGCGTTTTGAAGAACGGGAGCAAAAAAAGGGGCGGGACGTCACCGGCGATTGGACTTGGCTTATCCCTCCCATCTCTCCTGCGGCTACGCATATTTTCCACAGCGCATACGAGAACCGGGTGGAGACGCCCAACTTCTTTTACCAGGAAAAAATGTATGGGAGGAAGGAATAAAAGAACCCCCGTTGGTCGGGGCAGCTGACATCTTTCGGTCGCTGCCCGGCCAAGCGGGGGCTTTTTTGCTGTTCGGATGGTAAGCCAGCCTTAGGCACACCCAGATTTTTCGGTTAGGTCGATCAGCGGCTGTAGTAGCTTTTGAGCGCCTGAATGATGCCGAGCGGGTTTTTCCGCAGGTCTTTCGCGCTAAAGAAGATGCTTCCCTGCACCTCGGGATGCAGCGTATTGTAGTCCAGCTGGTTGATGATCTCCTGAACGTTTTGCCAGCCGGCTTCCGAAGTCCCCAGCTTGTATGGGGAATGTCCGATGTAGAGCTTGACCCTCGTGCCTTGGACTTCGTTGGACCACCAGGTGACCAGCTTGTCGTACTGGGCAGGAGCAAATGAGAGGCTCCAGTAAATTTGCGGAGTCACGTAATCCATCCAGCCTTGCTTGATCCAGGTGCGGACATCCGCGTACATGTTGTCGTAGGCGGTCACGCCCGCCTTGGTATCGGAGCCGCTTGGATCGACGCCGATATTGCGCCATACGCCAAACGGGCTGATGCCGAACTGCACGGCCGGCTTCACGCTTTTGATGGAAGCGTTCAGCTGCTGCACGAACTGGTTGATGTTGTCGCGGCGCCAGTCGGCTTTGCTGGCGATCTTTTTGCTGTTGTACGTTTTGAAGGTAGCATCGTCGTTAAAGGTGCCGTTGGACGGATAGAAGTAATCGTCCAGATGGACCCCGTCGATATCGTAACGCTGCACGACTTCCATGATCTCCTTGATGATCTGCTGGCGCGCCTGAGGAATCCCCGGGTTGATGTACAGCTTGTTGCCGGAATTGACGATCCAGTCAGGATGCTGCTTCACCACGTGATTGGCAGCCAGCTGATCCGTTTTGGCATCGGTATTGGCGCGGAACGGATTGAACCACGCGTGGAACTGCATGCCTCGACGGTGGGTTTCCGCAATCATGAAAGCGAGCGGGTCGTAACCGGGATTTTTCCCTTGGGTACCGGTCAATACCTTCGACCACGGAACGAGCGAAGACGGATACAGGGCGTCGGCGGCAGGACGGACCTGCACGAAGACGCTGTTCATCCCCATGGCTTGCAGCTCGTCCAGCATCTGCACGTACTCCTGCTGCTGCTTGGCTTGGTTGCCGTAGGAGCCGGTAGAAGGCCAATCGAGATTGAAAACCGTAGAGATCCATACGCCTCTCATGGAGCCGCCGGTTGAAACAGGGGTGCCAGGAACGGGTGCCGGCGTGGAACCGTCTGTCACATCCTTGGGAGGAGTCGTGCTCACGTCACTCGTGCTTCCGGCGCTGCTCGAGCCGGTCGACAGCGTGATCGTCCGCGTGGCCTGCTCCCAATTGACCGTGAGGCCGAGCTGCTCGGAAACGAAACGGAGCGGGACCATCACCCTGCCTTGCTTGTTTTGAGCAGAGGCATCCAACGGAACCGAGCTGTCGTTTACAAAAGCCACGGATTGGCCTGCTGTCATGGACAACACGGTGTTCTCTTTCAAAATCGTCGCTGTCTGTTTGTCTTGATCCCAGTACACTTCCGCGCCCAGGCTTTCACTGATCACCCGCAGGGGAACCATGGTGACGTTTACACCCGGGAGTATGTAAGGCGCGACGTCACTTTTGACCTCTTGTCCGTCCAAAAGGATGCGGATCTCAGGTGCAGACTGTGCATGCACAGACAATCCCATCGCGGGCATGCACATCACGAACATAAGCAAAAGCGTAAACCACTTGCGCAACTTCATTTTGTGAATCCTCCGACAAGTATAGATTTGGCTGCAATAGGGGTACTCCTCCTAAGCGTTAGACGTTTATTATAGCGTGTTGTTTCGATCAATAGGGAGGACAAATGTATCAATTTCATAGATTCGGAAGAGAGAAAAAAGTGCAGCGGAACCAGCCAAGCCGTGCAGGAATAGGCAAAGACAGAGAGTTTTTTGCGAAGAGGAGGAAGCGAAGATGGCGTACCCTCGCTTGCAGAAGAGACCGATTGTGTTTGTTCCCGGGTTGTTTGGCTCGATGAGCGACCAGATCATCCAAGGGACAGGGGACTGGCACTTTGGCCTGGCCCGGACTGCATACGAGCCGACGATTTCGATGCTGGAGAACATGGGCTACCACATGGGTCAGCAGCTGTTTGTCGCCTTTTACGACTGGAGGCAGCCGATCGCTTATTCCGCTGACTACCTCATCAAAACCATCCGGTGGGCGAAGCAGAAAACCGGGTCGAGCGAGGTGAATCTGATCTGCCACAGCATGGGGGGGCTCGTGGCGAGGGCTTATGTACAGAGCGATTCGTACCAGGGGGACGTAAACCAGATGATCGTTCTGGCTACTCCAAACGCGGGGTCGCCCGTCAGCTATTGCTACTGGGCAGGGGGAAAGCTGCCTTCTGCGGCAGCTCCGACGAAAAACGTGGTAGAGCTGTACATGACGGTGTACTTGGCCTATTTGGAACGCGGGCTTCCCCGCAACAAAATAGAGGCGATCCACAGAAACTTTCCCAGCCTGCTCGACCTGATCCCAAGCGAAGCGTACGGAGACTACTTGCTGGAGAAAAGGGACGGGGTGGAGAGCTTCGTCCCGTACGACTCGATGGTCACCAAAAACCATGTGATGGACGAACTGAACAGCCAAATGGATGTGATTCCCGCCAGAGGGATTCGCGTCACGCTGGTAGCGGGGATCGGGCAGAGCACCGTGCACTACTTGAAGACCGTCCCGTCCCGCTCCCCGGTGAAGTGGGTCGATGGACGGGTGGTGGGAGCGATCAACAGCAAAATGGGAGACGGCAATGTGATGATGGAGAGCGTTTTTGCCTTGGACGGCCAAAAATATGTGGTAGAAGCCGACCATTTGAGTATTTTGACGAAGAGCGAATCGCTTTTAAAATTCAAGCTTCAGTGGGAGTGAAAGGACACTGCCTTTCGCCCTGCTGAAGCTTTTGGTGTATGCCGCGCCGCCCCTCTGTCATCGCCGCAATATCTCTGGCTGCGGCCCACTCGGGAAAGGCCTCCATCGGGTTGTGCTCACGGCCGCGGAGCTTGAATCCAGCCCTCTTCCTTGCCGTTGAATCGGATCTGATACCAGCCGTTCAGCTCGGTCACGACATCGAAGGTGCCGTCGAGAGAGATTTGGCCGATAATCTCATAGGTTTCCCCGGGCCCGGCGTATACGTCTGCCATAGCAGATGGTTGATCGGTTTCATCGCTACTGCCTTCATCCTGGTCGACGCCGGGGGATTCCGGTTTATCCGTTTCCGTCTGCAGCTCGGCTAGCCGTTCCTCGTACTTCAGGCCTCTGTCTTCGAATTGGAAAAGGGCAATCTCGTTTTCTCCGTCTCCTACCGCGTTTTTTATGATGACTCGCGCAGCATCTTCCACCGCGAGGTCGTCGGCTTCGATCGTAAACCGCTCGTTCAGCGAAGCGCCGGACCAATCAGGGACGAGGCCGATATAGGTGAAAGCCCGCTTGCTTCCCTGGCCTTGCACCAGAAGGACGGGATTCTTGTCGTCATCCTGCAAATCGGTAAGGCTGATGCGGACGCCCCCGCCTGTGTCGAGCGCTTTTTCCATGTACACCGGGGCCGATTCGCCTTCGAGTTTCGCAGCGGCAAAGAGGCGATTCCCGTTTTTCTCTACCCCCAGCGCGTAAACCTTGGTTCCCCAGCGATCCGTGCCGGTGAGGACCGACTGGAACGTCTTGTCCGGGTACTTTGCCGTAAGCATCCGCGCAGGATCGTACTCGGTCCAGAGCTCCTCCACTCCCGCGATCAACTGGGATGTGTCCAGCAGCTCTCCCAAGCCTTGATACAGCTCGATCGCCTTGGAGAACTGGCGTGCTTTGGCGTAGTTCTCCGCCTGCTCGATGCGGCTCTCGACATGGTCGTCGATCGCGGCGAGCACGCCGGAATCACCCGGCAGCACGTCCTTGATTTCCCGATACGCTTTTGCCATGGTGACGAAGGCTGGCAGGTCTTTTTGCCGGATCGCCTGCCTGACCTCACCGAGGGCGTAGCGTTCCAGCAGATCCCGCAGCCAATCGGACGCAATGCCCTCCTGCTTGTACAGCCGGATGCTCGCTGCCGTGCGGGCGACGACGTCGGCAAAGGGAGAGGAGGAGGCAAGCGCCCCCAGCTTCGCGGTTTCATAGCGCTGGAAAAGCGAGTGCAGCTCCTTCTGCTTGGCCTCTTTCCCCCCGAAAAACTCCGCGGGAATGATGGCCAGCGTATGAATAAAGGACTCGTTTTCGTAGGATTTCCCGGATGTGTTTGCATCAATATGGGCCTTGGACAGCTGGATGGCCGACTGGAAATAGCTGTGCAACGCTTTTTCCATACCCAGGCGCTCCGAGATGGTCTGGAAAAAGGAAGCGCTTTGCCCGCCCTGTCGGACACTTTCCTGCTTCCACGATTGGTAGCGCTCATACAGCTGCAGCATTTGTTCTTCCTGCCCGTCACCAGCGGCAGTCTGCATCTGCTGCGAAAGCGACTCCAGCTGCTGGCGGATGGCGGTCAGCTCCGCCATGAACGCCTCCCACGCTTCATCTCCATAGCGAATCCCGGAATAGGCGCTCGCCTCGGAAAAGGTTTGTTCGGCCAAAATCAGGTTGCCGGCATCGTAGTAAGCGCGCGCCTGATCGTAAGCCGCAATTTTCCCGATGCTCGCGCCGATCTTCCAGACGGCTCCGGCCAGAGCGGTCAACGTGAGCACCAGCACGATGTTGCGGACCCAGAGCGATTTGTGGTAGGAAGTGATCCCCATAAACGAGTCACCCCCTACAAGATTCCCGCAAACTCGGGATCGAACGAATAATGCGTGTCTATCCGCTGTTTTGCCGCCTCGTACAGCCGCTCCCAGCCGTCGTGGCGGTGAGTGCGGGCCAGCTTGGCCAGGCGAAGCAGGCGGTCCCTCGGCAAGTAATCGATGAATTCGATGATCAGGTCCTGATATTGCTCGGCGTAAGGCTTCATGCGCAGCGCTGCCCCGGCGACCTGGCCGATGAGCTGTTCGCCGTTTTCCTGTAGCAGAATGTACGACTTGTAGCGCTTGACGTAATCCAGCACCGACTTCTTGACGAGCGAAGGCTGGACCTTGACCACTTCGCGCAAATATTCAATGAAATCTTTGTCAAAGGTGGAAGGGATGAGCGTATCCAGTTCCAGCTCCATGTCCTTGCGCAGTATGAAGTGATTCAGGAACATGATCTTGCGGATCTTGATGGTGTCCGACTGGATGAAATGGCCGATCTCGCGCGTCTTTTCATACGCTTCCTTGATGCGTCCGGCCTTCACGTCCGCCCCGACGTCCTCGAGATGGTGCACGAGAGCTTGCTTGATCGCCGCTTGCTCCTGCGTCAGAAAGGACACGAACTGCGCGTTTTTCTCAAAGTCTCCGTACTTTCTTTGGATGAGAAAAAACAAAGCGAAGAGCACGAGACCGACCCCGCAGGCTGTCAGCAGCTGGACAAGCGTCTGTGCACAGAGGACCGCCAGGCAAACAAACAGCCCGAGCAGCAGAAAGCGCGTCTGGACGTAGCGTCGCGTGACGGTGGCCGAGAGCTTGCGGATTGGTTGATATTCCCGCCCGCATTGGTCGCAGTGCGTCTCCCACAGGACGTGATACGTGCGGCACCGCTTGCACCCTTGCAGGCGCTCGAAGGTATAGGAGGTTTTCCTCGTTTTTCGGAACAGCACCCCGATTTTCTTCCTCATGGCCTCTCCCTCTTTTCGTTCAGCAAGGCCCGCAGATGCCGATCGATCTCGGCTTCGGAGAGGTTTTGCCGCTTCAATCGAAGCAGCCTTACGAACCGGGTGGCAAGCAAGGTGAAAGCTGCAGCGAGAATGAAGTAGGTTACCATATTTTTCTCCTGTGATGGGATAGTGTCGAAATCTGTAACAAAGATTCAAGTTGTATCGTATTACGTGTAGAGGCTATTATCCATGTCTTTTTGGCTACTGTTGCCCCTGAATATAGTGGTAATAGTGTCACAGTCTTACTTTCTTTGCAATAGTTCGCAAATACTGTGCGAAGCGGAGGTTCTAAAGAATGATACGATTTGGTGTGTGGTGTCGATACGCAGTGTGTGCAGCGCTGCTGTTGATCTCGGTCGTCGCTGGCACACATCCCGGATTTGCGCAAACCAGTGCAAGCAACATGGATGCGGTGCTGGTCGTGGACGTCAGCAACTCCATGACCCAAAGCGATAAAAACAAGGTAAGCAACGAAGCGATGAAAATGTTCGTGGACATGACGTCGATTCAGAAGAACAAGATCGGCGTGATTTCCTACACGGACAAGATCGAGCGGGAAAAAGCCTTGCTCGAGGTGAACTCGGAGCAGGACAAGAACGATATCAAAGCGTTTATCGACAGTCTGCAAAAGGGCGCCTACACGGACATTTCCGTCGGGGTCACCGAAGCCGTAAAAATTCTCGATGCCGGACATGATCCCGCCAATGCGCCGATCATCGTGCTTCTGGCAGACGGCAACAACTATCTGAACGAATCCGCGGGAGGCTCCCAAGCCCAGTCGGACAAGCGGCTGCAGGAAGCGGTCAAGGCCGCGAAGAGCAAAGGCTATCCGATCTATACGATCGGCCTCAATGCCGACGGGCAGCTAAACCGGACGACTCTTCAGCAAATCGCGGCGGAGACGAACGGAAAGTTCTTCGAGACGAGCACGGCGGACAAGCTGCCGCAGATCTTGAGCGAGATTTTTGCCAATCATCTCAAGCTGAAAGTCGTGCCGATCAAAAGCTTCACGGCGAGCGGGCAGATCCAGGAAGTGCCGATCGCGATCCCGAATGCCAACGTCATGGAGGCGAACATCTCGATCATGTCGCCCAAATCGGTGGAGGTGAAGCTGTTCGATCCGGCCGGGAAGGAAGTGCCGATCCCGTCCGACCAGGTCCGCCTCTCCCGGTCCAATGCGTATACGATGATCAAGCTGATCAAGCCGCAGCAGGGCGGCTGGTCGCTGCAAGTAAAAGGAGTCCCGAAGGAAAAGATCGACATCAACATGATCTACAACTACGATCTGCAGCTGCAGATGGAGCCGGTGGGCAAACAGTCGTTCCAGGCAGGCGATGTCGTACCGGTGAAAGCGGCGCTGGTGACGGGCGGGCAAAAAGTATCCAGCCTGGATCTGTACAAGCAAATGAAAGGGACCCTCATCGTCACGGACAAGACCGACCAGAAGACGAGCGAAATGCCGCTGACCAATACCGGCAGCGGATTTGAAGGAAGCTTTACGGTTCCGGCGAGCCATGCCTACGAGCTGAAAGTCAAAGCGGAGGATACCAGCTTTTATCGGGAGACGCAGCCTCTCCTCGTCGATGCCTCTGCATCGGGAGCAGGCACCCAGGCAGGGCAGCAGCCGCCTGCAGGGGCGAATTCCGACCAGAAGCCTTTCCCGTGGCTGTTGGTCGCGGGCTCCGGCGCAGCTCTCCTCGCGGTGGTCGCTATAGTCCTGTACGTACTCTCGGTTTGGCGCAAGGCCAACAAAGGCTTTGCGGGCCAATTGGCGATCGAGATCGTGGACGAGGACACCGGCGACAAATCCAATCCGCAGTACAAGAAACTGAGCGCCTTTAAAGGCAGGGTGAAGCTGCATCAATTGCTGCAGCTGGCGCCGGAGTTCCAGGAGACGGACAAGGTGATCTTCCTTCCGGGGAAAAACGATACATTGATTCTGGAGAACCGCTCCACGTGCCGGATCGAGAAGGCAGGCCGCGTGCTCGACATGAGCCATGGCAAGGAATTGAAGAAGAACGACCGCATCAAGATTACGCTGACCAGCGTCAACAAGTCCGTTTTTGTAGACTACATCGTCTAGGAGTGGATCGAATATGAAAGCAGTTGTGAGAGAACACATTCAGCAATTGGACGTATCGCTCGGCGGAGGAATCGTCAGCGACAAGATCCGGGTAGACACGATCGACAACCCGATGCTCGTAATCGGGATCGGCGGCACGGGCATCGATGCCTTGCTGCGATTGAAATATCAAGTCAACCGCCGCTTCAAGCTGCCGGTAGACCACCTGTCCAAAAAGCGCAAGGAAAAACCGGACAACATCGAGTTCATCGCATTCGAGACCAACGAGCACGACCGCAACAAAAAGTACAAAGGCATCGGCCTTGACCCCGTGACGGAATTCGTCCTGCTGTCCAATCCCGAGATCGGAGGCGTCCTGCAAAACCGCAGCATCCTCGAGCCATACATCACGGATTGGCTTTCTCCGGAGCTGACGATCACGGATGGCATCAGCGGGGCATCTGGCGTGAGACAGGCAGGCCGCTTGCTCCTGTTTACGAAAATTACGCAGGTCGTACAGACGATCGAAAAAAAGATCAAGATGCTGTGCGAAGGCACCAACAAAAAGCTGACCGTCTTTCTGCTGAGCGGGATCTCCGGCGGGACGGGGAGCGGCTGCTTCCTGGACATCGCCTACATCGTGCGGGGAATTTTGGAGCGCGATTTCGGCAGCGCCGGAGTGGACAAGGTCAACACGCTCGGCTATTTGTTTACCCCTGACGTGAATCTGTCCAACAAGAGCCTCAGCTCCCATACCCGCGACTACATCATGAAAAACGGCTACGCGGCGCTGAAGGAGCTCGATTACTGGATGAACGCGGACGAGCGGGGCGAGCGATTCCGCCAGCAGTACGGCAACGTCCTGACCGTGCAGTCGCCGATGCCGCCGTTCAACCTGTGCCATCTGATCTCCGCCACCAACCTGGAAGGGAAAGCGCTGGAAAACGCCTACGACTACTGCATGAACGTGACGGCGGAGAACATCACCAACTTCATGGCGAGCGAGGAAAAGCGCTCGGGCGAGGAGTTCGCCATCCATGACTACATCAGCAACATCCGCACGAACATCAACCAGATGCCGAAAGCGTACGCAGCCAACTATCAGTACAACGTCATCGGCGCTTCTTCCGCGGTGCTGCCGATCGAAGAAATGACGACGTACCTGGCCTACCGCCTGTTCAAGAAGATGGAAAAGATGTTCACGGTGGCTCCAACCCAAGAGGATGCGGAAAAGTTCGCCCGCAAGCTCGGCATCGACATCGACTCGATTTCCCGCAAGTTCGAGGAGCGCGTGCCGGAGCCTCTTCCCGGCTATGAAAACAGCGAGCGGATGAGCTACAGCAACGTCATCAGCCAGCAGGTCGTGAGCATCGACCACGAACTGGAGCAAGGCTACCTGGCCAAGGCCAGGGAGCAGTACATCAAGGCGAAAAAGCAGCTTCCCGGCGAGCTGATCGCCGTATTCGGCGACATGATCAAGCGGGTGTTCCTGCATCCGCAGCAGGGTCCGTTTTATGCTTCCCGTCTGATTCATTCGGACAAGGGCTTCTGCCTGCTGAAAATGATCCTGTCGTACGTGGAGAGCCTGAAGGCCAATCTGGAGAGCTTCCCGAGGGAAATCGAGGGCGCGAGAGAGACGGCCAACGAAAAGCTGGGGGATGCCCGCAGCGCCTTCATTTCCAAGGAGAAAAAGAAAAACATCTACATCGATGCCAAAATCAACGAATACCAGCTGCTGGCCGATCAGGAGAAGCTGGAGCATATGATCGAGTTCTACGAGGAGCTGCACCGTCTCCTGAACGCGGAAAACAACCGGATCTACAGCGTCTTTACGGAAGTGCTGAACACGCTCAACCAGATCTTTGAAAAGAACGGCGACATTCTGATCAATGGCGGCGAGGAAACGGACCGCACCGGCAACAAGACGTACTATTGGAATATCGTGGGCGTGCCGGACATCGCCAAAGTCATCGGGAACATTCTGGAGCAAAAGGATGCCGACGACCTGATCCGCGACTTTACGAGCGAGCTGCTGGAGCGCTCGGATCAATGGGTCAAGGAGCAGGAGCTGGACATCGTCAGCTCGATCTCGGACTTTTTGTCGGAGAAATTCGGCGAGCTGATCACCAAGTCGATGGAAGAGTTTTTGGTCATCAAGTACGGCCAGGACGAGACGCTGGACCGCATCGTGGAGCGCAAAATCGCCAGCAAGCTGGATGATGAGGCGATCCCGGTTTTCCACCTGAGCAACAACCTCGGCAACATGCACTTCCCGTCCTGGGGCTTCGTCTCGGTGCCGCTGAAAGCGCCGGCGATTTTGAAAGGGATCAAAAACTATCAGGATACCGCCATCAGCGGATCGCGCTTCACGGTCAAGGAGAGCGAGGTCAAAAACCGGATCTTCTGGCTGAATACCAAAAACGGCATTCCGCTGTTCGTTTACACGCCGCTGAAAGTGTACGAGGAAAGCTACGAGCGCACCATTTTGGATCGGGAGGGCATCGGACGCCACTTGGTGCAGACCGAGAAGAACAACTGGGCGTACCTGCCTTCGCCGATCCCGGAAAAGTCGTGGGGCGACACGTACCAAAACTCGCGGATCAAAGCGTACAACGCTGGCGTTCGCCGCCTGTTCGACCGGGCAATGGGCTACGGCAGCATTCGCGAAAAGGGCAGCGACAGCAAGACCAGCAGCCGGTATGAGTGCATCATCACGAAGCCGTTTGATCTGGCGTCTTATCTGGACGAGCGCGGGCTTGCAAAAGACAGCTCCAAGCTCAATCCGGGCGAAATCAAGCGCCTTTTGGCTGAGCTGAAAGGCTTCATGGAAAACGGCCTGGAGCGTGAGTACACCCGCGATATTTTCGGCAGCATCAACGAGGAAATGGCCAAGGAAAACCTGATTCGCTATCCGGAGCTGATCCGTCTGATGGAGGAAGAGGTACGCAAATACGAGGAAATCGAGCGTAAGATTGCCGAGCTCGAGCAGCTGGTCAGCGCGATGCAGGGGGAAGAGGAGCTGGTTACCCGTTTCATCGAGGCGCTGTACACCGGAACCATTTGCAAAAAAGGCGCCCTGTACGTCTACGACAAGGATGAAGAAGAAGAGGCGTGGGAGCCGTTCATCAACCTGATGAAGGTGACGAAGCATGTGGAATTCGCCCTCTTCGAGCAATTCCGGGCTCTCGACAACAAGCGGATGGCCGTGCTGAACCGCAAGGCGGCCAGAAGAAGCGATGCCATGACCTCCGCAGAGGATACGTCGGCTCTGGTCCAGAGCCTCGACGAGATCGCCGCCGCATTCCAGGGAGCCAAAAACGATCTGGAGTACGACCGCGACGAGTTTGTAAACGGGGAAGAGATGTACCGTTTTTACAAAAAAGTGTGGGCAAAAGTGAACGATATGCGAAAAACGCTTCAGTAATCACTGGGAGAATCACCGATAGGCGGGGAGAAGCATGAAGGATTTGATTGAACAATTCGCAGGAGCATACACCGCGGAATTGGAAGGACAACTGGATGGCGGAAACGGACAGCGAAGCATTCAAAACCCGGTGCTCTTCCTCTTTATCGGGGACAAAAGCGTGGAATCGCTGCGAACTGTCTGCGGCATCCATGCGGCGAAATGGCAAAACAGCCAGGGGGTTCTCTACGTGCACGCGTACCACGAAGAGACGTGGGAGCACCCCCAGGTATTCCCGTGCCGGCTGCCGAAGAGAGAGTTCCGCAAACAGACACTGCGCGCGGAGATGTACGAAGAGTTTTGGCAGGATGAATCGCAGGTCATGGAGATCAACAGGCTCATGAGGCAGGTGAGCATCCGCGTGGCCGAAACGGGCAAGCAGTTTCCTTCCTTCCAGCAAGTCAACATCGCGGTCGTGACGCGTGCGGATGACCCGGCCAACGTGCTGCTGCCTGAGCTGACTTTGCTTCTGAAAAGCTATTTGCAGGAAATGTTCAAAACCGTGTCGGCCGATTTGTACGTGCTCCTTCCGGAAAAAGGCGGCGGGGAGGGATTTGGCTTCTCCTCAGCCCTCGGCGTGCAGTTTCTGGAAGAGCTCGACCGGTATCAGCGGGGAGATTACCGCTACCAGGCCGACTTGATCGTGACGGAGGACGGCATCAGGCTTCCTGTCCAGCATTCGTACGGTCCGCTGTTCTCGCTGGCATACCTTTTGAGCGACAAAACCGAGCAGGGGCTGTTTTTGGAGGGTGGCTTGTCGGAGAACGACGAGCTGATCAGCAACCTCGTCTTGCTGAACAACAAAGAGGCAGAGCTGGCCTTTCGCGAGCACAGCGAAAGCTACAACAAGCTGCAGTTTATGCGCAGCATTAGCTTGGAAAGCGGGCGAGCCGCCTTTGCGTCGGCCGGATTGTCCAAGGTGAAGCGCCCGACTCGTGCCATCGCACTCACCGTGCTAGCCGCCGTCTTCGACCGTTATCTGGAGCGGCTGAAGGAGGGCGACAGCCTTCCGAAGACAAAGGCGCGGGAAATGCTCGGACTGACGGCTTTCGATGTGCAGAAAGCGATCGGGAACGTGCTGGAGGGGGAGGACGCGCTAGCCGAAATGCAAGGCCTGATGACTTCGGGCGTCAGCTACCGCGAGCTGTGCAGCATGAATTTGCGGGAAGCGGAGCTGGCCCTGTTTGACGGCACCAGCCAAAGCTTTTTCGAGAGCCGCATAGAGAAGCAAGCCCATGAGAAGCTGAACAGCGTACTTGCGAGAGGATCGCTGGAGACGCTTCTCCTGCAGGAAGTCATGGAGCAGGACCGTCACGGCATCTATGCGGCGTATGAGCTGACCTCGGAACAGTCCACCGGGGCCAGTCTCCTCGGCGAGCTGCGAACGGGAATCAAGGAAACGCAGCGGCAGCTGGAGCAGGCGAAAGCCGAACTGGAGGAGCTCTGCCAGCAGCGCGTCGATCAGCAGGAACTGCGTGTGGGCGGTTTTTTTACCCGGGACAAGGAGAGGGTTCGAACCTTGGTCCGTCACCTGCTTTCCAATGTGTATGGAAAGAAGCTGGAAGTGCTGGAATGGGAGCTGACGCTGCGGCTTTTGCAAGACTATGAGCGGCAGACCATCGAGCTGCACAAGCGGATCGGCGAGCAAATCGCCCAGCTCCAGGAGCTGCAGACCCAGCTGCGAAGCATCGCCCGGAAAAGCGTGCAGGATGCTGCCGACTACCTGGGCAAAAACATGGACGAGTATTACGAGACTGTGGTGGCGGAGACGTTCCGGGCGCAGGAGACACAGCGCGGCGACGGGTTTTATCTCGACCCCCGGCATCTCGGCAACAGCTCGCTTTTGTATCTGCACGGAACCCGCGGCTTGGTCGAGAGGCTCTGTGCTTTTTGCCGGACGGAGATTTTGAGCCGGTCGCCTTTCGCGATGTCCTTCGAGGCGGAGCTGCTCGCGCGGGCCAATGTCGCGGCTGCCTACGAAAATCGGACCGTCCTTACGAGAGAAGAGCTGTTTTCCGACCTTTCCGCTGTCATGGAAGAGCGGGCAGCCGTTCACATCGAGGTCTTTCACTTTTTGCAAAAGCACCGGTACGAAGAAAAGCACTGGTTTGCGGACGTGGACAACGACTTCGTTCAGTACGTTTTGCGCGAGGAGAAAGGGGCGCGGACGTACAAGCAGGGCTGCATACACGAAGCGCGAAAGAGCGGTATTGAAAAATTGAACCTGATGGGTGGATTTGGCCTGGAAGACTTGATGTATTACCGGAACAACAAGAAGTACCATTCTTCCTACGTGGAAAGCGGATACGTCTTTCACCGCCAAGGAAAGGAGGAATTGTCATGACGCAGCGAAAGCTCAGCCTGCTCATGGTGATGTGCAGCTTGATCGGCGGGGCGATCGGATTCGTGGCGGGAGAAGTGATCCTGTCCCGTCTCTCCGACGCACTGCCGCAATGGCTGCTGATGGGTCTGTACTTCGGACAGTACGCGTTGTTCGTCGGGGGGATGTGTCTCTTGGCGGAGATGATTTCCCCGCGGCTGAACGGGCAGGGCTGGAAGCAGCGCTATCTGGGAGCTTCATGGAAGATGCTGGTGCCCAGCACCTTCGTGATGGTCGGGGTGGCAGCCATGCTGCTGCAGCTGCTTTACGGATCTTCGTTTCAAAAGGGAAGCAGTACGGACAACATCGTCCTGCTTCTGGACACGTCCGACAGCATGAGACAGACCGACCCGAACAATCAGTTGTTCAAGGCGGCAGCCGATGTGGTGCGCAAGATGGACAGCGACATGCAGATTGCAGTTATTACCTTTAATGATCGTACCGATGTACTGCAG
Source organism: Brevibacillus brevis (assembly GCF_031583145.1). Taxonomy (NCBI): domain Bacteria; kingdom Bacillati; phylum Bacillota; class Bacilli; order Caryophanales; family Paenibacillaceae; genus Brevibacillus; species Brevibacillus brevis. The sequence goes on along the minus strand of NZ_CP134050.1, from coordinate 6,016,619 downwards.
CCGCTCGTCCAGCTCAGCGACCAGAGTGTCAAGGACACGGTAATCGCCAAGCTGGAGAATCACGCCGGTCCAAGCGGCGGCACGCAGATTGAAGAGGCGCTGCAAGCGGGACTGGAGCAGCTGCGGGCCGCCGGGCAGCTCGGGCAGGGCAGCACCGTAGTCCTGATGTCGGACGGATACAGCCATGTCGATCTGCAGACGGCGCTGGAGCCGTACAAGCAGTCGCAGCTGCATATCCATACGGTAGGAATGAGCGAGGTGGACGCCAACGGGACGTACCTGCTGCAGCGGATCTCCGAGGAGACGGGCGGCAAGTACTTTAATGTCGACCATGCCGAGGAACTGTCCGGCATTTTCGGTCAAATTTACGACCTGAGCCGTCAGGACCGCAATCTGGTCTCGGAGCGGACAGGTGCGGCAGCGGACAGCGCTTTGTACGCCAGCCTGAGGGTCATCGGCATGACGGTGATCGGGGGGCTGCTCGGACTTGCGCTGGGCCTGATCTTTGACAACCGCCACCTCGCCAAAAGCTTTACCATCGGAGGCGCCGTCGCAGGGGTCCTTGCTGGACTGCTGCTGGAAACAGCGCTGTCCTCCGGCTGGTTCGATACAGTCATCCGCCTGCTCGCCTGCGCTCTGATGGCGGTCGTGATGACGCTGTTCACCGCGTTTGTTCCTGCTGCGGCCGGCGGCGGACAGTCTTTCCATAGTAGGCTGCGGGGCAAACGTGATCCCGCCCGGCTGACGGAGTCCGGGCATCGGGCAGGAAAGCGATTCGATCTGTAAGAGTAGGAGCATGATGAATGATGATCAAGTGGGAAGAGACAACCCAGCTCTCCATCAAGGATGTCGTCTGTCAGCTGCAAGGAAACGAATACGTAATCAACTGGCACTGGGGAGAAGAAGTCCCTTGTGTCTACGTCCATCGCTCCCGGTACGAGGAGCCGTTTGACATCAGCCGAATCGACGAGTACGAGCTCAAGCTGTACACCCGGGAAGAGTACAAGGCGCACAAGGGACTGCGGGAGAAGCACGAGGGGATCGGGCGGTACACCTATCGCATATTCCCGTGCCGCCTGGAAAACGGGCGGCCCGTCTTGCTTGTGCCAGCGGGCGAATCGCATATTGTCCACGTCCGTACGGGGAAGGCCAAGATCTATTATTCGTTCAAGCGGGGGCGCAGCTGGTTCCGTTCCTATCAGCCCGTTCAGATTCGCATCTTTTCCGAGCTGCCGATCCCCAAGGAAGCACTTTGCTACGTCAAAAAGGAAGGCGCTCCTCCCGCTCACAAGGATGACGGCACACAGTATCCTTTCATCCGGGATCTGGAACCGGGCGTCAACCTGCTGCCGGAAATCGAGATCAGGAAGACGGATGTCATCCGCCTCTTTTTTACCGATGGAAAAAAATACGGGGAATTGTACGAACTGATTCCCGAATAGGAGGGGAGCGACATGCTGACCTTTTTGAAAAGCATGTTTGAAAAGAAACAGCCAGCCAAGGAACGGCTTCCTTTTTACGATATCGTGTGTCCGTACTGCTTTGCCAAATATTCGCCTGACCAGGTCGTCTTTCGCGCTGCCCATCACCGTCAGGACGATGAGGACTACGCGCTTCAGGAAGACGAGATCCTCAACCATTATCGGGACAAGTTCGGGCTGGATGCCATCGACGAGCTGGAAGCCGTCATCGACCCGGAAGCGATCCCAGAGGAGCATCATCTGTATGTGGACAACGTCCTGGTCGGCGTGACCGATCGATACGGCATCGTGACCAAGCGCAGGCTTTGTCCGAAGTGTCACAACGAGCTGCCGATCACGGCGGGAAAAGCGCCGAGCAACATCATCTCGATCGTCGGAGCCTCGCAGGTCGGCAAATCGGTCTACATGACATCGCTCATCCATACGCTGCAAAACACGACGGCCAACCATTTCCATGCGGCGTGCATGCCGCTCAACGCCCAAATCAGCCGGAAATTCCGCGAAAACTACGAGGCTCCGCTGTTTGAGCGCGGCCAGCTGCTGGACTCGACCCAAAAGGAAAAGCGCCAGGAGCCGTTCATCTTTCAGTTCATCTTCAAAGACAGTGAAAAAGCGCCGCTCATCCTCGTCTTTTTCGATGTGGCCGGCGAGGGAATGGTCGACCGCGAGTATTTGGAGCTGTATGCGGCCCACGTGAAAAACTCGTCCGGCATCCTGTTCCTCGTCGACCCCTTGCAAATCAGGACGATCCGCGACAGGGTCATGCTGCGCGCCGGGGACGAGCCGGGAGAATTCGCTGCACGGTACGACGAGCCGCGCGAGGTCGTCATCACGCTGTTTGAGAACTTCATCGGCTACCAGGAGCAGAGCAAGACGAGCATTCCGACTGCCGTCGTCCTGACCAAGAGCGACATGCTGCACCACATCAAGGAAGACGATGGCGAGTACATCAAGCCCAACAGCAACGTGTTCCGCAATTTCGTCCACCAGGAATACCTGAATACGGCGGAATTCGAGAATATCAACGGGGAGATCAGCCGCTTCATCGAGAAGGTGGATCGGCCGTTCAAGGATGCCTTGGAAGTCTATTTCACCAATACGGCCTATTTCGCTGTATCCGCGCTGGGCAGCAACCCGGTCAACCAGCGTGTGAGCGGAGTCGTGACCCCGATCCGGGTCGATGAGCCGTTCATCTGGCTGATGCATCAGCTGGACTACATCGAGGGGAGGGAGCGGTAGTGAGCCGTCAGCCCATTTTGCAGCAGTACTACACCCGAGGGCGGCAAGGCGTATTCCGTTCCAATGAAGGCTATGACACGGTCGCCAAATCGCCGGGTCTGGACAACACGTTCATCAAAAAAGTACTCCACCCGTTTTGCGTTTACGATGCGCCCCGAGAGCTGCAGGAGAGGGCCGCGAGCGACCCGGCGCTCTACCCGGAAGCTTTCGTGTCGTTTCGGGCAGAGTCGGGCGAGCTGGTGATCGGGCGCAGCGTATTCGTGGGAGCTGATTTTACCGGTCAGCGCAATACGTTTTTCAGTCACAACTACGTCATCCCGGCAGAGAGGCGCGAGGAATTCATCAAGGACCCTGCGAAGCTCTTCGGCATCCAGGCTTTTGCGAGCCATCATGAAACGGCGGCAGGCAAAGATTTGCCGCCGGTGCTGGAACTTCCCTATCAATCCGGCATGCCGAAGGATCCGAAACAGTGGCTGAGCGGAATCGGAGTGGACGAGCGGACATTCAAGCAGCTGCTGTACGCACTGATGGTGTCGCTCGGTTCGAAGCGAAAGGTCTACGTCAGTCTGAATGGAGATGTGAGGGAAGCCTCCGCCGCAGCGCGCCGTTTGCTGGAAGTGCTGTCCGGCTGTCTTCCGTATGAGATGCGCAGGCATCTCGGCTTTGTCAGTTACTCGAGCGAGCCGCAGAGCAAAAAGCACATTCACGTCATGTTCGTGGAAAAGGGCAGCATCCGCCCCGGCAGCGGCATCAGTGAGAAGGACTTCCTGTTCGATCTGGCCTATGGGCGCATCGCGCAGGTCGATTGGCAGGAGGGGGTCCACTCGTATCTCGACTTTGCCTGGGAGTACCTAGGCCAGCAGCGAGTGCTCGACTCGTTCCATGCTTTCTGCGAGGAGGTGCTGGCGGGGGCCGATCCGGATATGCGCCTGCGGCTGGTCACCTACTATGAGCTGTGCGCTCTGTATGAAATCGAGAAAGGGCAGATGGCCAAGCACGAGCAAAATCGGGCCGGCATTTGGCAGGTGCTCCATCGCTATCTGAGCGAGAGCGGCCTTGTGAACAAGGAAAGGCTGCTGCAGCTGCGAACCGTCCTGTTTCGCGAGGAAGCGGCGGCGCTGGCGGCCAAAAAGCTGCCGGAGAGCGAGTCCATCAAGCAAATGCTCGCAGCGTACAGCGCGATCCCCAAAGAGCCGATTTCCACGGAGCTGGTCCTGTTTCTGATGGATGTGCTGCTAAAAGGAAAAGGGGCGAGGAGAAACGCGTACGTAGCGGAAGTGTACCGGTATCTTTCCGGCAGCCCAGAGCTGTTCGGATATGTGATGCGAACCGTTTTTGGGCACAAGCAGGTCGTAAAGCCCCTGTTCGAAGATTATGCGGTGGAGCGTTTGGCGTCGTTTTCGCAAATCGGACCGACCCTGCAGGAGATCGAGTTTTGGGCGAATACGGCCCCGCAGGCTCTGCGAAACGCTTCTTTCATGACCGCCGCGAAGGACAAGCTGCTTGGACTGTTTGCCGCAGAAGGGCAAAAGCTGCAAGCGGCGCTGCACATTCACGACTTTTTCGAGCGTCTGGAGGGTGCGGGAGGCTATGCGGACCCGTTGTTGGACGAGCTCGACAAGGCCTTGCTCAAACAGCTTCGGCTGGACAGTCTGGCGTGGGGTGACTTCGCCCAAGTCGTGGTGCTTTTGGAGGAAAAACCGCAAACCTTTTTTGGCGAGCTGGACCTCGAGAGCCGCCAAAAGCTGGAGCACATTCAGAAGCTGGCGATCCTGGCTGGCAATCGGGACGTGCCTTTGCCGGAAGACTTCTTTCGGGGATGGGACGAGCGGGAAATGGCCATCCAGCAGAAGCTGATCGGATCATTGTTGGATACGTCTTTGGAGCCTGACAGCTTTCCGCTGGTGGCACTTGTGTTTTACCGGGCCGAACTGCAAGGGCAAGATTCGTTTGCTTATGCGGACATGCTGAAGTACGTATGCGAGCACGGCGGGGAGGAGGTCCTCTTTTCCTTTGTGCAGTGGAGCATGAAGCAGCGAATGTTTTTTACAGGCAAGTACGTGGCCCCCGGATATCGGCAGGCTCTCAAGGGGCTTCTGCTCGAAGGAAAGGGCAGAAGACTGCGCGACAAAGAGTGGAGAAAGCGCTGGTTTTCTGTCCGTCATGCCGACTTCCGCAAGCTGCTGGAGGAAGTGCGCAGCGAGACGGCGAGCCCGATCGTAAAGCTGTTTCAACGGAAATCGACGGCCTGGCTGAGCTTGGCCATCCTGATCGTGGCTGGAGCTGCAGGCGGCTATTTGCTGTTTCAGCCTGACTCCTCGGCCGATTTGACCCCCTTGCCAGCAGAAGGGGTAGCCACTGATGAGCCCGGTACATCGGGGGCGGAGGGCAGCACGGAGGAAGCGGCTTCGGCCAAGTTCATCCCCGCTTACCAGCTCATGCTCGAACCGAAGATCTTGCCGGTGAACGCTGTGCAGGAACGGTAGGGCGCATACGCGAATACGGAAACAGGCATCCTGGCTGCGAGGCGGTCAGGGTGTCATTTTTGCTAGACGGATATTTTCTTCTCTTGATCGGATGGGATATAGTATTTTTCCAGGGACTTCGCTGCACCTGTCCGTGCGGAGAGCTTGGCCAATGCGCCAAATATCCATTTTTGCAGGGAAAGCGGCAAGAAAGGAAGGTAAAAGGCCCCCATCTCGAAGATGGTACCCAGCAGCAGGGGGTTTTTCGGGACGTACTGTTTCAGGAAAGGCATGTAAAAGCTGCGGCCGTCTGTATCCAGGCCGTATCCGCACCGCACAAACGCCTCGAATCTAGCGGCTGGCCTGATCTCGATGTTGAAGCTGACAAATTGGTCGGATGGATTGTAAAAACGGTGAACCTTGTCCAATGGAACGACGGCTTTATCTCCCGGCTTCAGCGTGGTCTTCTTTCCATCGACAGTTAATTCCAAATTTCCGGTAATCCCTTCAAACGTTTCTACCAATTCGGTATGATAGTGAAGGAAAATCCCCTCCTTGGGTGGAAGATCTGTACGGAAGAGCAAATATTCCCCATTTGTCTCTTCGGTCGTTTTCAGAAAGGTAACGGTCTCCCCTGTGTGGGGATTGCTGACAGAACGGCTTAAACTTGACATTATTTTCCTCCCATTTGCCATTTCGATATAGACTCTTTATGTCAGAATATAATATAAATATAGATGATTCCAAAGCGGCGAACAATACAAAGACAAGACCAAAGGCCTATCCAAATGGAGTGAAAGATATGAGCGGCAAGCTAGCGGTTCCCGGTTACAGGATAACGGAAAAAATCTCGCATTTTGCAAATAGGGGCATCTATCGTGCAATCAGATTGGCAGACCAATTGCCTGTAATCATCAAAACACCGCAGAAAGGACTCCCGCGCAACGATTCGATATGGATGCTCAAGCACGAGTATCGCATATTGGAGTCGATCCACTCGGGTGCGGTCGAATCAGTAGTGGAGCTCTACCAGGACGATAGGGAGACACTGCTGATTACGAAAGATTACGGCGGCTTGCCGCTCTCCATTTTGATGAAAAGTCGGGAAATGACGCTGAGGGAGAAGCTCACCATCGCCCTGAATGCGGCCCAGGGCATGAGTGCGATCCATCAAAATCGCGTCGTCCATAAAGACATCAACCCAGCACATATTATGGTTCATCCGGACACGCTGGAAGTCAAGCTGATCAACTTCGGCTTGTCGACCAGACTTCACCAGGAGTACCAGAGCGTTTTGAATCCGAAAGAGTGGCAAGGAAATTTGCGTTACATATCGCCTGAGCAAACAGGGAGAATGAACAGGACCGTCGATTACCGTTCGGATTTCTATTCGTTTGGGGTCACGGTCTACGAGTTGCTGACAGGAAGACCTCCGTTCCTCTCGACTGACGCCTTGGAGCTCGTCCATGCCCATATGGCGCGAAAGCCCACTCCCCCGAGCCAGATTCACCCTTCCATTCCTCCCGTTTTGTCCGATCTCGTGCTTAAGTGCTTATCCAAAAACGTAGAAGATCGCTATCTGAGCAGTGCGGGGCTCATCGCTGACCTTCAGCAATGCCTGGCACAATTGCAGGCAAGCGGAGATATCAAGCCGTTTCCGCTGGGGAAGCAAGATCGTACGGACCAGCTGTACCTATCCGAAAAGCTGTACGGACGCGATGCGGAGATGGAACTGCTGACGGAATCGTTCGAGCAGATCAGTCATGGCGCCACGCGGCTGGTAATGCTCAGCGGCAGTGCGGGAGTAGGCAAGTCGGCCTTGGTGCGGGAGGCGCAAAAAACGTTTTTGCAAGGAAAAGGGAGGTTGATCTCCGGGAAGTTCGACCCGTTTAAGAAAAGCGTACCGTACTCCGCCATCCTGATGGCCTTTCAGGAGCTGATCCGGCAAATCCTTGCGGGGAATGAACGGGAGCTGTACATGTGGCGGGAGACGATCCTGGAAGCCATGCAGGGGATGGGCCAGGTGATCGTGGATGTCATTCCGCAATTGGAGGCGGTCATCGGCAAGCAGCCGCCGCTGCCCGAAGTCCCCGCCATGGAAGCCAAAAACCGCTTTCAAATCGTCATGCAACGGTTCGTCCGTATTTGGGCGAAGCCTGAGCATCCGCTGGTTCTGTTTTTGGACGACCTGCAGTGGGCCGATCCATCCTCGCTGTTTCTCGTCCAGGAGATGATCAGCGATTTGCAGGTCAGCCACTTTCTGCTCCTGTGCGCGTACCGGGATCACGAGGCCAGCTCTGCCAATCCATTGATCCGTGAATTGATCGAGCAAGGCAGCCGGAGCAGCATCTTACGGCAAGTGATGCTTCCTCCACTGCCAGCCGATGAAATCACCCGGTGGCTGGCCGATTCCTTCCAGGCCGAGCCAATGGACGTGGAGCCGTTGGCGTTGATCGTACACCGAAAGACGGCAGGCAATCCGTTTTACACCCGTCAATTTTTGAAATCGCTGTATGACAAAGGCTTGATGAAGGTGAAAACGGATGAGGGCAAGTGGACTTGGGATATGGAAGAAATCGAAAGGCTGGAGGCGGCTGAAAATGTCGCTGATTTTTTGGTGGAACGGATGCGGCTGCTTCCGCTGCTGACCCAGAAGCTTTTGGCGTATGCTGCCTGTCTGGGGAACCACTTCTATTTGCACATGGTGGCCAAAGCCCGCAATCAAAAGGAATCGGAAGCGGTACGGCACATATGGCCGGCGGTAGAGGAGGGACTCTTGTATCCGCTGGAAGGAGACAGCTATTTGGCGTATGCCGCTCTGGAGGATGACGATCCTGCTGTCCATGCGAAAGTGCATTTCACGTTTTTGCACGACCGTATTCAGCAAGCGGCTTATTCGCTTCTGTCGGAGGGCGAACGCAAGATGGCTCACCTCAAGCTGGGGAGAAAGCTGATGGAGCTGGCCCATTCCCATGAGTCGGAGCTCCTTTTTGAAATATGCAACCACATGTATGAAGGCATCGAGCTGATCGACGACCAGGCGGAAAGAATGCAGGTGACGCACTGTCATTTGCTGGCCGGTCAAAGAGCCATGCTGTCCACAGCCTTCGACGTCGCTCTGAGATTTTTTCGGCAGGGGATAGAGGTCCTCGGCGAGGACGGCTGGGAAACCAACCGCCAGTTGGCGGTGGAGCTGTACACCTCAAGGGCGGAAGCGGAGTATTTGTGCAATGACTTCGAGACGGCCGAAAAGCTGTTTGCGCTCGTCATGGAGCATGCGGAGACGAACATGGAGCGGGTACGTATTCTCGAAATCCAGCTGCACATGTATACGAGGCTCGCGAAGTTTCCGCAAGTCGTCGAGCTGGCCAATCACGCATTGCAGCTCCTGGGTGTGCCGATCCCGAACAAGCCGGGAACCATCGATATCATCAAGGAAATGTGGCAGATCAAATGGATCTTGCGAGGCCGCAAACCGGACGAGCTGCTCTACATGCCGAATGTGCCCGAAGAAAACTACCGAATGGCGATGAACATCATCAGTTTCGCAGGTCCTTCCTCGTACTACGTCGATATGAAATGGTTCGCCCTGACGATTTTGCGAGTGCTTCACCTTTCGCTCGTGCACGGCAACGCTCCGGGCTCGGCCAACGGCTACACCGGATACGGCATCGTACAGGTCTCCCAGTTCGGAAATTACCGGGAAGGGTACGAATACGGGCTGCTTGCATGCAGCGTGGCCGAGAGCTTTCACGATCCTCTCGCCATGACGAAAGCGTACGGTGCGTTTGCCTTGTTGATCAACCATTGGCGAGAGCATGCCAAAACCAACATTCCGCTGCTGAAAAAGGCGATTCAGCACGGCCTGGAGGGCGGGGGGAACATTTACGTCGCCTACAGCGCCCACGGGTTGTTGGAAGCGATGCTGTACTGCGGCTCCCCCATCGAGGAGCTGCGCCAGCAAATCCGGGTATATGACGATCTCATCTGCCAACTCAAGGTGGTCGACCACGATGACCGGCTGCTGTTGCTGAACCAGGCGCTGCACTGCTTCTCCAGCCGGGAGGGAGGGGACCCCACCGCATTCTGCGAGGACGGCTTTGACGAGTCTGCCTACATCGCAGGCTTGCGAAAAGACGGGACGAACTACAAGCGCTACATGTACCATTACTACAAATCGATGGTGCACCTGATGTTCGGGAACTATCGGGAAGCGGCGCAGATGACGACCGAAGCCGAGCAATGGATGGAGTCGGTCAGCGGACAGCTGCTCGTGAGCGAGCATGTGTATATGCAGACGCTGGCCCTGATCGGGCTTTACCCGCAGGCATCCTGGCGGGAACAAAGATCGTACAGCAAAAAAATCAAGATCAATCTGACCAAAATGAAGAAATGGGCAACGAGCTGCGAAGAGAACTTCCTTCACAAATATTGCCTGATGAGTGCGGAGTGGGAGCGGGTCACGGGGCATCCCGAAAAGGCGGCCGGCTTGTACGAGCAGGCGATCCAATCGGCAAAACGGCACGGTTTTTTGCAAAACAGAGCCATGGCGTACGAACTGGCTGCCAGGCACTACGCGGCTATGGGCATGGATACGGTGTCCCGCGTTTACCTGGCGGAAGCCCATTTCGCCTATACCCAGTGGGGAGCATTTGCCAAAGCTCGCGCGATGGAAGAGCAATACGGCCTCGGGCTGGATCGCGCAGACAGCCACCATTCCGCGGCAGGCATGGATACGGCAGGGGACACGCCCGACATGGTCGACCTCATGGCTGTCATCAAGGCGTCCCAGACCATCGCGAGCGAGATCAAGCTGGATAAGTTGCTGTCGACCATGCTTCAGACCGTAATGAGCAACGCAGGGGCGCAGCGAGGTTTCTTTCTTTTGAAAAAGGATAACGAATGGTTCATTGAAGCGGCAGGCAGCATCGACGAGGACATCGAGATCCTGCAATCCCTGCCGTACGAACAGGCGAATCTCCTTTCCGTCGCGACGGTCAACTACGTCATGCGCACCGAGGAGATGCTGGTGCTGAATGACGCAGCGGTGGAAGCCATCTTTTTCAAAGATCCCTACATTACGAAAAACAAGCCGAAGTCCATTTTGTGCGCGCCTTTGTGGCAGCAGGGCAAAATGGTCGGCGTGGTCTATCTGGAAAATAACGAATCAACGCACGTATTCAACGAGAGGCAGACCGAGCTGCTACGTCTTTTGTTCTCCCAGATCGCGACGTTCATCGAAAACGCCAGGCTGTACCATCAGCTGGAACAGTGGAACCAGTCGCTGGAGAAAGTAGTGGCAGAACGGACGATCGAGATCGAAAAGCTGCTTCGGGCCAACAAAAATTTGTTGAATAACGCGGGACAAGGCTTTTTGTCGTTCTGCAAGAACATGTACGTCCATTCCGAATACAGCCGCGAATGCGTTCGGATGTTCGGGAAAGAAGTGGCGGGCCTTCCGATCGCGGAGCTTCTCTACCCGGACAGTCCGGAAGACCAGGCCTTTATCGAGTCCCTCCTGGAAAAGTATTTCCAGCAGGAAAACGACCTGCAAAGAGAGCTGTACCTTGGCCTTTTCCCGACGGAAGTCACGGTCAATCAATTGCCGCTCAAGATCGAATGCAAGCCGATCGATGAAGGGTGCGGGGAATATTCCGGCGGACTGATGCTGATTCTGACCGACATGAGCGAGCAGCGCGCGCTGGAGACCAAGATGGAGCAAGAATGGCAATGCCTGAAGATGGCCGTGACGGTAGCCATCAGCGTGGAGCTATTTCAAACAGTGCTGCGAAGCTTTTCGTCCTTCGCCAACGAAGAGTGGAAAGCCATATGGGCGGAGGAAGGCGAAATGTCCGAGAAGCTGTACCGGATGATCAGCCGCCTTCACCAGTTCAAAGGCGATTTCGGACAATTTTACTTGGTCCACACGCCGCCCCGGCTTCATGAAATGGAAACGAAGCTGATAGAGCTGGCGAAGCAGCAGGTCTTGGCTGCCGATGTAGAGAGCGAGATCCAAAGCGCGGTGGACTCGATGTGCACCGCCGTACAGCAGGATTTGGACCTGATGAAGCAGCAGCTCGGAGACGATTTTCTGGATCCGAAGGAAAACACCGTTTCGTTTTCCAAGGAGCGCTGGGGTGCTTTCTCGCAGCAATTGACTGCCTACTTGCAAAAAGAGGGACAGCCTGGATTGCTCAGTGAGTTTGCTTCTCTCCGCAACCGCCCGTTTGCGGAGCTGCTGTCGCGGTATGACGGGTACGTCGCCAGAGTCTCGGCAAGCCTGGAAAAACGCGTGTATCCTTTGCAAATCGAAGCGGATGACATCTGGGTGGATCCCGATCGGTTCGAGAAGTTTACGAACAGCCTGGTCCACGTATTCAGCAACGCGGTCGACCATGGGATCGAAACCGAAGAGGAGCGAATGGCGCAAAACAAGGAGAGCTGGGGAACCATCCGGTGCCGGGTCAAACAGGAAGGATCCGAAATGCTTCTGACGATCTCCGATGACGGCAGAGGCGTGGACGTGGACTCTCTCAGAACGATCGGCAAGGAAAAAGGATGGGGAGAAGTGAGTACGGAGCAAGAATGGCTGGATTTCGTATTCGCTGAGGAGGTCAGTACGAAGCAAGGGGAGGTCAGCGAGGTGTCAGGCAGAGGAGTCGGTCTGGCCATCGTAAAGCGGGAAGTGGAGCGGCTGGGAGGAACAGTGGAGATCTCCACGAGAAAGGGAGAAGGCACGCTCGTTCAATTCCGGATTCCCTTGAAAGCAGAGGAAAGCTGCTTGCAACGAATATAACGATGCCGTTCGGAAACGCCCTGCTTTAGATCAGGGCGTTTTCAATGGCGACCAGCAGCGTTTCTTCGTTGATCGGCTTGATGATATAGTGCGTGGCACCGGCTGTCACAGCTTCAAAAACGAGCGGCTTCAGTCCGTGCGTACTTACCATGATAATCTTCGCATGGGGAAACCTGCTGATAATCATTTTGACTGCCTCGATCCCGTTCATGTCAGGCATGTTGATATCCATCGTCACCAGATCGGGCTGAAAGACGGCGTATTTCTGATAAGCTTCCGTTCCTCTTGTAGCTTCTGCAATCACCTGATGACCAGCTCGTTCCAATATTACCTTCAAGTATTCTCGAACAACCAAGGAGTCATCAGCAACAAGTATACGAGCCATATTCCCTCCTGAAGCGCCTCATGCCGGAAAGTGGAAAAATTCACTCTAACCATAACATTCACGTGAAAATGGCTGCAAGAGAATTGTAAAAATTCCAGCATGGGAAGAGAAGGGGAGCGTCCGTGATTTCCCCATATAAACTTCGTGTAAAGATGTGTGCCGATCGACTCCCAAAAGGCGGGCGATGATGTAAAATGGCCTATGGAATACACACTGGTGAGCGAAGGTGACATCATGGAAGCACAACCCCTGCGGGAAAAGGATGAGGCGAGCGAAGACGGGAAGCTTGGCTTGTTCGCTTTGACATGGCCCATTTTTTTGGAGCTGTTTTTGTTTACGCTGATCGGGATTACGGATACCTTCATGCTCAGCGGGCTGTCCGATGAAGCGGTATCGGCGGTGGGAGCCGTGAACCAGTTCATGTTTATCGCGATTCTGGTTCTGGAGGTCATCGGGAACGGGGCCTCGATTGTGGTCGCCCAGTACATCGGCTCGCGAAAGCTCCAAGAGGCAGGGAAAATTGGAGCCAATGCTGTGACTCTAAACCTGCTGATCGGGCTGCTGATGAGCGTCGGCTTCCTGCTGTGCGGAGACGCGCTGCTCCAAACGGCCAATCTCCAGGGCAATGTCCTCGTTCTGGCACAGTCGTACACGGCGATTGTCGGAGGAGGCCTGTTTTTGCAGGCGATCATCAACACGCTGGCCAGCATGATTCGGACCTATGGATATACTCGGGAAAGCATGCTCATTTCCTTGGGCATCAATATCGTGCACGTGGCAGGCAACTACTTGCTGATTTTCGGGAAGTTTGGCTTCCCGCAATTGGGAGTGGAAGGAGCGGCTATCTCGACCGTGCTTAGCAGGGGGCTGGGCCTGGTCGTCTTCTTCCTGGTTTACTACCGGCTGGTCGAGTACAAGGCGACATGGAAGGATTACACGGCGATCACCAAGTCGTACGTGGGTAAAATCTGCAGAGTGGGGATCCCCTCTGCATTTGAGCAAATCACGTACAACGCCTGTCAGTCTGTCTTCCTCTACTACGCTACCTTTTTGGGAGCTGCGGCTCTCGCGTCCAGGCAGTATGTGCTCAATATTTCGATGATGATTTATTTGTTCAGCCTGGCAATCGGTATGGGAACGGCCATCATCACAGGAAGGCTGGTTGGAGCTGGCAGACCGGAGGAGGCGTACCGGCAAGTATGGAAGAGCTTGCGGTGGGGGTTTGTATGTACAGTGATCGTCAACATTGCTGTGATCGTCTTTCGGGAGCCGATCATGGGGCTCTTCACCGCCGATCCAGACATATTGCGCATCAGTACCCAAGTGATTCTTCTCAGCATTTTGCTGGAAACAGGCCGGGTGTTCAACATCATCCTGATCAATTCCTTGCGTGCGGCCGGTGACGCCAAGCTGCCCGTCTATATGGGACTGATCTCGATGGTAGGAATCAGCCTGCCGCTGGGGTACGTCCTGGCGTTCCATGCCCATCTCGGCCTGGCAGGCATCTGGCTGGCAGTCGCCGCGGATGAATGGATTCGCGGGGGCGTTATGTTTTTCCGCTGGCGCAGCAGGGCGTGGGAACGCAAAAGCCTGGTCGATCCCCCCAAGGAGGCGAGCCGACAGCTCGGAACGGATGTGCCGGCTGGCTGAGGGATGGAGTAAACAATCGAACACGAAGTGCGAAATGCCGTTTTCTTCGCGAGGGGAGCGGCATTTTCGTTTACAGGGGAGTGAGCTGCGGAAATTGCAGTTCATAGAGATGTCGGTAGCGGCCGTTTTTGCGAACCGATTCCTCATGCGTTCCCCTTTCGACGATGGCCCCCTTCTCGAGCACCACGATCTGGTCAGCCTTCTGGATCGTGGACCGGTGGGCGATCACCAGACAGGTGTTTATGGCAGGATAAAAGTGCAGAGAATTGCGGCGGAAAACTGCAGAGTTCCACCGCAATTCTGAGGCCATGAAAAAGGCACTTGCCAACATCCCCCTACAAAATCTACCCTTGGATTTGGCGAAAATCTGAGGGAGTGAGAGGAATGTTGAAAGTGCCACAACAACAGTATATCCGATTTTTGCGAGAAGTCGAAGGGTGTTCGATTCAGGAAATTGCGGAACGTGTCCAGGTGAATTGGCGAACCGCCAAGAAATATGCGGATCGCGACGATTGGAATGAACCGGTATGCAAGCGAAAAGGCCGCCATCCGGTGTTGGGACCGTACTTAGAGATTATTGACACATGGCTGGAGGATGATGAGCGTCTTCCACGCAAGCAACGCCATACAGCCGTCCGCATGTTTCAGCGGTTACGGGATGAGTACGGCTTCCCTGGCGGGCAGCGAACGGTATCCGAATATGTCTCCAAACGGAAGAAAGCCATGGCAGCCGAACGAGCCGAACATTTTGAGCGTTTGGAGCATCCAGGTGGAGAAGCTCAGGCTGACTTCGGGACGGTGTACGTGGTCAAGTCGGGAGAACTGGTGGAGCGGAAAGTATTGACCCTGTCGTTTCCGTACAGCAATGCCGCCTTTGTGTTCCCGGTTCCGAAAGAAAACACGGAATGCTTTCTGGAGGCCTTAGGGCGGCTATTTCAGCAAATGGGAGGGGTTCCTCGCAAGATTTGGTTTGACAACTTGTCCGCTGCTGTTGTGTCCATCCAGCAAGGCGGAAAACGAGAGTGTACGGAAGCGTTTCGGCGTTTCTGCGCCCATTACCGCTTTGAGCCCCTGTTTTGCAATCCATACAGCGGCCATGAGAAAGGCCATGTGGAAAACAAAGTGGGGTATGGACGCCGGAACTGGTGTGTTCCGCCACCGGTTATCGATACGCCGGAACAACTGGAGACGTATTTGGCGGAAGCTGCCCGTGCGGATATGCAGCGCCCTCACTATGTGAAAAAGCAAACCATTGCCGAGTTGTGGGAGCAAGAAAAATGCAAGCTGCTGACGCTGCCGACGACACCGCTGGAGATTTTCCGGCTGGAGACGTGCCACCTGAACAAATACGCTGAGCTGTCGTTTGACGCGGCTCTCTTCCCGTTGCCGCAGTGTCGGGCCATGCAGCCGGTTTTGGTGAAAGTCAAGTGGGATGTGCTGGAGGTGTTAACGGCAGACGGGACATATACCCCGATTGTGACATTGCCTCGTCCCTATACGGAGAAAGTCATTTCAGTAGATTGGAAGGCGGTATTGAAGAGATATGAAAAACGCCCGCGGGCGGTGATGTATTCTTCCTTTACCAACATGATGCCTCAGGCGCTCCAAACGTTTTTGACGGTGGAAGACATGAATGCACGAAAAGCACGAATTCGCCTGCTCCATCGATTGCTCGACACCTATACGTTGGAGGAAATCGGGCAAGTACTGGGAGAATTGTCGCATCAGCAAGAGCATCTGGCTGTTGCCTTGGAGCATGCCCTTTACGCGATAAAACACCCTGTTTTCCGCCCGGAACCGTTTTCAGAGTCGCATACACCCCCTGCCCTTCACGGGCAGATACCCATGCTGGATGAGTACGACCGGATCCTGGGGGTGAGGGTGGAATGAGAGAAGAGCTGGCAAAGGTGTGCAAAACTTTGCATTTGGCGCATGTGATGGAAACCTATGAACAGGTGCCGTTTGAAGATCGGGAGAGCTTCTTGCTGGGAGTCTTGCGGATGGAGATTCAACGGCGGGAGGAGACAAAGCTGAAGCGACTGATAAAGAAAGCCGCGTTTCCCCAACTGAAGACACTGGAAGATTACGCTTTTGAGGCAGTCACCTTACCGGAAACATGTACAAAGGAGGGATTGATCGACCTACGTTTTTTGGAGCGCAAGGAAAATGTGCTGATGCTGGGAAAAGTGGGCACGGGGAAGACCCATCTGGCAACAGCGCTTGGCGTAGAGGCGTGCCGAAGGGGATATGCCGTTCGATTCTTCCGTGTTCCCGATCTGGTTGCGCTCTTGCAGGAAAAACACGCGAATGGGGCACTGATGCGGTTTCAAAAAGAACTGGCAGACTGTGAGTTGTTGATTTTGGACGAGGTTGGGTTTGTTCCCTTTCACCAAACGGGGGCTGAGCTGTTGTTTCATGTTATCTCGGCCTGCTATGAGAGAAACAGTGTGATTGTGACGTCGAATTTGGAGTTTGGGCAGTGGAATACGGTGTTTGGAGATACGCGATTGACGGCAGCCCTTGTGGATCGCCTCGTCCACCACGCCCATATTCTGGCGTTTACCGGAGAAAGCTACCGACTGCGCCATGCTCTATCCAGCATGAAGTCTTCCTAAATTCTTTTGTATTGATGTTGGCAGTGTTCTGCATAAATTGGCCGCCAAACTCTGCATTTTTGAGTTGCAAAATACAGACAGGTGCGACCCGTAAGAAGCAAGAATCGATTTCTCGAATGGAGTGAGGAAAAGAATTTAGCCGACTAATAAAAAAATGCTTTCCCATGCAATAAAGAAATGCTAATATAACAAAGGAAGACGTAATTGAGAATGAATCTCTTTATTACTGAGAATGAATCTCCTTATTATAAAAGAGAAAACGCTCTGGATGGGGAAAAGTAGGGAAGACGATGAAGAAGAGATATTTGGTTGTGGCACTCATCCTGCTGTCGATAGCTTCCTTGTTTATCGGTGTGAAGGACATTTCTCCACTGGAACTGTTCAATCTCACGGAAGAAAAGACGCAGATCATGTGGATCGCCAGAATCCCTCGGTTGATCAGTATCATCATAGCGGGAATCAGCATGAGCATCGTGGGCTTGATCATGCAGCAGCTCACGCGCAACAAGTTCGTGTCGCCCACGACAGCAGGTACGGAGGATTCGGTGCGGTTCGGCATCCTGGTCTCCATGATGCTGTTTGCGAATGCGAACCCGCTGTTGAAAATGCTCGTGGCGTTCGTTTTTGCATTGTTGGGAACGTTCGTGTTTATGAAAATTCTCGACAGGATCAAGTTCAAGGATTCCATCTTCATTCCGCTGGTGGGTTTGATGTTCGGGAATATCGTCGGTTCCATCACGACGTTTTTCGCTTATAAATACGATCTCATCCAAAACATGTCTTCGTGGCTGCATGGCGATTTTTCTTCCGTCATGAAAGGGAGCTATGAACTTCTGTACGTCAGCATCCCGCTGGTAATCATCGCTTATCTGTTCGCCAACAAGTTCACCATTGCCGGGATGGGCGAGGAATTCGCCATCAACCTGGGGCTGAATTACAAGCAGGTCGTGAATATCGGGCTTTGCATTGTGGCGATGGTCACTTCCGTGGTGATCCTGACGGTCGGAACCATTCCCTTTTTAGGGTTGATCATTCCCAATATCGTGACGCTGTACCTGGGGGATAACCTGAAAAAGAGCCTGTCTCACACGGCTTTGCTCGGTGCCGTATTCGTCTTGTGCTGCGACATATTGGGGCGGCTGATCATCTTCCCGTATGAAATATCGATCGGATTGATGGTCGGGGTAATCGGCAGCGGGATGTTCATTTTCCTACTTATGAGAAGAAAGGCTTATGACCGATGAAAGCGAAGGTATGGATTTTAGCGATCGTTGCCATAGCGCTGATAGCGACATTCATGTTGATAGACGCCGGCGGAAACTGGGATTACGTTTTGCCGCGACGATTCAAAAAGATTTTGGCGATTGTGTTGACGGGCGGGATTATCGCCTTCTCTACGATGGTATTCCAGACGATCACGAATAACCGGATCCTCACGCCGAGCATTATCGGGCTGGATTCGCTGTACCTGTTCATCCAGACCTTTGTCGTGTACTTGTTTGGCTCGACCCATATGACTCTGATGAACAAGAATGTGAATTTTCTCCTGTCAGCTGCTTTGATGGTCCTGTTTGCCGGGCTGCTGTACAAGTGGCTCTTCAAAAGAGAAGGGCAAAACATCTACTTTTTGCTGCTGGTCGGGATCATTTTTGGGACGCTGTTCAACAGCCTCTCTACCTTTATGCAGGTGTTGATCGACCCAAATGAATTTCAGGTCGTCCAAGACAAGATGTTCGCGAGCTTTAACAATGTCAATACGGATCTTCTTGTCATCAGCGTAGTCCTGGTGCTGGGCGTGGCCGCTTACTTCTGGAAGTACATAAAATACCTCGATGTTCTTTCCTTGGGACGGGATCAGGCGATCAACCTCGGGATTCCCTACGATTTTGTGGTGAAGCGCTTTTTGATCGTCATCGCGATCCTGGTATCGATCGCCACCGCGTTGGTAGGACCCATCACTTTCTTGGGATTGCTGGTAGCCAATCTGGCTCACCAAGTGATGAAAACATACCAGCACAAGTATCTGATAACCGGCTCCGTGCTGATCAGCATTATTTCGCTGGTAGGCGGCGTGCTGATTGTCGAGCGGGTGTTTACGTTCTCGACGACCTTGAGTGTCATCGTGAACTTCATCGGCGGGGTTTACTTCATCTATCTTCTGTTAAAGGAGAATAAATCATGGTAGAAATCCGGAATGTCTCAAAACAGTATGGTGGCAAAAATGTCGTGGAAAACGTTTCGCTGAAAATCGCCAAGGGAAAAATCACGTCATTTATCGGTCCGAACGGGGCCGGGAAAAGCACACTGCTGTCCATGATCAGCCGTCTGATGACCAAAGATCAAGGGGAGATTTATCTGGAGGGAAAGGAAATCGGCCAGTGCAAAAGCCAGGATCTGGCCAAAAAGATTTCCATCCTGAAGCAGACCAATCACATCACCGTCCGATTGACCATTCGCGAGCTCGTGAGCTTTGGACGTTTTCCGTATTCTCAAGGGAATTTGTCCCGCGAAGACTGGCAGTACGTCGATGAGGCGATCCGTTACCTGGAGCTGGAGGACATTCAGCACAAGTACCTGGACCAGCTCAGCGGCGGTCAAAGGCAGCGGGCTTACATCGCCATGGTAGTCGCTCAAAATACGGAGTACATCCTCCTCGATGAGCCTCTGAACAATCTCGATATGAAGCACTCGGTTCAGATCATGAAAGTGCTCCGGCGTCTCGTGGACGAGATGGGGAAAACCGTGGTGATCGTGATCCACGATATCAACTTCGCGTCGTGCTACTCGGATTACATCGTGGCGCTCAAAGACGGCAAAGTCGTAAGAGAAGGGGCGACCGCGGATATCATCAGCTCCAAAACCTTGAAAGACGTGTACGACATGGATATTCAAATTCAGGACATCGATCAGAACAAAATCTGTGTGTACTATGCCTGATGCTCTTCTTTTTTTACATGAGAATGAGAATCTTTTTCTGTCAATAAAATTATCCAGATGGATAGGTCCATCGGAAATTTTATATAACTTTACTCTTACATAGAGGTGATAAAGATGAACAAAAAATGGATCATGCTGTTCATGGCGGTGCTGATGGCGGTATTTACGGCAGCTTGCGGATCGAACACCGCAGCGCCGGCTCAGACACCGGCAGCTTCCGGAGACGCTTCCAACGCTGCAGCATCAGAGGAATTGACGATCAAGCACAAACTGGGTGAAGCCAAGCTGAAGAAAAACCCGAAAACGGTTGTCGCCTTTGACTACGGTGTACTGGATTCCCTGGACAAACTGGGCATTGAGGTAGCAGGCGTACCGCAAGCCAATATTCCTCCGTATCTGGAAAAGTTCAAAGACGCGAAGTACACGAATGTCGGAAGCCTGAAAGAGCCTGACTTCGAGAAAATCAATGCGATGAAGCCGGATGTCATCTTTATTTCCGGCCGTCAGCAAGAAGCTTACGAAGAACTGAACAAAATCGCACCGACCATCTTCCTGGGCGTAGATACCTCCAAGTACATGGAGTCCTTTACCGAGAATATGAAAACGTTGGGCACCATCTTTGGCAAAGAAGCGCAAGTCGATGAAGAGCTGGCGAAAATCAATGATTCCATCAAAAAGCTGAATGAAAAAGCTACGGCAAGCGGCAAAAACGCTTTGATCGTTCTGATCAACGAAGGCAAGCTCAGCGCATACGGCCCAGGATCCCGCTTCGGCATCCTGCACGACGTGTTCGGATTTGCGCCGGTAGACAAAAATATCGAAGTATCCACTCACGGACAAAGCGTCTCGTTCGAGTACATCGTGGAAAAAGACCCTGACTATCTGTTTGTCGTAGACCGCACGGCTGCGGTGGCTACCAACAAGGACGCAGCAGCTCCTGCACAAAAAACGCTGGACAACGACTTGATCAAAAATACGAAAGCCTATAAAAACGGCCAAATCATCTACCTCGACCAAAACTACTGGTACCTCTCCGGAGGCGGACTGGTGTCGACAGCCAACATGGCGGATGAAGTGCTGGCTGACTTGAAATAAAACGTCAGACTGGAAATGCCGGGCCATTCCTGGGTAAGCCTCCTGGGAATGGTCTTTTTGATTTGACCTTTCAGTCGGGTGGGATCCCCCATCGCCATGCAGCGAGGATTTCGATTGCCAGAAATAGCAGAAAGCCAATCCGATAGATTCGGATTGGCTGTTCTTTGTAGCTAGCTCTTCGGTTGACTTAGCTTTGGTACGTCACATAGGCAAGGATGCCTTCCTCTTCGTCCAGCACCAGCTCGATGCCTGCGGAATACGG
Organism: Brevibacillus brevis; assembly: GCF_031583145.1. NCBI lineage: Bacteria > Bacillati > Bacillota > Bacilli > Caryophanales > Paenibacillaceae > Brevibacillus > Brevibacillus brevis. Next base: position 5,995,694 of record NZ_CP134050.1, on the reverse strand, counting down.
ATTGCGTCCCATCTGCGTCTCGAGATAGTAACGGATCGCCTCGATCAAATTGACCTCGATGAAGACCTGCTTCCTTCCCAGCGCGTATACTTCAGCCGAGAAGCCGTACTCATCATCCCACATCAGCTCAACTTCGACCTCTTGCGGCTGAATCTGCTTCTTGCTCGCCACGTGCAGGCAAATGGCGTTGATCAATACTTGCTCGGAAATCGTTATCTTTTCCATGGGTTCAATTCCTGTTTCTTTTCACGTTGCGTTTTAAAGTAGACGAAGATCTTGCGAATCAGGACGATGACGGCGACGATCGCCAGCATGTTGATTAAGAAGCCGAAAATCGCTCCCAGTGCGCCCATGTTGCCAAACAATCCGCCGAACAGCATTCCGGCGAGACCGCCTACAAGCAGACCTTTCATGAAGCCGCCGCTCTTGCTTGGAGCAGCTGTGGAAGGCGTATTGGTCGGCGTAGTCGTGCTTTTATTGGTACTAGCGTTTACATTTGAATCGCCCTTGCTTGGTGTTTGCGTATGCGTAGGAGCCGTGTTCGAGTTAAACGTTTTTTTACCGGATTTGTAGCCTTTTGCATCGGCGTGGTCGATATACCCGCCGGAAGCGAATACGAGTGTAACGGCAACCAACAACATGAGTAATTTTTTCATGCGAATCGCGAAGCCCCTCTCTTTGGTATGACCCTATATACATAAATAAGTGTACACGAATATGTGGTCAATTACCACCAAACAAACCGTGAACAATAGGAAGCAGGGACGAGCGAGACGTGGCTACGGGAGGATTTTGCCCGGATTCAGGATGTTTTTCGGGTCAAATTGCTGTTTAATGAGCTTCATCCACGGCAAAGTATCCGGATGCTCCTTTTGGAGGTACTTCTTTTTCCCGATGCCGATGCCGTGCTCGCCAGTGCAGGTGCCGCCTTTTTGCAGGGCGTACTCGACGATTTTGGCATTGACCTCTTCTGCGAGCTGTACTTCGGCCGGATCCTGCTTGTTGAACATGAGAGTCGTGTGGAAGTTGCCGTCCCCTACGTGGCCGAGGACACCGCCTGCCAGACCGCTTTGGTCAATCACCTCACGAGCGTAGACGACCGCTCCTGTCAATTCGGACAGGGGAAGACATACGTCTGTGAGCATCATTTCTTTTCCGGAGAAGCCGTGCTTGTAGGCGTATGCGAGGTTGTGACGGGCTTCCCACAGCTTGGCGCGCTTTTTGGAGTCTGTCTCCACCAGGAAGTCCACGCAGCCATGCTCCGCCAGAAGATCCTGGGCGAAGGATACGTCGTGAGAAAGGCCGGCTTCGTTGCCGTGGAATTCGAGGAACAAGGTGGGCTGCTCCAGATAGTCGGTTTCGCTGTGCAGGTTGACTTGGCGAATCGAGGCGCTGTCTACCAGCTCGACGCGGGCGATGGCAATACCGGCCGCAAGCAGCGACAAGGCCCCATCCACGGCTGCCTTTACTGTAGGGAAGGCAGCCCGTCCGGCGATCACAGTCTCGGGAATGCCGTACACTTTCAGGGTGATTTCCGTAAAGGCGCCAAGCGTCCCCTCAGATCCGACAAACAGTCCTGTCAGATGGTAGCCCGAAGACGACTTGGCGGACAGGCCGCCGGTACGAATGATCGAGCCGTCAGCCAGCGCGACTTCGAGGTCCCGCACCTGGCTGCGCATGATGCCGTAGCGGACGCTGGTCGTACCGCTCGCGTTGGTGGCGGTCATGCCCCCGATCGTCGCATCTGCACCGGGATCGACCGGGAAGAAGAGTCCGTGTTTTTTCAGGGCGGCATTGAGCTGGGTGCGGGTGACACCAGGCTGGACGCGCACGAGGAAGTCGTCCGGTCGCACCTCGACGATTTGATTCATCTGTTGAAAATCGAGGGAAATGCCTCCCTGCAGCGGGATGCAGTGGCCCTCCAGGCTGGAGCCCGCGCCAAAGGGGACGACAGGGATGGAGTGTTCGTTCGCGTACTTCAAAATGCCCGCTACCTCTTCCCGGGAAGTCGGGAATACGACGACGTCCGGCAGCACGGGGCTATGGTGAGACTCGTCCTTGCTGTGCTGATGCAGCATGGTTTCATTGGCGGTAGCACGGTCATCGGCGGTGATTTTTTTCAAATCTTCCAACAGCGTTTCGGGGATGCTGCGCATGTAGAATGCCTCCATTTCACTTTACTCTTTTGCTTTTGACAATAGCACAAAACCTCTAACCATATGCCGGCTAGAGGTTTACGCGCTTACGCACTCTTTTTCAGCTTTCGGGCTGCCCAGTTGCCGAGCGACTGGATCAGCTGGACGAGCACGACCAGGATCACTACTGTGATGATCATGACTTCGATGTCCCATTGCTGGTAGCCGTAGCGCAGGGCGAGGTCGCCCAATCCGCCTGCCCCGACCGCACCCGCCATCGCAGTCGCTCCGATCAGGCCTATGGTTGCGATGGTCAGACAAAGCACGATGCCTGGACGCGCTTCGCGAAGCATGATGCGGAAGATGATCTGCGTCCGGGAAGCGCCCATCGCCTGGTACGCCTCGATCACGCCGCGGTCGACGTCCAGCAGGGCCGTCTCCATCAGGCGGGAAATGTAGGGAGCTGTGTACACGATCAGCGGGACGATCGCTCCTTCGATCCCGATGGAGGTGCCGACGATCAGCTCCGTAAACGGAATGATGGCTACCATCAAAATAATGAAAGGAAGAGAGCGAACGACGTTGATGACGGTGTTCAAGGTGTGGTAGATCCACTTGTTCGGGAACAGGTGGTTGCCTTGCGTGATCACGAGCAGGATTCCCAAAGGAATGCCGACGATTGTCGCCACAAACAGGGAGATGCCGACCATGATGACGGTTTCTTCCAGAGACTGTCCGAATACGGGGATCATTTCTGCCAAGCGGTCCATTAGCGGGAACCCTCCTCTCGTGTCACGATTTCTACGTTGTACACCGATTCTCGCAAGAACGCGATGCCGTCCTGCACCGCCTTTTCCTCACCGGAAATGTGCAGGAGCAAAATGCCCAGGGCCGTTCCCTTGATCGACGTGATCGAGCCGTACAGCAGGTTGGTGCTGACCGGGAAGCGGGCAGACAAGGTACCGAGGACAGGGTCGAGGGCAGCATCCCCGCGGAAAGCGACGCGCAAAATTTTTGCCGACGGCCCGGTCTGTTTGATTTTCGACAGGATTTCATGCGGCACATTGTCATCAAAAATGGTTTTGATGAAGTTCCGGGTCGTAGGCTGCTGCGGATTGCTGAAAATGTCCAGAACCGTCCCTTGCTCGATGATCAGACCGTTTTCCATGATGGCTACGTGGTCGCAGATTTTTTTGATGACCTGCATCTCATGTGTGATCAGCACGATGGTCAAATTGAACTTCCGGTTGATGTCCAGAAGCAGCTCGAGGATCGAGTCGGTCGTCTGCGGGTCGAGAGCCGAAGTGGCTTCGTCGCACAGCAGAATCTCCGGATCGGTCGCCAGCGCCCGCGCGATGCCGACACGCTGTTTTTGGCCCCCCGACAGCTGAGACGGGTAGGAGTGGGCCTTGTCTTCGAGGCCGACCAATCGCAGCAGATCCTCCACCTTTTGCTTGATGACATCTTTCGGTACGCGGTTCATTCGCAAAATCTCGGCTACGTTGTCAAAGACATTATAGGAAGACAGCAGGTTGAAGTGCTGAAAGATAATCCCGATCTTTTTGCGCGCTTGTCTCAGCTCTTTTTCTTTCAGGGAAAGCATATCCTGACCGTTGACTACGACGGTGCCGCCGGACGGTTTTTCGAGGAGGTTGATCGTGCGAAGCAGGGTGCTTTTCCCTGCTCCGCTAAAGCCGATCACGCCGAAAATTTGTCCTCTCTCCACGTTCAGGGTCACGCCCTTCAACGCCTCGACCTGCTTGTTGCCCACCTTGTACGTCTTATGGATATCGGTTAGCTGTATCATCTCTCCAGTCTCCTTGTTGTTGGATAGTCAGTGTCTTACCAGGATGGGAGCACAGCTCCATCAAAGTGTTCGTCGATGAATTTCTTAACTTCTTCGGAACGGTAGATGTCTACCAGCTTTTTGAAAGCAGGGTTGTCCTTGTTCTCTTCTTTTGCTACCAGGACGTTTACGTACGGCGAGTCGGCGCCTTCCGCGAAAATGGCGTCTTTTTTCGGAGAATAGCCGGCTTCCATGGCAAAGTTGGTGTTGATCGTCGCCGCTTCAAAGTTTTTCAGGGAGCGAGCCAGGAAAGGAGCCTCCAATTCTTTGAACTCCAGCTTTTTCGGGTTTTCCACGATATCGAGCGGGGTAGCATTGTCACCCGCGCCATCCTTCAGCTTGATCAGCCCGGCAGCTTGATAGAGCAGCAAAGCTCGAGCGCGTTGCGTCGGGTCGTTTTGAATCCCTACTACGCCGCCTTCCGGAATCTCTTCCACCTTCTTGTGCTTGGTGGAGTAAATCCCCATTGGGAAGGTAACGCCTTTGCCGATCTCGACCAGCTTGGTTTTGTGGTCCTCGTTGAATTTGTTCAGGAAAGGAATCGTCTGAAAGCTGTTGAGGTCCAGATTCCCTTTATCGAGCGCCTGGTTGGGCTGCACATAGTCATTGAAAACGACCACTTCTACATCGAGGCCTTGGGTCTTGGCCACTTCCTTCACTTTGTTGAAAATTTCTTCGTGCGGACCGCCCGTTACGCCTACCTTGATGGTTTTTTGTTCGGTGCCAGCGTTTGCCGCCGGTGCCGCTTCCTGTTTGGCGCCGCAAGCAGTCAGCAAGGATGCTGCGAGCAGCAGTGAGCTAAGAATCAGTCCTGATTTTTTCATGATGGTTTCTCCCCTTGTCAAATGATTATCTATGTTTTGAAAAGTAAAAACCGAATGGATGCAAGGAAACCGCGTAGGAATACCGAGTTCCAGCTGTACAAAAAAGACCTCTTCCAGAAGAAGAGGTCGAAACGGTCATGGTTAGACGGTCGCTGTCCTCTCTTATCTTCCGGAATATCTTCCGCTGGATTTGGCACCATATCTGTACGAGATAGGTTGCCGAGGCTTCACAGGGCCAGTCCCTCCGCCTCTCTTCATAAGAGATGTGGGTATGCAGTTAAAACCAATTTATTCTGATTTGGTTAGTTGGATTATAGCGCGCCTTTTTAAGCGTGTCAAATGTTTTTCCAAAATCAATTTATGTAGACTGAATTTTTGTAAATTGATCAAAATACGAATGATTACTTGATTGAGGCTCGGATCATATGTATAATGAAAAACAATCAACGAGCCTGATACTTACTCTCGCAGGTGATGTCATGACTATACAGGACACAAACGAAAGCAAGAAAAGGCTGTCTGCTATCTATAATGAGATAGCCAAGGAGTTGTTCGGATTTGGGACAACCCTCCTGAGAGTAACTATCGACAACCAGATCATCACCTTTTATGCCAAGCACCGGCGTTCTCCGCGGTCGGCGGCATTGGAAGGGGAGGCGCCCGCTCTCAAGCTCGAGGTCGATTTCCGTATGTCGCTTCTTTATAAGAAGAAACTGCGGGAACGTCTGCAGGAAGAACTCAACCTCGACATGGAAGCCGTGCTGAGGGATTACGACTCGGCTACGCAATGGGCCATCACGAACGTCATTTTGGCTGAACCGCAAACGAATACCTGACAGAGCCGTTCGGATTTTCCTCTTGGATCTATCTGAGAGGAAGACCGAAGGCGATGGAAAACGGGTGTCGCTTCTCTTTGTTTACGAAGAAAAGTGCTCTTGTTTAGAATTCACACTTCTAATCAAGGGCGCTTTTCTTTTCTTTTTTTCCATTTATTTCTATTCGAAGGTGTGATGGCGCATAGGCCGATGAAGCCAGTGGAAAAGTAGGCGCAAACAGGGTTGTACTGTCAAACAAAGGAAACCATTCGATCCGAAACCAAAAATGGAGGAATACAAAATGAAAAAGTGGCTGACAGGAGTACTTTCTTTTTCTATGATTTCGCTGGCGCTGGCGGGTTGCGGCAATAGCGAGCAACCGAAGGAAAACGCGGCGGGAGGAGCTGCCAAGGGCGAGCCGGAAAAACTGGTCATTTCTACTTGGGGCTTTTCTGAAGATTTCTTCCGCAAAGAAGTGTACGAGCCATTCGAGAAAGAGCACAACGTAAAAATCGTGCTGGAGATCGGAAACAACGCAGAGCGCCTGAATAAAATCCGCCAAGGCAGCTCCGATGTGGATTTGATCTACTTGTCGGACTACTATGCGCAACAAGGAATCGAGAGCGGCGCTTTCGAAAAGATCGATCGCAGCCATATCCCGAACCTCGATAAAATTTACGACATCGCCAAAGCTCCGCTGGGCGAGGATTACGGCCCTGCCTATACCATCGGGCAGTTCGGGATCGTCTACAATCCGAACGTCATCAAGACGGATATCAAGAGCTGGAAGGACCTGTGGAACCCGGAGCTGGCGGGCAAGCTGACTCTCCCGAACATCACTTCGACTACCGGCCCGATGATGCTGGATGCCGCATCCCAGGCCGCTGGCAGCAAGGAATTCAATGAAGAACAGGCCTTTTCCAAAATGAAGGAAGTCAATAAAGGTGTTGTGAAATACTACGACAAAACGTCGGAATACGTAAACATGTTCAGCCAGGAAGAGATTGCGGCCGGACCGATCATGGAGATGTACTTCAAAGACATTCAAGCGGCTGTTCCGGAAGCGAAGTTCGTGAGCCCGGAAGAAGGCGGCTACGCGGTAATGAACACCGTCAACATCGTCAAAGGCAGCAAGCACAAAGAGCTGGCGGAAGAATTCATCAACTGGCAATTGAGCAAGGAAGTACAAGAGAAAACGGCCAAAGCGAAAGTGGATTCTCCGGTAAACAAAGAAGTGAAGCTGACGGACGAAGAAGCAAAAGGCGTGACCTACGGCGAAGAGACCATCAACAAGCTGCGCAAGCTGGATATGAAATTCGTCAATGAGCACTCCAAAGCTTGGATCGATCGTTGGAACCGCGAAATCACCGGATAATAACAGGACAGATCGAACAACAAGGGTATAGGCGATGAGGTTATACCCTTGTTGCATTTTATGACGCTAGGAGGCGGACTCACCATGCGGAAGGTCATTCTGGATGTAGACACTGGGATCGATGATGCTCTCGGGATTATCCTCGCGGCGAAAAGCGGCGAGTTTGACCTGGTCGGGATTACGACTGTCAACGGCAACGTTTCTCTCGCCAAAGCGACGGAAAATACGTGCAAGATTCTCGATTTGCTGCAAATAGGCGGGCAAGTTCCCGTAGTGCCGGGGGCCAGCCAGCCCCTCTTGCGGCCGATGTTTTTCGAGCACCGGGTACATGGCGAGGACGGTTTAGGCGGGGCTTTGCGCGATACGACCGTCGTGACGCAGCCGGCAAAGGGCTTCGGTCCCGACTTCATCGTCGAAAATGTGCTGGCGCAGCCTGGCCAAATTACCTTGATCATGACCGGTCCTTTGACCAATCTGGCTCTGGCAGTAAGAAAATGTCCGCAGCTGGTGCACCATGTCAAAGAAGTGGTCTTTATGGGCGGTGTCGTACGCGAGCATGGGAACGTCACTCCGACGGCGGAGTACAACATGTTCGTCGATCCGGAAGCGGCCAAGGTCGTCTTTCACGCCGGCTTCCCGGAGTTGACGCTCGTCGGGCTCGACGTGACGAGAAAAGTCCTGTTGAACGAAGACCATATCCGCGAGCTGGGCGATACGCCGATTGGCCGTTACGTAAAGCAAAGCACAGCCGACTATCTCCAGCGCTACTTCGAGCGCAACGGCGTGCGGGCTTGCGCGATGCACGATCCGCTCGCCGTGGCAGTCGCCTTGGACCGCGACCTGGTCACGACCCAAAAGCTGTATGTCGATGTCGAGACGAGAAGCGACCTGTGTGATGGGCAAACGGTTTGCGATTTCCAGAATCGACTGGGGATGGAACCGAATATGAACGTCTGCCTGGCCGTGGATGACGAAGCGTTTTTTGAGCGCTTTATCCGCGCCCTGAAAGCCTGACGATATCGGGAACAGGAGTAAATCGGATGAAAAAAAAGGGTCTTTACTTGCTGCTATTGCCTGGCGTGCTGTTTTTGACGCTGTTCATGATCATCCCGATCGCGCTGACGATCGGGTCCACCTTCTTTCACGAAGGTAGCTTTACCCTGGAGGGCTACCTTACGTTTTTGACCGACCAATACTTCTTGAAAATTTTACTGACTACCCTGCAAGTGAGCATCGTGACCACGATCGTTTGCATTCTGCTCGGGTTCCCGGCAGCGTACTACATCTCCAAGCTGGGGCCGCGCAAAAAAGGCATCCTGCTGGCGCTGGCCATCTTTCCCCTGCTGACCAGCTCAGTCGTCCGTTCGTTCAGCTGGATGATCATTCTCGGAAAAAAGGGGCTTTTGAACAGTTCTCTCCTCTCGTTGGGACTGCTTGAAAAGCCGTTGGACATACTGTACACTCCGACCGCGATGATGATCGGCCTGGTCCATCTGTTCCTGCCCCTCATCATCATTACGCTGGTCGGCGTCATGGAAAACATCGACCCTGATCTCATCAAGGCGGCGGAGAGTCTGGGCGCCTCCAAGTTCACGGCATTTCGCCAGGTCATCGTGCCGCTTAGCGTGCCGGGACTGATCATCGGGAGCATCCTCGTGTTCGTAGGCAGCCTGACCGCTTACACGACGCCGGCTTTGCTGGGCGGCAAACAGCGGGTCATCTCCACGTTCCTTTACCAAAACGCCATTACCTTGAATGACTGGTACATGGCTTCCGTTATTGCCACGATCATGATCGTCATTACGTTTGTCGTGATTTTTGTAATGAACAAACTGGCGACCAAACTAAATCCGAAGGGGTAGAAGCTATGCAGGAGAAAAATCGCGGGCTGGCCCTGTTTACGCTTCTCGTGTTTCTGTTTTTGCTCGGGCCGCTCATCATTATTTCTTTCACATCGTTCGAACCGAGTACCGTGCTGAGGTTCCCGCCGCAAGGCTTCTCCTGGCGCTGGTACGAGAACATTTTCAACGTGGAGATGTTTATGACGACGTTCAAGACGTCCATCTTCGTCTCCCTCCTGGGCAATCTTCTGGCGCTGGTGCTGGGGATTCCCGCAGCGTATGCGCTCAGTCGCTTTCAATTCAAGGGAAAGGCTGCCTTGAACGCGGTCTTTATTTCGCCGGTGTTGATTCCGGGTATCGTCATGGGCTTTGCGATGCTCAAATACGTAATCGTCGTGTACGATCTGCCGATTTACGCGGGACTGCTCGTGGGCCACACCGTCGTCATGCTCCCGTTCATTATCCGGGTAGTCGCTTCCAGCCTGTCCAACTTTGACTTCGCGGTCGAAGAAGCGGCGCTCAGCCTGGGGGCGAGCCGGATGGGGACGTTCTTCAAGGTCGTTCTGCCGAATATTCGTTCCGGGATTATTGCGGCGATCCTGATTGCGTTTCTGGAGTCGTTCAACAACGTAGACATCTCTGTATTCATGACGGGACCTGGGGTAAGCACGCTGCCGATCCAGATGCTGACGTACGTGGAAAACAACTTCGATCCGACGATTGCAGCCATTTCCGTGCTGCTCATGATCTTGACGGCTGTATTCATGTTCATCATCGAACGTCTCATGGGGCTTTCCTACTTTACAAAACGATAACGGAGGCATCAAATCATGGCATTGCTCACGCTGGAAAACGTATCGGTTGCCTACGACAATCAGTACATTTTGAAAGACTTCAACCTGGGAATCGAAAAAGGTCAGCTCATCTCCCTTTTGGGACCGAGCGGCTGCGGAAAGACGACGACCCTGCGCCTGATCGCCGGCTTCCTGGAGGCAAAGGAGGGGAAGTTTCTCTTCGACGGAAAGGACTATACGCGAGTCCCAGTGAACAAGCGCAACTTCGGGTTCGTGTTCCAGAGCTACGCCCTTTTCCCGCATTTGTCCGTCTATGACAACGTGGCGTTCGGTCTGCGCCTGCGCAAAGTAAACGAAGCCGACGTAAAGAAGCGCGTCATGGACATCCTCGATGTCGTGAGCCTGAACGGCTTTGAAAAGCGCTTCCCGAAAGAGCTGTCCGGGGGGCAGAGACAACGGGTGGCGATCGCGCGCGCCCTGGTCATCGAGCCGGATCTGCTGCTGTTCGACGAGCCGCTCAGCAATCTAGACGCCAACCTGCGGATCAACATGCGGGTGGAAATCCGCCGCATCCAGCAGGAGCTGGGCATCACGACCGTGTACGTGTCCCACGATCAGGAGGAATGCTTCTCCATTTCCGATCAGGTGGCGATCATGAACAAGGGGGTTATCGAGCAGCTGGACGACCCTGCGACCATCTTCAAATACCCGAAGACGGAGTTCATCGCCCGCTTTATCGGCTTTACGAACTTCATCACCTTCGGGGAGCGCATCGAGCAGCAAGGGGAGATCGGGCTGCGCGTAGGCGATCATTCGTTCATCGCGGCCAACCATCCGGGCACGGTGAATCCGACCAGCAAAAAATGCGCCCTGCGGCCCGACGATCTGATCGTGACGACGGACGAGCCGCAGGACCGTGACCATAATCGCTTGCAAGGGAGCATCAAAGTCAGCACATTCCTTGGCCGCAGCTACCAGTATGTCGTGGAGACCGATCTGGGAGATTTCACGGTCAATCAAGAGATGGAGACCCCTTACCGGAGCGGCCAGAGGGTCAATCTGCTGTTCCCGAAAGACAAAATGGTGTTGGTGGACTAACAACAGGAGGGGTTTTTCATGAAAGTGGATTTGCTGATTCAGGATGTGCGCGTCTACAACAGCTATTTCAAGAAATTCATCGAAGGAAACGTCGCCGTATTGGACGGCCGCTTCCTCTATATCGGAAAACGCGGTACGGAAGACTTTGAAGCAGGGGAAGTCGTGAATGGGCAAGGACGCTACATGATTCCCGGCCTCATCGACATCCACCTGCATATCGAAAGCTCGATGGTGACTCCTGAGACCTTTTCCTACGCCCTGATCCAAAACGGCGTGACCACCATTGTGCCGGAGCCGCATGAAATGGCCAATGTCTTCGGGATCGAAGGGATCAAGGAAATGATTCAGGCAAGCCGCGAGTGCGTCGTCGATATGAAGTACGCGATTCCGAGCTCCGTGCCGGCTACGGCGATGGAAACGACGGGCGGTGCCGTCGAAATCGAGGACATCGACGAGCTCCTGGGCTCCGAGGAGATCATCTGCCTGGGAGAAATCATGAACTACGTCGATGTCATCTCCGACCCGGACTGCAAAACGAACCGGATCCTCCGGCATATCCGCAAAGAGTATCCGAAGCTCGTCATCGAGGGGCACGTGCCGAAGCTGCTCGATCTGGAATTGCACCAGATGCTGTACGCCGGAGTCGATTCGGACCATACGCACCAGACGTTGGAAGGGATGGAAGCCCGCATCGCGGCGGGCATGTTCCTTGAAATTCAGGAAAAGTCCATGACGGAAGAAGTCGTGGAGTATTTGCTCAAGCACGACGTTTCCGAGCATTTCTGCTTCGTCACGGATGACGTAATGACGGACTCGCTATACAAGCGCGGGCATCTCAACCATTTGGTGAAAAAGGCGATCCGGATGGGGATGGAGCCGGAGCGGGCCATTTACGCGAGTACGTTTACCCCGGCCAGAAGGATGAACATGCACGACCGGGGAGCGATCGCACCAGGAAAGCTGGCTGATTTCCTGCTGGTGTCCGACCTTCATGAGCTTGTGATCGATGAGGTCTATAAAAACGGGAAAAAGGCGTACGACGCTCGGGAGGAATACCGCCAAGAGGTGATGCCGCGTCAATTCCCTGCTCATTTTTATCAGAGCATTCAGCTCGCGCCTCTGACCGAAGCCGATTTCCACGTCCGCAGCGATGCTCCTGACAACCGCTATCCATGCCGGGTCATGCTGGTCCAGAACGGCTCCACCTTTACCGAGGACCATCGCGGAATCGTCGAGGTGAAGGACGGGCAGCTTTGCTGGCAGGAGAGCCCCTACGGGTTGATCGCGGTATTCGAGCGCTACGGCAAAAACGGAAACCGCGGCTACGGGCTGATCAGCGGCGATACAATCAAGCGGGGAGCGGTAGCGACGAGCTACTCGCACGACAATCACAATCTGCTGGTCGTGGGCCACAATCCGCACGATATGATGGTCGCTGCGAATGAAGTCATCAAGAACCAGGGCGGCTTTTACGTGGTGGAAAACGGGGAAGTCATCGCCAGCCTGCATTTGCCTGTCGGGGGCATTTTGACCGAGGAGCCGCTGGAAAAGACGGCCAAGGAGGTCGAGCAGCTCCGTCGCGCGATGGAGTCGCTCGGGTACAACCACTACAACCCGATTATGTCGATCAGTACGCATTCGCTTCCGGTCAGTCCGTCGTTGAAGATCACGGATGTGGGACTGATTGATGTAAATGCGGGAAAAGTCGTTCCTCTGTTGTTGATGTAGGGGGAAGGGTGTCCAAAAGATGGAGGGTTCCATCAGAAGGACGCCCTTTTTTGTTTCATGATTCTGTAAATCCTGCTATAATAATCTTTTACATGTAGGATAAAATTCGCTGGGGCAAGGAAGAAAAACATGAAAGAAACCCTTTCGTTACGTGAAAAATGGCGGCAATTCCTCATCGTGCTCTTGCCGATATTGATTTCGCAGCTGGCACTATTCTCTATGACGTTCTTCGATACGATCATGTCTGGGCATGCGAGCCCGACCGATTTGGCCGGGGTGGCGATCGGCTCCAGCCTCTGGACGCCCGTACAGTCAGGCTTGACGGGAATTCTGATGGCCGTTACACCGATGGTCGCGCAAATGATTGGAGCAGGCCGCAGGGACCGGGTTCCGTTTACGGTCATGCAGGCGATGTACGTAGCCTTGGCGATTGCCCTTGTGGTAATGGCTGTCGGGGCCCTGGGGCTGAATCCGGTTCTCCATTTGATGGAGCTGGAGCCGAGCGTGCATGACATCGCACGCGATTTTTTGCATGCCATCGCCATCGGGATCATTCCGTTGTTTTTGTACACGGTCATTCGCTGCTTTATCGATGCGCTCGGGGAGACCCGCGTGACCATGATCATCACGCTGTTTTCTCTTCCAATCAACGTGTTTCTGAACTACGTGCTCATCTTCGGAAATCTGGGCTTCCCTCGGCTCGGCGGAGTAGGGGCGGGGTATGCCTCGGCGATCACGTACTGGTGCATTTTGCTTATCAGCCTGTTCGTCATACGGCGTGTGCATCCCTTTGTCGAGTACGGACTGCTTGAGAAGTTTTACCGCATTTCCATGGAGGCCTGGAAGGAGCTGCTCAAGCTGGGGCTGCCCATCGGCTTGTCGATCTTTTTCGAGGTCAGCATTTTCGCGGCGGTGACGCTGTTTATGAGCGAGTACAGCACGATTACGATCGCGGCCCACCAGGCTGCGATGAACTTCGCGTCGTTCATTTACATGGTGCCGATGAGCATTTCGATGGCGCTCACCATTTTGGTCGGCTTTGAGGTAGGGGCCAAGCGGTACCACGACGCCCGGCGATACAGCTTCCTGGGGATCGGCATTGCACTCGTTTTGGCGCTGCTGTTCGGGATAGGGCTGCTCTTTTTCAACGAACAGGTAGCCGGATTTTACACGACGGATCTGGATGTGCTGCGCTTGACCCAGCATTTCCTGATGTACTCCATCCTGTTCCTCATCTCGGATGCAGTAGCGGCTCCGATCCAGGGGGTCCTGCGAGGCTATAAGGATGTGACTGTCCCCTTCGTCGTAGCGCTCGTCTCGTACTGGGTGATCGGACTCCCGCTCGGATACGTCTTGGCGCAGTACACCTCCCTGGAGGCGTTCGGCTACTGGATTGGCCTCATCAGCGGACTGGCAGCCGGTGCGATCTTTTTGTTCGGGCGGTTGCTGGGACTGCAAAAGAAGATGATCAGAATCCAGGACTCACAGTAAATGACAGCGAGGCGGGAGATCCCTTACCGAAGGGGTTTTCCGCTTTTTGCATGAAGGGGGGACGCCGCGTTTACAATAGGCTTGAACCACCCGAGAAAAAATGTCTCCTATTTTCGTGGAGATGCGTATATACTCAATATATTAATCTGTGGCAGAAAAGCTGACATGTCGTGAACGGTTGGGAGGAGAAGTTTGATGACGTACGACTTTTTGATGAAGCTGGGCATCGCCCTCTTTTTGGGATTGCTGATCGGGGTAGACAGGCAGCTCAAGCACAAGCCGCTCGGCGTAAAGACGAGCATGGTCATTTCCGTGGCGAGCTGCCTGATCACGATCGTATCGATAGAATCCGTACACCGGTTTTCCTTGCCGGGACACACCAATATGGATCCGCTCCGGCTGGCCGCGCAGATCGTCAGCGGGGTCGGTTTTCTCGGAGCAGGCGTGATCCTGCGCAGAAGCAACGACGTCATTTCCGGGTTGACCACGGCCTCCATGGTATGGGCGGCTTCCGGGCTGGGGATTGCCGTCGGGGCCGGTTTTTACTTCGAGGCAGTCACCGCTACCATCCTCATCATTTTGGCGATCAACCTGTTCCCGCTGATCCTCAGGTGGATCGGACCGCGGTCGCTGCGCCAGCGGGACTTGTCTGTCAAGATCGTGGTCGACGGAACCGGAGATCTGGATGATGTGTTCAAGCAAATCAAGCACTTGAATTTGCAGGTCAAACGAGTGAAGGTCAAGGACGTGGACAATGGACAGCAGAAGCTGGAGATGATGATCATCGCTTCCGAGGACACGTATACGACAGATATATACACCTCTGTCAAATCGGTGGACCACGTGATTTCCGTCGAGGTGGAGAGCCGCTAGCTGCGAACGAGGAGACTCGGGCATCCGAATGGAGATGGCCTGGGTCTTTTTCTTTTCGCATAGGGGAAAGCTGGACATCATAATGGTGGAGAATAGAAAAAACAATACAAAGGAGGATGGAAATGGAATACAGAATCGAGAAGGACACCTTGGGAGAAATGAAGGTGCCCGCCGATAAACTGTGGGGCGCCCAGACGCAGCGCAGCTATCAGAATTTCAGAATCGGCGGCGACCGAATGCCGCTGGAGATCATTCGAATGTTTGCCATCCTGAAAAAGAGTGCGGCGACGGTGAACCAGAAGCTGGGCAAGCTCGATCCGGACAAGGCCGAAGCGATCGTAGCGGCAGCCGATGAGGTCATCGCAGGAAAATGGGACGAGCATTTTCCGCTGGTCGTCTGGCAGACCGGGAGCGGGACGCAGTCCAACATGAATGTCAACGAAGTCATCGCACACCGCGCCAACCAGCTCCTGGAGCAAAAGGGCAGCGCCGCCCGAGTGCACGCCAATGACGACGTCAACAAGTCGCAGAGCTCCAACGACACGTTTCCCACAGCGATGCACATGGCGGGCCTTGCTGCCATCGAAGATCAAGTGTTGCCTGCGATTGCCGTCCTGAGGGAGACGCTTCAGAAAAAAAGCGAGGCGTATATGGACATCATCAAGATCGGCCGAACGCACCTGCAGGATGCAACGCCACTGACGCTGGGCCAGGAGATCAGCGGATGGGTGCAAATGCTGGCGAAAAGCGAAAAAATGATTGCCCAGAGCGCCGAGCATCTGCGGGAGCTGGCGATCGGAGGTACTGCCGTCGGCACCGGCATCAATGCGCATCCGCGCTTCGGGGAGATGGTCGCCGACGAAATCAGCAGACTCACGAACAAGAAATTCGTGACAGCCGCCAACAAGTTCCATGCCTTGACCAGCCATGACGAGCTCATATTTGTCCACGGGGCTTTGAAGGCGCTGGCCGCCGACCTGATGAAGATCGCCAACGACGTCAGATGGCTGGCGAGCGGACCGCGCAGCGGCATCGGAGAGATCGTCATCCCTGCCAACGAGCCGGGCAGCTCGATCATGCCGGGCAAAGTGAACCCGACCCAGAGCGAAGCCATGACGATGGTCGTCTGCCAGGTCATGGGCAACGACGCGGCGATCGGCTTCGCCGCAAGCCAGGGCAATTTCGAGCTGAACGTCTTCAAGCCGGTCATCATCTACAACTTCCTGCGCTCGGCCAGACTCTTGTCGGACGCCATACACTCTTTCAACGACAACTGCGCAGTCGGCATCGAGCCCAACCTGCCGGTCATCCAGAAAAACCTGAACAACTCCCTGATGCTCGTCACCGCCCTCAATCCGCATATCGGCTACGAAAACGCCGCGGCCGTCGCCAAGCTCGCCCACAAGGAAGGCCTCACCCTCAAAGAAGCCGCCATCAAAAGCAACCTGCTGACGGAAGAACAATTCGACCAAATCGTCCGCCCCGAGCAGATGATCCACCCGAAAGAGTAGGGGACGGGGAGCTTCGTTTCCGTGAATAATGCGTACGTGAAAACCGGTAGCCGGAGCCAGGCTAGCGGTTTTTGTGTCGTTTAGTGCCACAGAAAAAATTGGCAAAGAAGGTATCCGCTCTGTTCTCGAGCCTCACCAATTCCTCCTGATAAGGCTGCTTTTGGACGCCGTTCCTCTTTTGGAATGCAGCTGGCCAGCCAAAGCATCCGTGCAAGTGTCCCAAGAGCCTTGAGCGTTTTCCCCTTTTTCCGCCCCCGGCACTGGAGCCGGAGCGCCAAATGCTTTCTTTATGTTTTCTTTACCTTTCTCTGCTATAGTAATGAGACTTACAATTATCGGAAAATAGGAGTAAGAGGCTATGAGAATCTTAATCGTGGACGACGACAAAGAAATCGTGGATCTGCTTGCCATTTACCTCGGCAATGAAGGCTATGAAATCGAAAAAGCGTTTGACGGGGACGAAGCCCTCGAAAAGCTCGAGCAAAAAGAGTTTCACCTCGTCATTCTCGACGTCATGATGCCAAAGCTCGACGGCATCGAAGTCACGAAACGCATCCGCAAGCATTCTCAAATCCCCATCCTCATGGCCAGCGCCAAGACGAACGACATGGACAAGATCATGGGGCTGATGACGGGCGCGGACGATTACGTAGCCAAGCCGTTCAATCCTCTCGAAGTGATCGCCCGCGTCAAATCGCTGCTGCGCCGGGCCAACTACAGCAGCGCCATGCAAAGGCAGGACCACGTGATCGAGGCGGGGCCGCTCATTATCGACAAGCAGAGCCACATGGTGCAGACCAAGGAAGGCAGGCCGATCAAGCTGACGGCCCTGGAGTTCTCTATCCTCTTTTTGCTCGCCAGCAATCCCAACCGGGTCTTCAGCTCCGAAGAGATCTTTGACCGCTGCTGGAAAATGGAGAACTACGTGTCCTACAAAACCGTGATGGTCCATATCAGCAACCTGCGCGAGAAGCTCGAGAAAGCGACGAATGGAGAAAAGGTCATTCAAACGGTCTGGGGGGTCGGCTACAAAATTGAAGCTTAATGTCCGGGACATCTTCAGGATCGTACTCGATCTGCTGCTCAGCCTGCTGATTTTCTTTGCCGTTTTCCAGACGGCCTCCTTTTTCGCCAACAACTACTTGTACCGCATCCCCGAAATCCGGGAGTATGTATGGCTGCTGCGGGGCACCTTTGGCATCGAGTCCTTCAAGATCGTGATTTTGCTGATCGCTACAGGGCTGTTCGCCGTCTGGACAGTGGTCCGTGTCCGGAAGTACATCGAGCAGAAGCAGATGGAGCATATCATCACGGAGCTGCATTACATCGCGAAGGGAAACTACGATCACCAGATCTCGATACGGCCTCGGGGCAGTCTCGGCGATGTCGTGGACAGCATCCACGCCCTGGTCAAAAGCGCTGTCGATGCGATGGAGGAGGAGCGGCGGTTGGAGCAGTCCAAGGACGAGCTGGTCACGAACGTCTCGCATGATTTGCGCACGCCGTTGACCTCGATCATGGGGTATCTGGGCCTGATCGAACAAGGAAAGTACCAGGACGAACAGCAAATCAAGCAGTACTCCCATATCGCCTATGAAAAGGCGAAGCAGATGAACGTGCTGGTCAACGATCTGTTCGAATACACCAAAGTGCGTCATCGCGGCACCCATTTGAACCGGACGCAGTTCGACCTCGTGGAGCTGGTCGAGCAAGTGTCGGTAGGATTTCGCATCGCCGCCCACGAAGCCGGCCTGCAGCTGCGGGTAGAGACGCCGGACGAAAAGGTCGAGATGTGGGGAGACACCGACAAGCTCGTTCGGGTGCTCGAAAATCTCATCTCCAATGCGATCAAGTACGGAAAAGACGGCACGACGATCGCGGTCCGCCTGTTCGATGTTCCGGAGGGCGTCGCCTTTTCGGTCGCAAACAACGGACAGCCGATCCCGGACGAAGCGCTGCCCAATTTGTTCGAACGCTTTTACCGCGTAGAAGGATCGCGCTCGACCAAGACGGGCGGTTCGGGGCTGGGGCTGGCGATTGCCAAGAGCATCATCGACCTGCACCAGGGCGAAATCTCTGTGACGAGCGATGCGGAGTGGACCACATTTACCGTGACGTTGCCCCGAACCGTTCCGCCGAATTGATAATCTCTTTACCCTTTCTTTAGGAATCGTTGGGAGTTTTTTTAAGCGAAAAGCCTATCCTTGCAGGTAGATGAGTCGTTCGTAAACGACGCTGTGAGGGAGGCTTATTTGCATGAGAAAAAGAAAGGGCAGGCTCGTGGTGCTGCTCTTCATGGCAGCGGGCATTTCCTGGCTGCTGGCATCGATGCCGTTTGGAATGGAGAAGGAGAGCGTGCTCGCCAGATGGGAAAAGGCATGGGGGCGGCTGGATGCGCGGGCAGCGATCTTGCTGGATGCACAGTCGGGAGAAGTGCTTTACAGTCAGAATGCGGATACCCCGTATCCGGTGGCGAGCATGTCAAAAATGATGACCGAGTACTTGCTGCTGGAAGCGATCCGCGACGGCCGGGCAGCGTGGACAGACAAGGTACGGATATCGGAAAATGCGGCGACGGTAGAAGGGGCAAGAGTCAGCCTCGAAGCGGGCGAAGTTTATCCGCTGCGGGATTTGTACGCAGCGATGGCGGTAGGCTCCGCGAACAACGCTGCCGTGGCCATCGGAGAGTATTTGGCGGGGAGCACTGCGAATTTCGCCGATCGGATGAGCCAAAAGGCGGCGGAGCTGGGGCTGGATTCTTCCCGGTTCGTCAATGCCACGGGACTCGCCTACGATTACGGGCAAAACGAGATGACAGCACGGGATGTAGGACGGCTGGCTCATCGGCTGATCACGGACTTTCCGCAGATCGTTGATTTGACGTCGGAACCGTACGTGCAATTGACGTCTACCGGAGAGCAGGTGGCAAGCACCAACCTGATGCTGACGGCCGATGACGACTCGATGCGGGTCACGGGCCTGGACGGACTAAAGACAGGCTTTACAGATGAAGCGGGCTACTGCTTTACTGGAACGGCAAAACGGGGAGAACGCCGGCTGATCTCCGTCGTCATGGGCACGGAAACAGACGAGGCGCGTTTTACGGAAACGAAAAAACTGCTGGAAATGGGGTTTTAGCCAGATGAAAAAAAGTGTGGCTATCGTGGCGAGGATCGCTGTTTTCATCGCGTTTGCCCTGTATCTGGTGCTCGTCGTCAAAATCTTGCTGTTTAAATTCGGCCGGATCGATCTCGGCGGCCTTTGTGCCGATATGGCCGCAGGCATGGCTCATCCCGAGCTGATCCGCGAGCGTCTGGCCAACCGGGGAAATCTGATTTTCTTTCATGAAATCCGCCACTATCTCGACGACCTGCCGACAGGAGAGAGCATGATTCGCCATGTCAATTTCATTGGCAACATCTTGGCTTTTTTGCCCTTTGGCTTCTTGCTTCCGTTGCTTCGGCGGCCGAACCGGGGTGCTTTCCTGACTGTCACGCTCCTGTCCTTTCTCTTTAGCCTGTGTCTGGAAACCGCGCAGCTCCTGGCGGATATCGGCATCTTTGATGTCGACGACCTTCTGCTGAATACGGTAGGAGGGGTTCTGGGGTACTTCTTTTACCGATTGGGCCGTCTGGTGATAACCGCAGGGGGAAGAATTCCTCTGTTTTCCTTGTTTTGTCCCAAACCTAGCAAGTACACTAGTAGGGATACGGATAGACGACACATTTCGGAAGAGAAGGTGAATTCTCTTTGCTAGATAAAGCATTGGAAGTCTTGCAAAAGTACTTTGGCTACCCGTCCTTTCGGGAGGGCCAGAAAAAGATCATCGAAAGCCTGTTGTCCGGCCATGACACGCTCGGCATCATGCCGACCGGAGGCGGGAAGTCGATTTGCTATCAGGTCCCGGCCATGATTTTCGACGGGGTGACGATCGTCGTCTCCCCGCTCATTTCCTTGATGAAGGACCAGGTAGACGTCCTGGTCAGCATGGGCATCCCCGCCACGCAGATCAACAGCTCGCTGGACGCCGGCGAAGTCCGGGAGCGGCTGAGGCTCGCCGCGCGCGGGGAGTACAAGCTCCTGTACATCGCACCGGAGCGGCTGGAATCCGAATCGTTCCAGGCGCTGATCCGGGGCGTGCCGATCTCCTTGGTGGCGGTCGACGAGGCGCATTGCGTATCCCAGTGGGGGCACGATTTCCGTCCGAGCTACCTGGAAATCGCCCGGTTCCTGCGCTCGCTGCCTTCGCGTCCCGTAGTGGCGGCTTTGACCGCCACCGCTACCCCCGAAGTGACGGAGGATATTCGTCGCCAGCTCTCCTTAGCGGATGAACAGACCTTTATCACCGGCTTCGGCAGGGACAATCTGATTTTGTCCGTCCGCAAAGGGGAAAACCGGCGCGCGTTCATCGCCGATTATTTGCGAGCGAACGGTCAGCAAGCGGGAATTATTTACGCGGCGACGCGCAAAGACGTCGATGCCCTCCATGCCGATCTGGGCAAGCGCGGGTTCTCGGTTACGAAATACCATGCGGGTCTTTCGGAAGAAGAGCGCGCCCAGAACCAGGAGGCCTTCCTGTTCGACGACGTGCGGACGATGATTGCCACCAACGCCTTTGGGATGGGGATCGACAAGTCCAACGTTCGCTACGTGATCCACTACAACATGCCGAAAAATCTGGAGGCGTACTATCAGGAAGCGGGACGCGCCGGACGCGACGGCGAGCCGAGCGAGTGCATCCTGCTGTTCCAGCCGCAGGACATCCAGACCCAGACGTTTTCATCGAGCAAAACCCGTTGTCGGACGAGCGCAAAGAGCTGGAATACAAAAAGCTGTACGCCATGATCGACTACTGCAGGACGCCTCGCTGCCTTTCCCAGTACATCGTGCAATACTTCGGAGAGACAGACGCCGCGCCGTGCGGGCAATGCGCGAACTGCACCGACGACACCGAGCTGGCGGACATCACCCTGGAAGCGCAAAAGATCTTTTCCTGCGTAAAACGCATGCGCGAACGCTTCGGTGCCGCTCTCGTGGCGCAGGTGCTGAAAGGCTCCAAAAACAAGAAGGTGACCCAGTTCGGCTTCGATCAGCTGCCGACGTACGGCCTGATGAAAGAATATAAGGAAAAGGAAATCGCGGACTTGATCCAGCTGCTGATTGCCGAAGGTTATCTGCAGGTGACGGAAAGCCAGTACCCGACTGTAAAGCTGGGGGACAAGGCCCTGCCGGTGCTGAAAGGCGAGGAGCGCGTCTGGCAGAAGATCGCCATCCGCCCGGTCCAGCAGCAGGAGGACGACGAGCTGTTCGAGCGTCTGCGCGAGCTGCGCAAGGAGATCTCGCAGCGCGAAGGCGTGCCGCCGTACGTCATTTTCCACGACAGCACGCTGAAAGAAATGAGCATCCTGTGTCCGACCGACAAATCTTCCATGCTCCAGGTAAAAGGAGTGGGCGAGTCCAAATTTGACAAGTACGGGCATTTGTTCCTCGACTGCCTGCAAACGCACGCTGCTGCAAAGCCGTGACCCCAAAAGGTCGCGGTTTTTTTCTATTTTTCCGAATCGCAGGAAAAAAATGTTCGTCCCGAGACGGATGGCCTGCTATTATGAAACAGTAGACATAGAAAACATAGAGAACAGAGGGGACGACATGAACAAAAGGGGAACAAAAGTAGGAAAGACCTTCCTCGGGATGGCACTTTCCGCCATGGTCATGGGGAGTGTCTTTGCGGGAGCGTCTGCGCCTGTACAGGCAGCAGAAGCAAAAGCAGCAAATGAAACGAAAATCACGCTGCTGGGTACGTCCGACATCCACGGCAGATTCATGCCATGGGATTACGCGCTGGACGGCCCCAATCCAAACGGAAGCCTGACGCAGCTGTTTACGATGATCAAGGAGATTCGCAAGGAGAATCCCAACACCGTCTTGCTGGATGCAGGCGACTCCATTCAGGACAACTCTGCAGAGCTGTTCAACGACCAGCCGCAGTCTCCGATGATGGTGGCGATGAACGAGATGGGGTATGACGCCTGGGCATTCGGCAACCACGAGTTCAACTTCGGTCTGGACATTCTGGACAAGATCAGCAGCCAGTACAAAGGTCCGGTGCTGGCGGGCAACATTTACAAGGAAAACGGCGAGCGCTTCCTGCCTGCCTACACGATCGTCGAGCGCGACGGAATCAAGATCGGCGTGATCGGGATGGATACGCCGATGATTTCCGACTTTGAAAAAGGAACCGACCATCTGGATGGCCTGGTCGTCAAAAATCCGGTGGAAGAGACCAAGAAAGCCGTGAAAGAGCTGCAAGGCAAGGTAGACGTCATGATCGGCCTCATGCACATGGGGATCGAAAATGAAAACGGCATACCGGGGACGGGCGTAGCCGACATCGCCAACGCCGTACCGGAGCTGACCGCCATCTTCGCCGGCCACATGCACAAGCTGGTGAAAAAGGAAGAGATCAACGGCGTGCTCATCACCGAGCCGGATAAATACGGGACGCATCTTTCCCGCATCGACCTGACCTTTGAAAAGAAAGACGGCAAAGTCGTGCTAAAAAGCAAGGAAGCGACTGCCGTTCCTGTAAAAAATGCGGACGGGACTACAGCTGTGTCCGATCCCGAGCTGGAAACCAAGCTGAAGCCGTTCCACGAGTTTGCGCGGGCAGATGCAAACATCGTCGTGGCCGAGCTCAAAGGCATGAACATGGTGGACAAAAACGAAATCGAAGGAATCCCGACGGTCCAAATCCAGGAGACGCCTTTGTCCGATTTCTTCCACGAAGTGATGCTCTATTACAGCAAGGCGGACGTCGTCGCGCACCAGATCGACAACGACAAGGCCAAGCTGGATATCGGACCGATCAAGAAAAAGGACATCGCCTACAACTATCAGTACGCCGGCGGCGAAATCACCGTCTATAAGGTGACAGGCAAAGATCTCAAGGATTACATGGAGTGGGCGGCAGGCTACTTCAACCAAGCGCGCCCCGGCGACGTGACCGTCAGCTTCGACAGCAAGCGCCGCGCTTCCAAATACAGCACCAACGACTTCTTCGGAAACGTCAAATACGAGATTGACCTGACCAAGCCATACGGCAGCCGCATTACCAACCTGCGCCGCTTGGACGATACGCCGATCAAACCGGACGATGTGCTCAAGCTGGGCATGAACGCGTACCGAATGGAAGCCCTGCAGGCAAAAGGCGGCGCGCTGGAAGGCCGCAAATTCGAGCAGCTCTGGTCGTCCAAGGAAGAGAGCGCCTTCGGTGAAACGCAAGGAACGATCCGCAACCGCGCCATCGCCTATCTGAAAGAAGTGAAAAAGGGCGTGTACGAGCCGACTGTGCAGCACAACTGGAAGATCGTCGGTGTAGATACGACAGCGCCTGAGCGCGCAGATGTGGTGGAGCTGATCAACGCTGGCATCCTTAGCGTGCCGAAAACGGAAGACGGCAAGTACACCAACATCGCGTCGATCAACATCAAGGACGCGGTCACCAAGGAAGAGATCGCCGAGTTTTCCGCCAAGGCGAAAGTAGACGCGGCCAAGCTGGCCAGCGCGAAAACGAAAGGCCAGTTCTATCATCAGCTGAATCAGGCGAGGAAGGCAGCGGCTGCCGCTGCTGCGCCGCAAAAGCCGTAAAGCCCGAAAGCTGTAGGACAAAAACGTAAAACATAAGACCAAAAAACCGCGCCCACAAACGGACGCGGTTTTTACGTGAACCCAGAATGGCTTTATCGTATGGAAACCCTCCGGTAACGGAACCCAAAAGGCTACGATGCGCTCAGGCTGCGTTCTTTTTTGCGTAAAGCTCCGAGATACAGCAGGAACAGCAGGAGCAGCAGCCCTTGGCCGACGATTGCGCCCGAGATCGAGGTACCCGCGTAGACAATCAGGTAGTAGATGCCCGATCCTGCCGCCATCAGCGCGTTTTCCACGAAATTTTGGATCGCGATGGTTTTTCCGGATCCGACCAGCTGCCCTCCTTCCTCCTGAAGGACCGTATTCATCGGGATGATGAAGACTCCGCCCATGAAGCCGACGAGCAGCAGGAAGCAGATGGCGATCGCGGTTACGTGAATCCACGGGAACAAAACGATGATCAGGAACATCCCGAAGCCGTAGGCCAGCGAGCGCGTGAACTGCCTGAGCGGGATCAAGCGCGGAGCCAGGAACGCCCCTACGATGATGCCGATCGACGTCGTAGCCAAAATCAGCGAGACCGAAAAGCTTTGCGGGTCGATGCTGAGGGCGGCGGGAATCCAGGCCAGCACCGCCACGCGCAGGACGGCCGAGCTCATCCAGAACGAGCCGGTCCCTATGAGCGCAAATCGTGTGTTCGGTCGCTGAAAAAGTAGGCGGAAGTCCGCGAAGAAGCGGTGGATTTCCGTACCATAGCGGATGTTCGCGTTTCCCTTCAGACGCGGGATAAAGAAAGTCATAGCGAGCGACAGCAGGTAGAGAAGCAGGCACATCCCCGACGAGATGAGGGGAGAGGCGATGGAAGCGATCGCCCCGCCTCCGCCGATTCCGAGCAGGATGGCGATGATCGTGTACGCTTCGATCCTGGCGTTGGCCCGGAACAGCTCATCCTCGCCCTTCGTCAGTTCTGGCAAGATCCCGTATTTGGCCGGAGAGTATACGACAGCTCCCACCCCTACGGTGAAGTAGGAGAGCATGAGCAGCAAAATGCTTGAGTGATCGATGACAAACAGCAGCAGGACCCCGATGGCCTTGACCAGGTTGCCGATGACGAGCACGAACGACTTCGGATGCTTGTCGGCGAACGGTCCGACCAACGGCGCGAGAAAAATGTACGGAAGAAAAAACGATATGGAGACGAGTGCGAGCATGGCGGGAGAAAAGCCGTTCTCCCGCAGCAGGTTTGCGATTACAAACAAGATCATGTTGTCGGCAAAGGCAGACAGGAACTGGGTAAAATACAAGGCTTGCAAAGGTTGCATCGACGTCTTCACGGTCATTCCCTCTCGCTTTCTGCCAGCTGTTTCAGACTGACGTAATCGGTTTTTCCGCTGCCCAGGAGCGGCAGTTCCTTGATGTGCCTCATCGCCCCGGGGATGAGCAACGGCGAGTATTGCTTCTCGCTCAAGTAGGCGCGCAGCTGGCTCAGTTGGACGGTTTCGTCGGTGGTGTAGAGCAGCACGCGCTCGCCCTTGCGCGGGTCGCTTACGGTGATGGCGGCGAAGCCGGAGTGCCCGAAGCACGTCATGGCGAGCTCCTCGACGAGATTGAGCGACACCATCTCGCCGCCGATTTTGGCGAAGCGCTTCAGGCGGGATTGGATGGTGAGGAAGCCGTCCCGGTCCGCCTCGACCAAATCTCCCGTCTGGTACCATTCTTCTGCGGGCACGAAGCCTTGCCCGTGGATCATGTACCCCTTCATCACGTTGGGGCCTTTGACCAGGAGCTGTCCGCCTTTCTCGATGCCCTCGACCGGCTCCAGGCGGTACGACATGCCCGGCATCAGGCGGCCGACAGTTCCCGGCTTGTTGGCCAAAGGGGTGTTCAGCGACAGGATCGGGGCAGTCTCGGTAGCGCCGTAGCCTTCGAAGATTCGCACGCCGAATTTCTCCATCCACAGCTTCCGCACATCGTCTTTCAGCTTTTCCGCTCCTGCAAACACGTACCGCAAGGAGTAGAAGTTGTACGGGTGAGCCATCCGGCCATAGCCGGCCATGAAGGTCGAGGTGCCGAACAGGATCGTCGCATTCTGGTCGTACACCAGCTCGGAGATCGCCTTGTAGTGCAAGGGGCTGGGGTACAGGAAGACCGGAATGCCTTTAATGACAGGCAGGAGCGTCCCTGCCGTGAGCCCAAAGCTATGGAACATCGGCAGCGCGTTGAAGAACTTGTCACGGGACGTGATGTCGATGACGCTTGTCACCTGCTGGATATTCGCGTACAGGTTGGTGTGCGTCAGGACGACGCCTTTCGGTTTGCTTTCGCTGCCGGATGTAAACAGAATCAGTTCGTTTTCGAGCGACTGTGCCTTTTGTCTGGTCATGTAGCGAACCAGGGCGGCCAGTTTGTCGAGCGTCGTAGCGGATGCTTTCAGGTCCTCCAGATAAACGATGTTCATCTGGGGCTCCATAGCGTCGATGACGTGCTCCAGCTTGCCTTTTTCGATAAAGACGCGCGAGGTCAGGATCGTGTCGATGTGAGCCGTTTCGCAGCATTCGAGAAGAGAACGGGCGCCGAGGGAGAAGTTCAGGATCGCCGGTGTTTTCCCGATGCGGAACAAGGAAGTGAGCGTGATCAGGTGGCCGACCGAGTTCGGGAGGAACACGCCGACGACCGGTTTGCCCAGGAGACGTGCCTTCAGCTTTTCGCCCAGGAGATAGCTGCCGATCAGCAGCGTGCGGTAGTTGATCGCGCTGGTCATGTCCTTGGCGATTTCCATCCGGGCTCCATTGATGCGGGCGGCCTCCAGGACTTCGTCGAACAGATTGACGTTTTGCTTCATCCGGCTTTGGAACAGCTCATCCTGCAGGGTGCGCAGGATCAGGTCGCTCGCGCCAGCTTTTTGCTCGCGCATGGACAGCGCTTCGTCTCGCTCGATGGTAAAGGGCGTGCCGACGCTGATCGATACTTGCGGGAACCACAGGAGGCGCAGCTTTCCTTTCAGATACGAGAACACGGAGCGCTCCAGGCCTTGGATGGCGACGGGATAGACGGTGGCGCCAGTCCGCATGGCAAGATAGCCGACGCCGCTGTAGATTTTCATCAAGCCGCCCGTCGTGGTAATGCGGCCTTCCGGGAAAATGACCAGCGTCTCGCCGCTGCGGATCACCCGCAGCATATGGCGAATCGAGTACGGATTGAGCGGATCGACCGCGATAGCCTTGCGGAAACGCAGAAAGAACGAGAATTTTTTGGCGATATCCGTATTGACGACGAACGCGGCTTCTTTTGGCAGGAAGAACGAGAGAAGCGCAGCGTCGAGGAGTGATACGTGGTTGGGTATGATGATCGAAGGCTGAGAGAGATCGATTTTGCGCAGGCCCTGGACGCGAGGACGGAACCAGAGCAGCAGGATGGCTTTCAGGAAGGCATGAACGAGAAACATGGGAACCACACCTTTACAAATAATAATTGCTCGTTGATAGCTTTCATTGTAAAGAGTGGGGGGGTTAAAAAAAGTACCAACTTTCATTGGTACCTGGTCATAGATCCTAATCAGAGATGACGGCAGCGCGGGCAAAAGCGGCCCCGGCGCTGGCTAGAACAGCTTTTTCTGGCTGGCCTTGGCTGCCGCTTCCTTGCTCGTTTTGACGCCCATTTTTTTGAGGATGCGGTTGATGTGGTTCTTGATCGTGCGCTTGGTGATGTGCAAGGACTGCTCGATTTGCGTCTGGGTGTGCCCCTGATGGATGAGCTGGAGGATTTCCTTTTCCGCTGGAGACAGCAGCTTCTGGTTTTCCTCGTTTTTCATGCGCAAAAACTCATTGCGCAGCGCCGCGGCAGCAGTGGGATGGATCGCGGATTGCCACAGATGGGCAGCACGGATCGCATCGGGGATTTCCTTGAAGCTGGCTTTGCTGATGTAATTGACCGCGCCGGCCGAGAAGGACTCGACGATGACGTCCTCAGCCGTCAGCGAGGTGAGCATGATGATTTTGCAGTCTGGGGCGGCCCCGATAAACGCGACAGCCGTCTCGATGCCGTCCAGGTTGTTTTCGGTGAGGTTGATGTCCATCAGCACCACGTCGACGCCCTCGGGGGTAAATTGCGCGATCGCTTCTTCCTTGGTCCCGGCTTCGCCGATGACGGAGATGTCCGGCTGCTTGTTCAGGTAATCGACCAGTCCTTTGCGCCAGACTGGATCGTCTTCTACGAGAAAGACATTGATTGGTTCCACTTCGCTTACGTCCTCCCTTCTACACGTTTTTTGGGAAACAGGAGAAAGACCGTCGTCCCCTTTCCCTGCTCGCTTTCAATTTCCAGGGTGCCCTGGTGCTTCTGCATGACGTTGTAGCAGTACGACAAACCGAGGCCGAAGTTTTGGCCGGTTTTTTTGGTCGAGAAAAACGGATCGAGCACATGCGGCAGATTCTCTTTGGAGATGCCTGTCCCGGTGTCCTCGACGGCGATGACCAGGTGCTTTTTGGACAGAAACAGCTGCAGCTGCAGAGTGCCGCCCGTTCTCATCGCTTCGAAGGCGTTCATGCAAAGATTGGTGAGAATTTCCCGGACCTGCACAGGATCGCAGGCAAGCCTGAGCGTCTCGTCCAGCTCGGTCAGCACGTCGACGTTGTGCTTGGCGGCGTACGGCTGAAGCGTCTGGATGACCTGCCGGATCAACTGGCCCGGCATTGTCGTCTCTTCCTGTAAAATCACGTCCCGCAGCTGCCCCTGAATGCGGTTCATCATATCCAGAATATGCTGGGAGGACTGCAGCAGGACGGCTGCATCCTCGCGCAGCTCCGGCTGTCCGGTATCCTCGGCGTAGGAGTCGATCCGGTCGGCGTAAAGCGAGATTTTTCCGACTTCGTTCTTGATTGTATGGTTGATGATTTGCGCCCCTGAAGTCAAAGCCCGCAGCGTACTGTCCAGACGTCGCTTTTCCACGCGGAGGCGTACGCCGAGAAAGCCGTATTTCAGACTGATCGCAACAATCAGAACGAATTGGACGCCGACGACCAGCATGTTGTAGCGCCAAGCTTCGTAATCGTTTTGGATCCGCATGGCGTAGATGAAGATAAAGACGAAAAAGAGCGGCACGATGATGAGCGCGTTGGTGAAGAAGCTGTTTTTCTTCACCAGCGGGTCCTTTTCCCTGCGATACTGCAGGATCAGCATCGCGCTTGCCGCCAGAAAATACGGGAAGACCCAGAAGATCATGATCCAGTAGTTGAAGGACAGCACCGGGTAGATCGGCGTTATCGCCAGCATGATCAGCGGCGGAATCAAAGCCGCGTACTGGGTGATAAGCTTGGTTCTCCCGGAAAGGGACTCGCTGGAATGGACTGCAAACATCAAAAACGCGTACGGCAGCCCTGTCTGGGTCAAAAAGGAAGCACATCTGCTCACAAACGCCAGAGCGCTGCTCCAGCCGGGGTGAAGCGCGAACGTGTCTGCCCAGTGCGGCAGGACGTTTTCGTCGATCACGGCGGAGAAAAAGCCGCCTCCTCCGATAAATGCCGTGGCACTCGCCCAGCGGATGGATGTGCGCTTCGGATCCGTGAACAGAACGAGCAGGCCGAGCGCCCATATCGTAAACAATGTGAATACCATCATGGTAGGATGTTCTCCTGTCGGTTCGCTTTCGTCTATTATACCGTACGGCAGTGTCAGAAGCGGCAAAACTCTCCATTTTTCAGAAAATGGATTTCGGCTGGTGGAGAATTTAATATATACGGTATTCATATCTTTTCGATAGGGAGGTTTTTCCATTTTGCTGTGGAAATGAATGCGCATGGAGGAGATTGTTCATCTCTTTGGGCGGCAGGTGAAAACATGAAGCGATTGGATTTGGTTTACCAGAAGTTCATGGAGCTGGGACCAAACAGACGAATAAGCGCGAGCGAGCTGGCGGACCTTCTCGGACTTAGCCGAGCCAATGTGAGCAGCGATTTGAACCGCTTGTGGAAGGACGGCAGGATTGAAAAGGAAAGTGGCAGGCCGACCCTGTTTTACGCGAAGCAGGCGGGCGAGGAGCTATATCCGGCAGAGACGGCCCTGGACCGGCTCGCGAAGGCGAACAAAAGCCTGATCACCCCGATCGAGCAGGCAAAGGCAGCGGTGCTGTACCCGCCACGGGGAATGCACTGCCTCATCCTGGGGGAAACCGGAGTGGGCAAGTCGGGGTTTGCCGGGCTGATCCACGAGTTTGCCATCGATATCGGACGGCTGGACAAACAGGCTCCGTTCGTCGTGTTCAATTGCGCCGACTACGCCAACAACCCCCAGCTTTTGTACAGCCAGCTGTTCGGGGTGAAAAAGGGCGCCTACACCGGTGCGGAAAACGACCGCAGAGGACTCGTGGAGAAAGCGGACGGAGGCATTCTTTTTCTGGACGAGGTGCATCGCCTGCCGGCAGAAGGGCAGGAGATCTTTTTCACATTCATGGACAAGGGAACCTTTCGCCGCGTAGGAGAGACGGAGGTCGAGCGTACGGCACAGGTCCAGATCATATCGGCGACGACGGAAAATCCGGAGTCCAGCCTGCTCAAGACGTTTATTCGGCGGATTCCGATGATCATCAAGCTGCCGTCCCTCGTCGAGCGGGGAGTGGAAGAAAGATACGGGCTCTTGATGAATCTGTTTCGCGAAGAGGCGTTTCGCCTGGGGAGGGAGATCCAGATCTCGGCGACCGCGATCCACGCTTTTTTGTCGTATCATTGCCCCAACAATATCGGGCAGCTGAAAACGGATGTCCAGCTGACGTGCGCGAGCGCCTACGCCGATTTTCTTTCGCTGAAAAAGAGAACGCTGCAGGTGTCCGTCCAGGATTTGCCCCATCACGTCAAGCAAGGGCTGCTGCTGGCCAAGGAACGGAAGGCCGAATTGGAAGAGCTGGTCGGGAAGGATCACAAGACCTTTGTGGTGCAGCCCACGCAGGAAAGCATCTTCATCGAGAGGGAACCGGAGGATGCGGCGGACAGCGTCTACGAAAAAATCGAGCAGAAAATACACGAGCTGCGCAATCAGGGCGTCAGCGAAGAAGAGCTGGAGTTCGATCTGGAAAACTATTTCACGCGGTTTATCAAGGGCGTCCACCAGCGCATCAACAAGGAAGACATGTCGCGCATCATCGATCCGATCATCGTCAATCTGGTGGAGGAGATCGTGCGCTTTGCCGAAGCCCGGCTGGGGAAAATCCTGAGTCAAAAGGTCATCTACGGGCTCGCCCTGCACATCCAGACTTCCAAGGAACGGCTCGCCCAGGGCAAGCAAATCACGAATCCCCATATCAACAGCGTGCGCATCAAGTACAAGAAAGAGTTCGCCGTGGCGCTGGAATGTGTCCGGATGATCGAGGAAGCCATCCTGATGGACTTGCCGATCGATGAGGCTGGCTATCTCACGATGTTTTTCGTGCTGGACGACGAGAGCGAGCAGGAAGAGCGGGAAACGATCGGGGTGCTGGTCATCACGCACGGAAGCGGCGGGGCGACTGCCATGGTGGAGGTGGCCAACCGGCTGCTCGTCACGCAGTACGCCAGAGCAATCGATTTGCCGCTGGAAGAAGAGTACATGAAAGTGCTGGAGCAGGCGATCAAGGTGGCCAAGGACATCGGAAGCAAGGCGGGACTGCTGCTGCTCGTGGACATGGGCTCGCTGCTGGGCTTCGGGGAAATCATCGAGAAGGAAGCAGGGATTCCGGTAAAGGTGATTTCCATGGTGAGCACGCCACACGTCATCGAAGCCACCCGCAAGGCCATGCTTGGACATTCACTGGAGGACGTGCATCGCGATGTCAGCAGTCTCTCGCTTTTCCAGAAGGATGAGCCAGCGAAGGAGCCGGCCAAGGGGCATACGCCGGCGCTCGCGATCGTAGCGGCGTGTTTGTCCGGCGAAGGCAGCGCGTTGTTTCTGAAGAAAATGCTGGAGAGCCGTCTGCGCTACGACGTCCAGCTATTGGAGATCATACCGCTGCAGCTGATCGACAAAACGCAGGCGAAAGCCCAATTGAAACGGATCAAGGAAGAGCGGAAGGTGCTCTGCATCGTGAGCAACTACATGCTGGACAAGGATCTGCGCTGCTACGGGATGGACGATGTCCTGAACGGGGAGGCTCTGCAAGACATCCAGCAGATGATCGACCTGGAAGAAGCGTTTCTGAAAATGACGGAAACGCTCGGGGAGCATCTGACCATGGTCGAGGGACAGCGAGTTCTGGCAGATGTGAGGGTGTGCGTGTCGCGGATGGAGGAGAGGCTGCAAGACGTGCTCGTATTCGACACGAGGATTGGCGCCTACCTGCACCTCTCATGCCTGGTCGATCGCCTCAAGGCGGGTCTCCCGACGGTCGACTACGCCGGCAAGGAGAGCTTTCTCGCTGACCACAAAAAACTGTACAGCGTCATCCGCCACGAGCTGAAACCGCTGGAAGACCAATACGAGGTCACGATGAGCGAAGACGATGTGTGCTATATCATGAATTTCTTTTTACACAATAAAACACTAGTGTGATTAGTGTTTTATTTTTTGTGTTTCGAGCCGAAAAAGTCGAAACAGTAAAGCGTTCTCCCGAAAACACTACGAGGGAGGGGGCTCGAGAAATGCGGGGAAAGCCGGATCGCTGTTGAAAGCGCATACATGAATCGTGTTTTGGCATGCGGCTTGCTAATGTAGAAGAGGCATATCCGAAGACGGAGGGAGGGTGCGTATTTGAAAATTTTGCTGTGTTGCAATGCGGGGATGTCTACCAGCCTGCTGGTGCAAAAGATGGAACAAGCGGCCGAGGAAAAGGGCATCACGGCGAAGATTTGGGCGGTTTCCGCCGACGAGGTCAAGAACCATATCGACCAGGCCGAGGTGCTGCTTTTGGGGCCCCAGGTTCGCTACAAGCTGCCCGGGCTGAAGAAGGAGGGGGAAGCCCGGGGGATTCCGGTGGATGTCATCAGCACGATCGACTACGGTACGTTGAACGGTAAAAATGTGCTGGAGTTTGCGCTTCGTCTAAAAAAATAGAGGAGGGTGCGTATGGCGGGATATATTTCTTTCCTGGAAAACCGCGTGATGCCGGTGGCGGGCAGGATCGCGGAACAAAAGCATTTGCAAGCCATTCGGGACGGCATCATTTTGACGATGCCCCTGCTGATTATCGGCTCCCTGTTTCTTATCATCGGCTTCATACCTATTCCTGGCTACAGCGATTTCATGAGCGGCATTTTCGGGGACAAATGGCTCACCAAGCTGCTGTATCCGGTCAATGCCACCTTTGACATCATGGCGTTGATCGTCAGCTTCGGCGTCGCCTACCGGCTGGCGGAAAAATACAAGGTGGATCCCTTGTCCGCCGGAGCGATCTCTGTAGCCTCCTTCCTGCTTGCGACTCCCTATACGACGATGTTCACGCCTGAGGGAGCAGGCGCAGCCGTAGAGGTAGGCGGTGTCATTCCCGTCGCGCTGATGGGCAGCAAAGGCCTGTTCGTCGCCATGATCCTCGCGATTTTGTCCACGGAAATTTACCGCAAAATCATCCAAAAGAAAATCGTCATTACGATGCCGGAAGGAGTGCCTCCAGCGGTATCCCGCTCGTTCGTGGCGCTGATACCCGCTGCTGTGGTGCTGCTGGTCGTCTGGCTGCTGCGCATCCTCATTGAGAATACCTCCTTTCAAAGCATCCACAATATCGTCGCCGACTTGCTGGTCGGGCCGCTGAACACACTCGGCGGAAGTTTGTTTGGGGCAATCATCGCCGTGCTGCTGGTGCACGTGCTCTGGTCGCTGGGCCTGCACGGGGCAGCCATCGTCGAAGGGGTGCTCGGTCCCATATGGCTCTCGCTGATGGATCAGAATCGGGCCATCTTCCAGGCCAGTGCGGGCGCTGAGCTGCCAAACATCGTCACCAAACAGTTTTTTGATATGTGGGTCTACGCAGGCGGCTCCGGTGCGACTCTCGCCCTGGTGTTGCTCATGATGTTTCGGGCGCGCAGCGAGCAGATGAAGAACATCGGCAGGCTGTCGATGGGTCCGGGGCTGTTTAACATCAACGAGCCCGTGATATTCGGAATGCCGATCGTCATGAATCCACTTCTGATTATTCCGTTCATCGTGGCGCCGATCGTACTGGTCGTCATCAGTTATGCGGCGATGACTCTCGGATGGGTGGCAAAGCCGAGCGGTGTCGCTGTTCCGTGGACGACGCCACCGATCATCAGCGGCTATTTGGCGACAGGCGGGAAGATTTCGGGCAGCGTGCTTCAGCTCGTCAATTTTGTGATCGCCCTCTTGATTTACTACCCGTTCTTCAGATTGTGGGATAAACAAAAGCTGGCGGAGGAGAAAGCCTCGAGTGCAAGCGACAAGGCTGCTTCGCTGTAACCATTCCGGGAGATGTGATTTGCCGTGAAACTGATCGTAAATGCGGACGATTTTGGCTATTCGAAAGGCGTCAATCTGGGAATTGTGGAGGCACATACGGACGGAATCGTCTCCTCCGCCACCATGATGATGAACATGCCGGGGGTGGAGCACGCGTTTCGGCTGGCTGAGAACCACCCGTCCCTGGGTGTCGGCATCCATCTCGTGCTGACGTGCGGCGCTCCCCTGGAGCCGAACGTACCGTCGCTCACCGATGAATACGGTGCGTTTCGGCGGGGGCAGGCCCATTTGGCGGACGTCTCCGCGGAGGAAGTGGAGCGGGAATTTACGGCGCAGCTGGAGCGGTTTTTCCGCACGGGGAGAAGGCCGTCGCACATCGACAGCCACCATCACGTCCATGCGCATGAGGCGATCTTGCCGGTGGTCCTGCGCCTGGCCGAACGCTTCCGACTGCCGGTACGGTATCCATGGGTATTCGGACAACAGCGGGGAGATCATCTGCCGGTTCCAACCACGCAAGGCTTTTCCCATCACTTTTACGGGGACGGCCTGACAGCGGATACGCTCTTTGGCATCGTAGAAGGGCTCTCCGGTTGTTCGTCGGCCGAAATCATGTGCCATCCGGCGTACCTGGACGAGGAACTGCTGACGGGCAGCTCCTATGCGAGGCAGCGCGCGAGAGAGCTGCAGATTCTGACCTCGCCGGAGGTAAGGGAATACATCAGGGACAGAAAGGTGCAGCTCGTGACCTTTAACGATATCGGATAGGTGGAGATAGACGTGGACCATACAGAAGTGATCTTTCAACTAATCCTGCACGGAGGCAACGCGAGAAGCCTGGCGATGGAAGCGATCGCCCTCGCGAAGAACAAAGACATGGCAGGGGCGCAAAAAGCATTGGAGCAGGCAGGGGAAGAGCTGAGCCTTGCCCACCGGAACCAGACTGCCTTTATCCAAAGCGAAGTGCGGGGGGAGAAGACGGAAATCAGCATGTTGTTGATACATGCCCAGGATCATTTGATGAATGCGATGACGATCAAAGATTTGGCCAGCGAATTTGTCGAGCTGTACGGCCATATTCACGAGAGCAAGGGGGCGGGAGTGTGAGCGGAATCAAGATCGTGACCATAGGCGGCGGATCCAGCTACACGCCTGAACTGGTCGAAGGTTTTATCAAGCGGTACGACGAACTGCCCGTCCGGGAATTGTGGCTGGTGGATATTCCGGCAGGGGAAAAGAAGCTGCAGATCGTGGGAGCGCTGGCCAAACGAATGGTGGAGAAGGCCGGGGTCCCCATCGACATCCGCCTGACGCTGGACCGAAGAAAGGCACTGGAGGGGGCCGATTTCGTCACGACGCAGATACGCGTAGGCTTGCTGGATGCGCGGATCAAAGATGAAACAATCCCGCTCAAGTACGGGGTGATCGGACAGGAGACCAACGGCCCGGGCGGCCTGTTCAAAGGATTGCGCACGATCCCCGTGATCCTGGATATTTGCCGCGACATGGAGGAGCTTTGCCCGGACGCCTGGCTGATCAACTTCACAAACCCTGCCGGGATGGTGACCGAGGCGGTGCTGCGGTACACCAGCCGACGAAAGGTCATTGGCCTGTGCAACGTGCCGATCGGAATGAAAATGGGCGTATCCTCTCTCCTGGGAGTGGAGCAGGAGCGGGTGCACATCGACTTTGCCGGACTAAATCACATGGTGTTTGGCCTTGGGGTATACGTGGACGGGGAAAACGTGACGGCGCAAGTGATCGACAAGCTGTCGGGAGAACAGACCGGGATCACGATGAAAAACATCCTGGATTTGGGCTGGGACAAGGATTTTCTCAAAGCGCTGGGCATCCTGCCGTGCCCGTACCACCGCTATTACTACCAGACCAAAGCGATGCTGGAGCATGAGCTGGAAGAGGCGCAGAAGAACGGGACGCGCGCAGAAGTGGTGAAAAAGGTGGAAGAGGAGCTGTTTGAGCTCTACAAGGATCCGGAGCTAGCCATCAAGCCTCCCCAGCTGGAGCTGCGGGGCGGAGCGTACTACAGCGAAGCCGCTTGCAATCTGATCGATTCCCTCTACAACGACAGGCGCGACATTCAGCCGGTCAACGTGCGCAACAATGGCGCGATCGCGAGCATTCCCGATGATTCCGCAGTCGAGGTCAACTGCGTGATTACGCGGGAAGGGCCGATCCCGCTGGCTGTGGGTGACCTGCCTGTGCCAGTGCGCGGATTGGTCCAGCAAATCAAGTCGTTCGAACGGGTCGCAGCGGAAGCGGCTGTCACGGGGGACTACCATCAGGCCTTGCTGGCGATGACGATCAACCCGTTGG
The DNA here is from genome assembly GCF_031583145.1 of Brevibacillus brevis. Lineage (NCBI taxonomy): Bacteria > Bacillati > Bacillota > Bacilli > Caryophanales > Paenibacillaceae > Brevibacillus > Brevibacillus brevis. The sequence goes on along the minus strand of NZ_CP134050.1, from coordinate 5,959,011 downwards.
TCGCGTCCGATGCGATCGCGAAAAAGCTTCTGGACGAAATGCTGGAGGCCCATAAAGAGCATTTGCCCCAGTTTTTCAAACCGGTTTCGTAAACAAGCGGGGGAAACGTGCCGGGCAGGCATATTCGAAGCGGCCAGTGCCGCAGAGACGAACGATCAAACCAAAATCGTGTGCCCATCGTGAGACTGTTTGCCTGAGCCGAATGCGAGAAGGGAGAGAGGAAATGATCCGGATCACTGTGGAAGTAACCGTCAGCGGAGGCCTCCATGCACGCCCCGCATCTGTATTGGTCCATCTGCTCAACCAGCATCAATCGACTGTCAAAATGATCTACAACGGCAAGGAAGCCAATGGCAAGAGCATCCTCGGTGTCATGGCGCTCGGTGTGAAAGAGGGAGAAGAGATTGCCTTCGAGGTGAGCGGGCCGGACGAACAGGAGGTCGCGACGGGAATTCAGCAGTTGGTGGAGCGTCATTTCGTATGAAGAAACAGGAGAAATAACAGGAAAAAAGCCAATCACCCTGCTTACGGTGGTTGGCTTTTCTCTGTTGTCGCCTCTATCGGCGGAAGGTGACGATGACTTTGAAGTAGTCTCCGTCGATATCGATGCTGAGCTTGCCTCCTTGCAGCTCGACGATGCTTTTGGCGATGGCCAGGCCGAGGCCGGAGCCTTCCGTATTGCGCGATTGGTCGGCCCGTTTGAAACGCTCGAACAATTCCTCGGCGGCAAAGTCGATTTCGTAGGCGGAGACGTTTTTGATCGTCAGGGTGATTTCATCCCCTTGCTCGTACAAATGGATGTGCACCCTCGTGTTCGGCATGGAGTACTTGAGCGCATTTCCGATCAAATTCTCGAATACCCGCCACGTTTTTTTGCCGTCGAGAGGAGCGTAGATCTTTTGCTGCTCGATATTGACGCGGAAGGTCAAGGACGATTCCTCGATCTTGTCGCTGAACTCGGCGATGGCCTGATTGAGCAAGGATGCGACGTTCACCTGCTCGATGTTCAGCTCTACCGCACCACTCGCTGTTTTCGCGGCTTCGAACAGGTCGTCGATCAGCACTTTCAGACGGTTCGTTTTGCGCTCGAGGACATCAACGTAGCTGCGGATTTCTTCCTGCGTCAGGTCTTCGCGCTTGAGCAGGTCGACATAGTTGATGATCGAGGTCAGCGGCGTCTTCAGATCGTGCGAGACATTGGTAATCAGCTCCGATTTGAGCCGCTCGCTTTTCATCTGGCTTTCCACCGAGTGCTGCATCCCTTGCTTGATGTTGTTCAGGGAGTGGGCCAGGTCCGCCAGCTTGCCGCGGGGCTTCGCTACGATCGTCGTATGAAGGTCGCCTGCCGCCATCTGGGCCGCTCCGAGCAAGACCCTGTTCATCAGCGCGATTCGCCGGAAGATGTAGGGCAGGACGCAGACGAGGTAAAACATCCCGTACAAAAAGGCGAGAATCAGCAATGCGCCGGCCCCTTTCGCGATCGCTACCATTCCAATCGCTATACTCATGCCCAGACCGACTGTGAGCGCGAAGATGAGAGCCACCTTGAAAAAGACGCTGCGGTTGGCATAGCTTTCTTTCAAAATGGAGCGTTGACGGTAAAACAGGCTTCTTTGCCATTGTTCGCGCAATTTCGTCCCGTCGTTGTACATCTGCCACCCTTCGATTACGTACAGAAGGAAAAAGGCGGTCAGGGGGAGCATGACCATCAGGGTAAAGATATGTGCAAACCGGATGGGCAAGGAGAAAAACGGTGCTTCAGACGCCGTGACCAGGTAGATCGTGAGGGCGGGGATCAGCAGGACGATGCGGATGTCCAGCGGAATGCGCCGTAGAACGGCCAGGCTCTTTTGCACTACCGGGAGCTGCTGGACGGCGTTTTGCGCGGATAAATACCGCAGCAGAAACACGCTGGCGATCACAGCGGCGGCGAGGAGGCCGCACTCGATCATCAGCCGTTCCCGCACGGAATCGAAGTAGGTCGCGTCCGCATGGATCTGGCTGTATCCGTCAGGCTGGATCGGAACGTAGATGACCCCTTTCCATTGGTTGCTCTGAAAAGAGCGACTCAACCCGGAAAATTTGCTGGACCGGTCCGGAGCGTTTTGCGGGAACTGGAAGGAAAACAGGGCGACCTCGCGCAGTTCCGAAGCTGTCGGCTGGTGGTCGATATTGGTATAGACCCAGCTTCGTTTGCCATCCAGAATATAGTATTTGAAAGAGCTGTCCCGGAAGGCCAGGCTGTTTTGCCGTTCTTCGTATTCTTGATCGACGGCGACAGCATGTTCCTGGACTTGCTTCTCCCAAGATGCCTCGACCTCGCTGCTGGCTGCCTTGATCGCATTTTCTTCATCCATTTTCAGCTTGGCAACTTCTTCTGCTTTGCCTGCTTGTTGCGCTTGCTGGATGAGAGCGGCATAGCGCTCCTGGATCTCCTGCTTCTTGTCTGCCAAGGATTGATTCCGTTGTTCATTTAGTTGACTCAATAAGTCCTTATCGAGCTTCTCCTTGGGACTTTTGCTAGGGAATCCGGCGTAATCGACATGGACGGCCCGTATCAAATCCACTTCGGTAGAAAGCTCGCTGTAAAAGGAGTCGCTGTCAAAATAGTAATCTTCCCGCAAGTACCGGCCGTTGTCGTAAAGGTCCACGACGGTCAGTAAAGCGAGAGTCGTTGTCAACAGAAAGGAAAGAGCGGCAAGCAGTACATTGCGGCTATTTTTCAATTTTGTATCCAATTCCCCATACCACCTTTAAATACTTCGGATCTTTCGGGTTGATCTCGATCTTCTCCCGAATGCGCCGCACGTGCACCGCGACGGTGTTCTCGGCTCCTAAATAAGGCTCCCTCCAGACGCGCTCGTAGATTTCCTCGATCGAGAAGACGCGCCCCTTGTTATCCATCAGCAGCTCCAAAATCTTGTATTCGGTCGCAGTCAAGCGCACGTCGTTGCCATCGACGGTGACGGTCTTCGTGCTCTTGTTCAAGGTCAGCCCGCGCACCTGGATTTCGTCGTCTGCGGACTTGTAGTTGCCCAGATTGGTGTAGCGGCGCAGCTGCGACTTTACGCGGGCAACCAGCTCCAGGGGATGAAACGGCTTGGTGACGTAATCGTCGGCTCCGACGTTCAGGCCGAGAATTTTGTCGGTGTCCTCCGATTTGGCCGACAGCATGATAATCGGTATGTTCCGCTCCTGCCGGATTTTGAACGTCGCCGTGATTCCGTCCATCTTTGGCATCATGATGTCCAAAATAATGAGGTGGATGTCTTCCTCCGACAGGATATCCAGCGCCTCCAGTCCGTCCCCCGCCTTGTACACGGTAATCGATTCGTTCTTGAGATAAATTTCAATCGCGTCCCTGATTTCCCGTTCATCATCGACGACAAGGACATTGTAGTTCGTCATGAAAAGTCCCACCTTGTGAATTCTATCTGGTTCTATCTTACCGATCAGTTTTAACAAAAGAGCATAGAAAACTCTTACATTTTTCTTAACAACCAGGTATGGTTGCGCAGTCGTATCTGTCCCACCAGGTTTCCTCGCACAGGCGAATAGGGTAAGATGTGAAGAAGAAAAAATGAGGAAACGGTGATGGATTTGCTTGAATGGACAGGGGAACGCATCATTCCCAAGCTGATGAAACCGATGAACGGCATGCTGCTGGAGCATATCGCCCGCTATTACTTCGCAACGCCGTACATCAAGGGCAGGGTGCTGGACATCGCTTGCGGCACAGGCTACGGATGCCATATGGTCGCCAAGGACCGGAAGCGCGAGCTGATCGAGCTGGTCGGCGTGGATATCGACGACGAGACGCTTGCCTACGCGAACCGGGAGTACCACCACCAGAAAATTACCTACCAAAAAGGAAATGCCGTCGATCCTACGCTGCCGGAGCAGCTGGGCCACTTCGATACGATCCTGAGCTTTGAGACGATCGAGCATGTGGAAGACGACCTGCAATTCATGGACAATCTGTACCGCATGCTAAAGCCGGGAGGAACCCTGGTCCTGTCCAGTCCGTTCGGCAGAGGAAGAGGACAGCAGACCAGCGAGCCGTTTCATGTGCATCAGTTGACGCCGGCGGAATTCGAGGACCTGTTTGTCCGCTTTCCCTTCTCGGACGTAGAGATTTACTACCAGCGAGGGGTGACCTTTGAAAAGCCGCGGGATGGCGTGCGGTATTTTATCGGAATGGCCGTTTGCACCAAATAGCAGACAGCCGACCGAATCAGAATGGAGATGGCGAAACTGGCTGATTTTTTATCGTTAGGAATAAGCAGGGAGCTCGTTAAAGCATTGCAGGAACACGGCATTGCCGATCCGACTCCGATTCAGGAAAATACGATCCCTGTCGCACTCGCGGGAAGAGATGTCATCTCTCAAGCGCAGACAGGAACCGGAAAGACGCTCGCTTTTGTCCTGCCGATCCTCACGCAGGCCGATCCGGGAGCTGCGGATGTGCAGTCGTTGATTCTCACTCCGACGCGGGAGCTGGCTTTGCAAATTACCGCGGAAGTGGAGAAGCTGTCAGCCTCGCTCGACGGAATCCACGTCCTCGCCGTCTACGGGGGACAGGATGTCGAGCGCCAAATGCGGCGGCTGGAAGGCAAAAAACAAGTCGTCGTCGCTACGCCGGGGCGACTGCTTGACCACATCAGACGGGGAACGATCGATCTGTCGACGATAAAGACGCTTGTCCTGGATGAGGCCGACCAGATGCTGCACATGGGCTTTCTGCCGGAAGTGGAAGACATAATCGGACAAACCCCGAAGGAACGGCAGACGATGCTGTTTTCTGCCACGATGCCATCTCAGGTGCGCTCCCTGGCGAACCGCTTCATGCGGGATCCGGCAGATATTCGCGTACTAGGAAAACGTATCACGCTTGAGGACATCCGGCAAATCGTCGTGGAAACCACCGACCGGGCCAAGCAATCCACGCTGCGCCGTTTAATCGACGAGCAGCGGCCGTTTCTGGCCGTCATCTTTTGCCGGACGAAGCGCAGAGCAAGCACGCTGAATGCTGCACTCCAAGGGTTCGGCTATTTATCAGACGAGCTGCACGGCGATTTGTCACAGGCCAAGCGGGAGGCCGTCATGAAGCGCTTCCGGGAGGCGAGAATCCAGCTGCTCGTGGCGACGGATGTGGCAGCACGCGGCCTGGACGTGGAAGGGATCACCCATGTATTCAACTACGATATTCCGCTGGATGTGGAGAGCTACATCCATCGCATCGGCCGGACAGGACGGGCGGGGGAGCGGGGAGTCGCCTATACGCTGGTAGCGCCCAAGGACCGCGGCGGTATGGAGATGATCGAGAAGGGGATCGGCGTATCTCTCGAAAGGCAGGATGTGGAAAGGCCCGAGGCGAAAAACGGGTCGCGCCATTCCGGGCCGGAGGGGACAAGTAGAGGCGAGCACCCTCAGCGGAAGGAGAAGCGGAGGCAAGGGGATCGGAAGCCGGAGCGATCCCATGGCGATTCGGGCAGGAAAGCCGGCCCGGCGGATCGCAAACAGCAAGGCAAGACCGTTCATCCAAAAGCGGGTTCTCGCAAGCAAGCTGGCCGCAAAGCCAATCCGCGAAGATCCAGCAAATCGCCACGACAGCGGTAATCGAATGAATCTGCTCCGATGAAATATATAACACTTCAGATCAAATAAGCCAGACAGGTAACCTGTCTGGCTTATTGACTGCTTCTTGTTCGTTTTTTCTGGAGTGGTGCTAGCTGGAAATCACTCCGAGTCGGGAAACACGCGAGAACGCGTCAGAAAGCGCACGCCTTCCGGGCCTTCGAGGGAGAACATGCCCCCGCGGCCGCTCACCACATCAATGATGAGCTGCGTATGCTTCCAGTACTCGTACTGGGCTTTTCCCATGTAGAATGGGCAGCCGCCGATCTCGCCCAGCAGCACGTCCTGATCGCCGATGAGAAATTCGCCCAGCGGGTAGCACATGGGGGAGCTGCCGTCGCAGCAGCCTCCGGACTGGTGGAACATCAGATTTCCGTGCTTGGCGCGAAGCCGTTCGATCAATTCCAGGGCTGCTTCCGTAGCGAGTACCTTTGGGGGCTGGCTCATCGATCAAAAGAAGCCCAATGCCTGATCGCTGTAGCTGACGAGCAGGTTTTTGGTTTGTTGATAGTGAGAGAGCATCATTTTGTGCGTCTCGCGGCCGATACCGGACATTTTGTAGCCGCCGAAAGCTGCGTGGGCGGGGTAGGCGTGGTAGCAGTTGGTCCATACACGGCCCGCCTGAATGCCGCGGCCCATGCGGTAGGCGGTGTTCACGTCGCGGGTCCACAAGCCGGCTCCCAGTCCGTACAGCGTGTCGTTGGCGATGGAAAGAGCTTCGTCGGCGTCCTTGAACGTCGTCACCGAAACGACAGGACCGAAGATCTCTTCCTGGAAGATGCGCATCTTGTTGTGGCCTTTGAATACGGTCGGTTGGATGTAGTAGCCGCCTTCCAGATCGCCCTCCAGCTGGGCACGGCTGCCGCCGATCAGGCATTCAGCGCCTTCCTGCTTGCCGATGTCCAGATAGGAGAGGATTTTTTCTACTTGCTCGAGAGACGCCTGGGCGCCGATCATCGTGTCGGTGTCGAGCGGGTTGCCCTGCTTGATGCTGGCGACGCGGGCGAGCGCGCGCTCCATGAACGGCTCGTAAATGCTTTCGTGAATCAACGCGCGGGACGGGCATGTGCAGACCTCGCCTTGGTTGAGGGCGAACAGCACGAAGCCTTCGATGGCTTTGTTGAAGAAAGCGTCGTCCTTCGCATAGACATCCGGGAAGAAGATATTGGGAGACTTGCCGCCCAGCTCCAGCGTGACCGGAATGATATTTTGAGAGGCGTACTGCATAATCAGACGGCCGGTCGTCGTTTCGCCCGTAAAGGCGATTTTGGCGATGCGGTTGCTCGACGCCAGCGGTTTGCCCGCTTCCAGACCAAAACCGTTTACCACGTTGACGACGCCTGGCGGCAGCAAGTCGCCAATCAGCTCCATCAGCACCATGATGGAAGCCGGTGTTTGCTCGGCGGGCTTGAGCACGACGCAGTTGCCTGCAGCCAGAGCAGGTGCGAGCTTCCAGGTGGCCATCAGCAGCGGGAAGTTCCACGGGATGATTTGTCCAACGACACCCAGGGGCTCATGGAAATGGTACGCGACCGTGTCGTTGTCGATTTCACCCAGCGTGCTTTCCTGGGCGCGGATGGCTCCTGCGAAGTAACGGAAATGGTCGATCGCCAGCGGGATGTCGGCAGCGAGCGTCTCCCGAACAGGCTTCCCGTTTTCCCACGTTTCCGCGACTGCCAGCAGCTCCAGGTTGGCTTCCATGCGGTCCGCGATTTTCAGCAGGATGTTGGAGCGCTGAGCCACAGAGGTGCTTCCCCACGCAGCTTTCGCCTCATGGGCGGCGTCCAGGGCCAGCTCGATATCTTCCGCGCTGGAGCGGGCTACTTCGCAAAAGACCTTGCCGGTAACCGGCGACACGTTTTCAAAGTACTCTCCCTTTACCGGCGGTACCCATTTGCCACCGATGTAGTTCTCATAGCGATGTTTGAACGTCACCTTTGAACCGGCTTGGCCGGGCTGAGCATAGATCATGCAAACGCCTCCTCATGTCACTTTCTGTTTCTTTACACCCATTCCCAATAGCAAAACCCGTACCAAACAGGGAAATCCGCAAAATGACAGCGTTTTCGCCAAAAGCCGAATTTGTTTTTGCTCCGGATCGGAACAAAGAGTGTTCCATATCGGAACAACTGCCGTACGGGCAAGTCATGGTATAATGAAACGGAATGATTTTGAGGGAGGGAAGAATGTTGTCAACGATTGTCCAAGAGTCTTGGAAACGCTGTCAGGAGTCGAACCTCATCGCTACGCAAAAGTCGAATGACCAGATCATTTCCACCAGGCGGATCAAAGAAATCATTCAGGAAAATCACCCTCTGATTCGCGAAAGCCTGCCTCTTTTCGACAAGCTGTCTCCATTCCTGCTGTCGACGGAGCATATCGCGCTCTTGTCTGATCGGAACGGCAACATCATTCACACCGTAGGCGATCCCGTTTTCGCCGATCACGCCCAAAAGGTGCAGCTGCAGGTCGGAGCGAACTGGCAGGAGAGCAACAAAGGGACCAATGCGATCGGCACGGCTTTGATTGCGCAGCAGCCGATCCAGATTCAGGGAGAACAGCATTACTTTCGGGAAAATCACTTTCTTACGTGCTCCTCGGCTCCGATATTTTCTCCGTCGGGAGAGCTGCTGGGCGTGGTAGACATCAGCACGAGAAAAGAATATACACATCCGTTTGCTTTGACCATTGTTTGCATGATTGCGGAAGCATTGCAAAACCGCTTTTTGTTTGCCGAGGCCGAGCGGGTCATGACGTTGCCCGCTGCATCATCATCGAAGGGAGGGGCAAAGTGGCTGCCGTTGATCGGACTGGACCGAGACGAGCGCGTCGTCGGACTGAACAGTCAGGCGAAGCGGCTGCTAGGTCCGGATGTGCTCGGCAAAGGGCTCGATCCGCAGCTGGAGCGGAGAGGCCGTACAGTCCAGGATAACCGCAAAAAGCTATGGCCTGCTTCCCCCGGCTTCTCCCTCAAGCCGTTCCCGCGGCTGGCAGGCTCGTGTCCTCTTTTTTTGCAGGCCAAAATGCTGGCGCAAAAGGCGGCGCAGGTCGACTTTCCGGTCATGATCTCCGGGGAGAGCGGAACGGGCAAAGAGCTGTTTGCCCAGATGATTCACGAAACAGGCCCGCGAGCGAATGAACCGTTCATTGCAGTGAACTGCAGTTCAATATCGGAAAATTTGATCGAGAGCGAATTGTTTGGCTACGAAGGCGGGGCCTTTACCGGGGCCCAGCGGGAAGGCAGAATCGGAAAATTCGAAGCGGCCAGAAAGGGCACCATTTTTCTGGACGAAATCGGGGACATGTCCTTGCGGGCGCAAGCCGCTCTTCTTCGGGTCTTGCAGGAAAAGGTGGTGACTCCCGTCGGCAGCAACCAGTCCAGGCCCATCCACGCCCGGGTCATCGCAGCCACGCACAGGAACTTGCCGGACGAGGTCAAGGCGGGCCGGTTTCGCGCCGACCTGTACTATCGGCTCAAGGGCGTCCTGATCAAGCTCCCTTCTTTGCGCCAGCGGAGCGACATTCTGCAGCTGGCGGCCCATCTGCTGAAGCAGCTGGCACCTGATCGGCGCGTCACCATTACTCGTGAGGCGCAGTCTTTGCTCACGGCTTATTCGTGGCCGGGCAATGTACGCGAGCTGCAAGGAGTACTTACGCAAGCCGCATTTTTGGCTGAGGGAGACGAGATTGACGTCGAGCACATCCAACTGGAAGGATTGGAGGACGACGCCCCTCAGACTACTGCCGCCGGTGTGGTCGGAACCATGTCCCTGAGAGAGATGGAGTGCGAAGCGATCAAGCGAGCCTTGCACGCCAGCAGGGGCAATGTCAGCCAGGCGGCCAAAATGCTCCAGATCGGTCGGAATACGCTGTACCGTAAAATGGCCGACTACCATATCCTCACGCCGACGAATCAGGAGGACCTATGATCGCCCTATACAGACTGGACAAAGAGCTGGAGAAAAAAATAGCGGCCTTGCTGGAGGACACCGGACATCCCGTCGGGTACTTCTATTCCATCAAGTCGATTCTCGACCAAATGATGAATCCGTTCGTCGTCATCACGGCCGAACCGTACGGCGAGGAACTGGAGTCGTTTTCGCTGCCGGTCGTCTGCCTTTCCCTCGACATGAATGACGTGCAGAGGGCTTGCCAGTCCATCAGCCGGACGGAAGGAGCCCCTGTCCGGCGAGCAGTCATCGTATGCGGGACGCAGAAGGAGAAGCAGTGGCTGGAGCGCGAGTATGCGCAGGATCCGGGTGTCCCGGGGGTGCCGTGCTCCTTTCGGGTGCGGGAGGAATTGCAGCCTCTCTCCGGTCAGACCGCGTATTTGCTGCCGGTATGGAGCAAGCATTCGCTCCCGCAGCAGCCGGCTGCGGCCCCGTGGCATCTGGTGGAGCCATCCATCGCTACGCTGCGCCGCGCTGTGCAGCAGGCTGAGTCGCTCATGGCCTACACCAGGGAGCGGCTGCGGGAAAAGCATCTGATGGAAGCTGTCGTCAACTCGGCGCACGACGCGGTCATCGCTGTGGACCGCCACAGCCAGATCACCCTCGTGAACGAGCACGCCAAACTGCTCCTCGGACTTAACGGCGACGTGCTGGGCAAGCCGATCACGGATTACATCCCGCACTCGGATATGCTGCGGGTACTAAAGACGGGGCGGCAGGAGCTGGGAGATGTGGCTACCGTGTTCGACCGTTCCATCGTCATCAACCGGATTCCCGTCATCGTCAAAGACCAGATCGTTGGAGCCGTGTCCAACTTCAAGGAAATCAACGACATTCAGAAAATGGAGATGGCGCTGCGCAAAAAGCTTCACGAGAACGGGCTGGAAGCGAGGTATCGCCTGGACAGCATCGTCGGCTCGTCGCCGGAAATCGCCGCCACCCGGAAGCAGGCTGCGCTGTTTGCGGGCACGAACGCCACCGTCCTGATCACGGGAGAGTCCGGCACGGGAAAGGAGCTGTTCGCCCAGGGAATCCACCTGGAAAGCCCGCGGTCGGTCGGGCCGTTTTTGGCGGTCAATTGCGCCGCTTTGCCGGAGAGCCTTCTGGAGAGCGAGCTGTTCGGGTACGAGGATGGAGCCTTTACGGGAGCGAAAAAGGGCGGCAAGCCGGGGCTGTTTGAACTGGCCCACGGCGGAACGCTGTTTCTCGACGAAATCGGAGAGATGCCGCTGCGCATTCAAGTGCTGCTGCTTCGGGTGTTGCAGGAGCGCCGCGTGAGGCGCGTGGGCGGCGAGCGGATCATTCCCGTGGACGTGAGGATCGTAGCGGCGACCAACCGGGATCTGGCTGCCGAGATCGAACAGGGGCATTTTCGCGCCGACCTCTACTACCGGATCAATATGCTGGGACTCGAAATCCCCCCGTTGCGCGACCGCCTGTCGGACATACCCGAGCTGGTGGACAGCATGATCCAGGAAGTCAACGAACAGCATGAGCAAAAGGTAATGAGAATTGATCCGGAAATTTACCGCCTCTTTCAGGAGTATCACTGGCCGGGGAATGTCAGAGAGCTGCGCAATGTCGTCGAACGGATGGTGCTTTTGGCCAGGGGAGGGCAAGTCTCCCGGGAGAGCGTCGATTTCCTGTTCGCCAAAAGGAAAGCCAGCCTTCCACCTGCCCTCGTCACCGCCAAAGACAAGAGAATCGGGCCGGAAGCGGAGAAGATCGTCGCTGCGCTGCACCAGGCGAAGCATAACAAGACGCTCGCTGCAAAAGTGCTGGGGATGGATCGGACCACGCTTTGGCGCAAGATGAAGCAATACAACATCGAATGAGCAAAGTGTTGCAACGTAATGTTGCATCACTTTGTTGCGTTTGCGAAGAAACGGCAGTTTGCGACAACTTTCATCCGCTTGGTTATGAAAGCGTTTTAGGTAAAAGCCACCAATCCATCCGGCTTGGCATCAAACGTGCATTAGTCCATCCATACTATCGTCTAAAAATTTTGACCATTCCGAGGGGGGAGTCGATTGCTTCATTATTCGATTGCGGTGATTCCGGGAGATGGGATCGGTCCCGAAGTGATGAACGAAGGACTAAAGGTACTCAGGGCCATTGAAGAAAGCCACGGCGGCATTCGTTTTGCCCACGACGTGATGGATTGGAACTGCACCTACTACCTCACACATGGACGGATGATGCCGGAAAATGGACTCGAACTGTTGAAGGACTACGATCTCATCCTGCTCGGAGCTGTTGGTGCTCCCGGGGTGCCTGACCACGTGTCCGTATGGGAATTGATCCTGCCCATTCGCCGCACTTTCCAGCAATACGTCAACTTGCGACCTGTGAAGCTGCTCCGGGGATTGGAAAGTCCGCTCCGATACAAGGGCCACGCCGATCTCGATTTCGTCGTCGTCCGGGAGAATACGGAAGGCGAATACTCCAATATGGGCGGGCGGATCCATCAGGGCACGCCGTACGAAATGGCTGTGCAGAACAACGTGTTTACCCGCTATGGTACCGAGCGAATTTTGAAGTACGCGTATTCCCTGGCGGAAAAGCGGCCGAAAAAAAGAGTCACGGCTGCCACTAAGTCGAACGGGATCAACCATTCGATGCCTTTCTGGGACGAGATTGTCGGGGAAATCAGCAAGGAGCACCCCGGAATTGAAACGAACCTGTACCACATCGACGCACTGGCCGCCTACTTCATTACACGTCCGGAAACATTCGACGTGGTCGTGGCGAGCAATTTGTTCGGCGACATTTTGACCGACCTGGGGGCGGCGATCGTGGGAGGACTGGGCCTGGCGCCATCGGGCAACATCAATCCCGAGCGCAAGTACCCATCCATGTTCGAGCCCATTCACGGCTCCGCTCCGGATATCGCGGGCAAAGGGATCGCCAATCCGATCGCGCAAATCTGGAGCCTCAGCATGATGATGGATCACCTCGACCTGCCCGACATCAGCGCCGTCATCATGAATGCCATCGAGGGGGTACTGCTGGAAGGAAAAGTGCTGACCCCTGATCTCGGGGGCAAGGCGACGACAAGGGAGCTGGGGGACGAGATCGTCCGCCACATCTATCAGAATACGAAATAGAGAAAGAAACGGAGGCGAGAGGGCATGGAAACGAAATCGTATGATTTGTACATCGGCGGAGAATGGGTGAAAACAGACACCTACATCCCGGTCTACCACAAATATTCCGGCGAATGTATCGCGCAAATTGCCAAAGCGCAAAGGGGCCACGTGTCAGACGCGGTCGAGAAGGCATGGAAGACGTTCAAGCAGGACAGCCTCACCCCTTTTCAGCGGTACAAGATCTTGCTGAAAGCGTCCGAGCTGATGGAGGCCCGCAGGGAGGAGATGGAGCTGTCCCTGATCCGGGAAGTCGGCAAAACGCGAAAAGACGCGGCGAATGAGCTCGACCGGACTATCAATACACTGCGCCTGTCGGCTGAAGAAGCCAAGAAGATCCACGGGGAGATGGTTCCCCTGCAAGCGACGGAAGGCTCGGAAAACCGCCTGGGCTTCACGATCCGCGTGCCGAAGGGCGTCATCGGCGCTATCACGCCGTTCAACTACCCCCTCTTGCTCAGCACGCACAAAATCGCACCGGCCATCGCGGCGGGAAACACGCTGGTCGTCAAGCCGGCTACGGTGACGCCGATCGCGACATACCTGCTGGTAGAGGTGCTGGAGGAAGCCGGACTGCCAAAAGGGTACGTGAACATCGTGACAGGGGCGGGCAGCGAGGTGGGAGAGTGGCTGCTGGACGAAGAGAGGATCGCCATGTACACCTTCACCGGCTCCGGTGAAGTCGGGCGCCACATCAAGGAGCGCAGCGGCATGCGGCCTGTAGCGCTGGAGCTCGGCAACAACTCCCCGAACATCGTGCACTTTGACGCCGACCTGGAGCTGGCAGCACGCCAGACAGCCGCGCGCAGCTTCCACAACGCCGGCCAGGCCTGCATCGCCGTACAGAGGATCTACGTCCACGAATCGGTTTTCGAAGAGTTTTCCGATCTGTACATCTCCGAGGTGAAAAAGCTGAAAGTGGGCAACCCGGAAGATCCGGACACGGATGTGGGGCCGATGATCAGCGAAAAAGAAGCCAGCCGTACCGAAGAATGGGTGCAGGAAGCGATCAGCCAGGGCGCTAAAGCACTGCTGCCGATCAAGCGGGAAGGGGCCCTGTTCTATCCGGCTGTGCTGGTCGACACCAGGCCGGAGATGAAAGTCGTGTGCCGGGAAGTGTTTGCTCCCGTCGTCACGATCATTCCGTACAGCGACCTGGACGACGCCTTCGCCCAGGCGAACGACTCCGATTACGGCCTCCAGGCAGGCATTTTCACCCGCGACCTGAACATCGCCATGAAGGCGGCTCGCGTGCTCGAATACGGGGGTGTCGTCATCAACGACGTGTCGACCTATCGCAACGACATCATGCCGTACGGAGGAGTCAAAAACAGCGGACTCGGCAAGGAAGGGCCGAGATACGCCGTAGAGGAAATGACAGATGAGCGGATGGTGGTGATCAATCTATGAACGGACAACTGTTGGCAGGAAAAACGGCGATCGTAACAGGGGCTGCTTCGGGAATGGGGAAGGCGATCGCGACGCTGTTCGCCGAGCAGGGAGCGAACGTGGTTCTGGCGGATTTGAACAAGGATGCGGCGGGGCAAGTCGCACAGGAACTGCCGCAAGGAAAGGCGATCCCTGTGCAATCGGATGTGGCGGATGACGAAAGTGTGGCTGCACTGGTCAAGGAAACGATTACGACATATGGCTCTATCGACGTGCTGGTAAATTGCGCAGGCGTGCCGCAAGCATTCACTCCAATCGAGGAGCTGAGCCTCGAACAGTGGGATCGGACGCTCGCGGTCAACACCAAATCGATCTTTCTTACAACCAGGCACGCGGTCCCGCATATGAAAGCGGCGGGCAAGGGCAGCATCATCAACATCGCCTCTATCGCGGGAATCCGCGCTCGTCCGGGCCTCAATGCGTACTGCGCGTCGAAGGGAGCTGCAATCATGCTGAGCAAAGCGCTGGCCATCGAGCTGGCTCCGTACAAGATCAGGGTGAACGTCATCAATCCGGGCCCTGCCGAGACGCCGATGCTGGGCAAGTTTCTGAATGGGGACGAAGCGGAAGTGGAAGCGGGCAAAAAGGACATTTTCATCAGCAGCGTCCCGCTCGGCACGCTGATTCAGCCGGAAGATATCGCAGGGGCGGCGCTTTATCTGGCTTCCGACATGGCCAAAATCGTCACGGGCGAAGTGATGAACGTGGACGGTGGAAGAGGGATCTAGCCAAATCGATAAAATTTTCCTATTATTAAATGAATTCGATATTTAGGCAAAAATAGACAAGAAAATCAGGGGGAACTTGAGAGATGTTGCGAAAAAAATGGAGTTTATTGTTGTCGGGAGTCATGTCGGCGTCGTTGCTGCTGACAGCGTGCGGAGGGGGCGGCGGGCAAACCGCCCAGCCTTCCGGTCAGAATAGCGGCGGACAGGCTGCGCAGACGGAGGCGCCCAAGAGTGACGGCCAAACCTTTGTATTCAAGGCGGGACACTCGCTGACCGAAGACCATCCGTACAACGTGGCGCTGAAAAAGATGGCGGAGGACGTGGAAAAGCGCTCCAACGGCAAGGTGAAAATCGAAGTGTACCCGCTGAGCCAGCTGGGCGCTGAACGGGAATTGACGGAAGCGCTTACCTTCGGGACGGCGGATATGGAGATCACCTCTACTGCCCCGGTGACCAACTTCTATCCGAAATTGGGCGTATTGGACCTGCCGTTCCTGTTCGAGAGCCGCGAGCAGGCCTACAAAGTGCTGGATGGCAAGGTCGGGCAAGACATTCTGAAGGATCTCAGCAACGCAAACCTGGTCGGCCTGGCTTGGGCTGAAAACGGTTTCCGGCATATTACGAACGGCACCAAAGACATTAAAACCCCCGCTGACGTGCAAGGGCTGAAGATCCGCACGCAGGAAAACCCGATCCACCTGGCTGCATTCGAGGCATTGGGCGCGAAGCCGACTCCGATGGCCTGGACGGAGGCATTGACCGCTTTGCAGCAAGGCGTCGTGGATGCGCAGGAAAACCCGGCAATCGTCGCGCAAACCTACAAGCTGTACGACTCCAAGCAAACGCACATGTCCTTGACGGGCCACGTCTACTCCGCAGCCTTGATCCTGTTCAGCAAGCCGGTGTGGGACAAGCTCCCCGCCGACGTGCAGCAGCTGCTCGCCGAGGAAGCGCAAAAGGCGGGTCAGTACGAGCGCGAGCTGATGATCAAGATGGAGCAGGATGCGATCGGCAACCTCAAATCCAAGGGTGTGGTCATTACCGAAGACGTGGACAAGCAGGCTTTCCGCGACGCGATGAAGCCTGTATACGACAAGTTTTCCGGGCAGTTTGACAAAGCGCTGGTGGACGAAATCATGAATACGAAATAATTGGCGGAAGGGAGAAGAGCAGCCGATGCTTTTCTCCCCCCTTTTCCTGCGAAAGGAGACCTTGTGTGGGCACCATCATTTCCAAAATCAACAGTCTCATCCGTCTCATCGTCATCCTGCTACTGGCCGTCATGGTCGTGGCTGTATTCCTGCAGGTGCTCTTCCGTTTTTTGCTCGATCAGCCGCTGGCCTGGACAGAGGAGCTGGCACGCTATTTGCTGATCTGGATCACGTTTCTCGGCTCCGCGTATGCGATGGCCATCAAGGCGCATATCGGGACGGAATACATTCAAAAGTTTTTATCGCCGCTGGCAAATAAAATTGTGTTGGCAGTGGCCGCACTTCTCAGCATTTTCTTTTTTGGGGTGATGGTACAGCAGGGCTACCTCCTGGCTGCGCGAAGCATGACTCAGACATCTCCCACTCTGCTCGTTCCCATGGGCTATGTCTACATGGTGATTCCGATCAGCGGTGTGCTGCTTATCATGAACGTTCTCCATGTGACATGGAAAGATATCACCGGGAAGGAGTGAACCGACAATGGGTACGATTCTTTTTGTTTCGCTTGTCATCCTGCTGATCATCAATGTGCCGATCGCCGTAGCGCTGGGGCTGTCGGTCGTCATCGCCTTTATGGCCGAAAGTAATATACCGCTGTTGGTCGTCGTGCAAAAAATGTTCAACGGTACGGACTCGTTTCCTTTGATGGCGGTTCCTTTCTTTCTGCTCGCAGGCAAGCTGATGGAGACGGGCGGGATTTCGGAGAGGCTGATCCGCTTTGCCAATACGCTGGTCGGGACGTTGCCGGGCGGACTTGCGATTGTCGCGGTCTTGGGCTGCACGTTTTTTGCTGCGATCTCCGGTTCGTCGGCCGCGACCACTGCCGCCGTGGGAGGCATCCTCATCCCGCACATGGTGAACAAAGGATACGACGTCCGTTTTTCCGCGGCGCTGCACGCGGCGGGCGGGACGATCGGCGTCATGATTCCGCCCAGTGTGCCGATGGTCTTGTACGGCGTGGCAGCCAGCACCTCCATCAACGATCTGTTCATCGCCGGGATTGGGCCCGGTATTCTTGTAGCGCTCTCGCTCATCGTGTACTCGTACTGGCTCAGCAAGAAAAACGGCTGGGGCGGTGGTGAGAAACACTCGCTCGGAGACATTTGGAAGGCCTTTAAAGATGCGATTTTGGCTATTCTGATGCCGATCATCATCCTGGGCGGCATATACGGCGGCATCTTCACGCCGACGGAAGCGGCAGTGGTAGCGGTCATCTACGGCTTGATCGTCGGTCTGTTCGTCTACCGGGAGATCAAGTGGAAGGACCTGGGTGAAATTTTTGCCGGCTCGGCCAGCATGACAGCCGTCATCATGCTGATTATTGCGACTGCCAACGCATTCGGATTTATCATGACCAGGGAAAGCATTCCCCAGGAGATCGCCCGATTCATGCTGGGGATTACCGATAGCGCATTTGTCACACTATTGATCATTAACGTATTGCTGCTGATATTGGGGACGTTCATGGAAACGGCGGTCACGATCATCCTCATGACACCGATCCTGCTGCCGATCACGAATGCGCTCGGAATCGATCCGGTCCTGTTCGGTGTGATCATGGTTGTCAACTCGGCGATCGGTATGCTGACGCCGCCGGTCGGACTCAACCTGCTGGTGGCCGGGAATATCGCCAAGCTGTCCAACTCGGCGATCGAGCGGGCAGCCGTCCCGTTTTTGATTCTCTTGTGCGTCGATTTGCTGATCATCACCTACGTGCCGGAGATCAGCTTGTTCCTGGTGAATTTGAGCAAGTAATGACGGGGAGGGGTATCACGTGGACTACATTTCACAATTAAAAGAATGGCTGGGACATGAGCGTGTCACGACCAACCCGACTGTCCTCGAGCACCACAGTCACGACGAGTCGTATCACGCGCCGCATCTGCCTGACGTCGTGGTGTTTCCGCAAACGGCACAGGAGGTCAGCCGGATCATGAAGCTGGCGAACGAACAGCGCATTCCGGTCACGCCATTCGGGCTGGGCTCCAGCCTGGAGGGGCATGCGATCCCGTACAGCGGCGGAATCAGCCTGGATTTTTCGCTCATGAACCAGGTGCTGGAAGTGCGTCCGCAAGATTTTCTGGTGCGGGTGCAGCCGGGTGTGACACGCACACAGCTCAACAAGGAGCTGAAGAAGCACGGGCTGTTTTTCTCCGTGGATCCGGGTGCCGATGCGACGGTAGGGGGGATGGCGGCGACGAATGCGAGCGGCACGACCTCCGTCCGCTACGGCGTGATGCGCGATCAGGTCCGCGATCTGGAAGTGGTGCTGGCGGATGGCCGCATCATCCGCACCGGCAGCATGACGGCGAAGTCTTCCTCCGGCTATCACTTGACCGGGCTGTTTGTAGGCTCGGAAGGAACGCTCGGGGCGTTCACGGAGCTGACCTTGCGCGTGTACGGGATTCCGGAAGCGACGGTGGCTGCGCGGGCCTGCTTCCCGACTGTGCAGGAGGCGGTGGACACAGTCGTCGACATTCTCGCGGCAGGGGTGCCGGTGGCGCGAATCGAGCTCATCGATGAGCGCTCGATTCGCCAGGTGAATTTGTACAAGGAAACGAGCTATCCGGAGCAGCCGACCCTGTTTATCGAGTTTCACGGAAGCGAGCAAAGCCTTTCTCACGATGTCGAGTTTGCGCAAAGCATCGCAGGGGAGCATGGGTGCTCGGAGTTTTTGTTCGAGACCGATTCCAAAGCCCGCGCACAGCTGTGGGACGTGCGGCACAACATGGCCTACGCCTTCATCCACAAATCGCCGGGAAAAAAGATGATGGTCACCGACGTGTGCGTGCCGTTTTCCGAACTGGCGGGAGCTGTCGTCGACGCACGGCAAGCCATCGATCGCTCGGGGCTGGACGGAGCGATCCTGGGCCATGTCGGAGACGGCAATTATCACGTCATCCTGATGATCGACCTGAGCGATCCAGCCGAAGTGAAGCGCGCCGAAGTGCTGAACGCCCACCTGGTCGAATATGCCCTCAGCCGCGGCGGAACGTGTACGGGAGAGCATGGGGTCGGCGTCGGAAAGGCCAAGTACCAGCGGATCGAGCATGGGGAAGCGCTCGATGTCATGCACTCGCTCAAGAGGGTGCTGGATCCGAACGGAATATTGAATCCGGGGAAGATATTCGGAGCATAACGTCCGCGGCCGATACTGCCTGCATGCTGGGAAACGGACAGCGTGCAGGCTTTTCCTTTTTTCCGCCAAACAGGTTCTGGGGAGAGGAGAAGCGACTACAATGTGGAATGTAGTTGTTGGTCAAGAAACAACGAATTCACCGATTGCAGGGAGGCACGCATGAAGCCGATTGTCGAGATCGCCAGGGCAGCAGGTATCGATGAGAATGAGTTGGAACTGTACGGAAAGTTTAAGGCCAAATTATCGGGTGAGCTTTGGGAGAAGGTAAAGGACCGTCCGGACGGCAAGCTGATCCTTGTGACGGCCATGAATCCCAATCCTGCCGGGGCCGGGAAGACGTTGACGACGATTGGGCTGTCCCAGTCGCTGAACGCTTTGGGGAAGAAGACGATTGCCGCGCTGCGGGAGCCGTCTCTCGGACCGTGCATGGGGATCAAAGGGGGAGCGACCGGCAGCGGGAAGGCTCAGATTCTCCCTGCTGATGATATCAACCTCCATTTCACAGGAGACATCCACGCCATCACTTCGGCGCACAACTTGTTGGCGGCGATGATTGACAACCACATTTTTCAAGGGAATGCGCTGCGTTTGAATCCGAAGAAAATTGTCTGGAAACGGGCCGTCGACATGAATGACCGCGCCCTGCGCAATATCGTGGTCGGACTGGGAGACGGAAACGGAATGGCACGCGAAGACGGCTTCATGATTACCACGGCTTCGGAAATCATGGCGATTCTGTGCCTGAGCGAAAATCTGGAGGATCTGCGGGAGCGCGTAAGTCACATCATCGTCGGCTACGATCTGGACGATGCACCTGTGCGAGCCCGGGATATCCATGCGGTCGATGCGATGTGCGTCCTCCTGAGAGAGGCGATCAAGCCAAACCTGGTGCAGACCATCGAAGGGACGCCCGTACTTGTGCACGGCGGACCGTTCGCCAACATCGCGCACGGATGCAGCAGCGTAATCGGGACGAAAACGGCGCTCAAGCTGGCAGACTACGTCGTGACGGAGGCCGGATTCGGAGCTGATCTGGGGGCAGAGAAGTTTTTTGACATCAAATGCAGAAAAGCGGGTCTGATGCCGTCAGCCGCGGTGGTCGTCATCACGGTGCGGGCGCTGAAGTACAACGGAGGCGTCAAGGTAGCCGATCTGGCCCAGGAAAATCGGGAAGCCCTGGAGCGCGGCTTCGCCAACGTCCAAAGGCATATCGAAAACCTGCAAAAGTTCGGTATTCCCGCCGTGGTCGCGATCAACCATTTCGCCACGGATACACAGGCCGAGGTGGATGCGGTACTTGACCTGTGCAAGCAGCTGGGCGTAGAAGCCGCGCTTTCCGACGTCTGGGCAAAAGGCAGCCAGGGCGGAATCGAGCTGGCGGAAAAAGTGGCGCGCGCAGCCGAACAGCCTTCCCGTTTTCGCTTCCTCTATGAAGAGAGCTTGTCGATTCGAGACAAAATCGAGACGGTGGTCAAGGAAGTTTACCGGGGATCCGGTGTCGTTTTTTCGCCATCTGCCCTGAAGACGCTGCAAAAGGTGGAGGAAATGGGGCTTTCGCATCTGCCCGTGTGCATGGCGAAAACGCCGTATTCCTTTACCGACCGGGCCGATGTACTGGGAGCGCCGACCGATTTCACTATATCGGTGAGCGAGATTCGCATTTCTGCAGGCGCAGGCTTTATCGTCGCTTTGACGGGAAGCTTGGTCACCATGCCGGGACTGCCGAAAAAGCCGGCCGCCGAGTCCCTCTACATCGATGAGGACGGCCGCATCATGGGCCTCAGCTGACAAACAACTGAATGCTTACACAAGGCCGACCCCTGTACCTTTCAAGGCAGGGAGTCGGCTATTTTCTTTGGGCTCCCTGTTGCAGCCAAGCGACTGGGCAAATAGGCGAACGTACCTGTTTGGCCTGACATAAAAATAGGGAGCAGGAAAATTTGTTGGAAAAGTGGGGCTGAACCGGAGCATGACGTTGTATCTCGACTACAAGTCGCCTTCCATCCAATATTTTGACGATGTAAACCGAAACAGGCTGTTCACAAAGGACCGGCAAAACTACATCAACGTCCTCTCCACGCAGACGTTGAACTCGCTGGACAATACGTCCATTCTGGATATTTTCATGAGCCAGGGCAACGTGGTGGAGCCGCATTACCACCAAAACGCAGCTGAACTGGTGTACTGCGTGACCGGGGCTGCGAACGTCTCGTTTATCAATCCGTTCACCAATGAAGTGTCGACGTACCATATCACCCCGGGACAAGTGACCAATGTCCCACAAGGGTGGTGGCACTGGGAGGTCGCCTTGACCGACAACACGCACCTGATCGCCATATTCAACGCGCCGATCCCTGAGGTCATTCTCGGATCGGACATTTTGCGGTTGACGCCAAGCGGCATCCTGGCGCATACGTACTGCCTCAACGAGGGGCAGCTGAGGGAGACCCTGTCCCCCATACAGACTTCGAGCTTCATCGGGCCTCCTGCCAACTGCTATGGCGGCTACTACATCCAGGGACAGCCTCCCCAGCAGCCGCAGGTGTACGGCTATCAGCTGCCGTACCAGCAGGCGCCTGCACCGGCTCCCTATGGATACGGACAACCGTATGGCTCGCCGTATGGGCAGCAGGGGATGTTTCAGCCGCAAAGGTAAATGGATCATCTCTCCATGAAAAGCTTGGCCGGGTTGGCCGGTTTTTTTATTTCACGGAAACAAGATGAGGTTTACCTGTGTAGAAGGAGGGGTACAAAAAAATGGTGGGCAAACCGATAAGGATAATGTCCACCATTTCCATACTGTACATAGAAAAAGACAAAAAATGACAAAGGCAAACCTGTTGAAAGGCAGGGTCGCAAAGCCACGGGTCTAAGGCAGCGCAGGTGTTTCCTGCCGCCGCTACGATAGCCGGGTTGCCATACCGCAAGCGCAGAGGCTGTCGGATGGCAGTCTTTTTTGTTGCAAAAACAAGTATAGGAGGAACCGATTACCGATGAAAGCAAGCTTGCGAAGAAAGTTGATTGTCGTGATGTGCCTGCTCCTGGTTATCAGTTTGGCTGCTGTTTGCGGTGCCAGCTATTGGAGCTCCTCAAGGCTGCTGGCTTCCAGTTTGGACAAGGAAGCGGAATTGGCAGCGAACAACCTTTCCATCCGGATTGACAGTTTCTTCACCGAAAAAATCGGAGTCGTCGAAACCATCGGAGAAATGATGTCAGCGGATAACAACTTTGACCATGACTTGAAGCTGATCCAAGAAGCGCAGAAGAAAAATCCGGAATTCGAAACGTTCTTCTTCTCCTATGATTTAAGCGGCAAAAAGGTCATCAACTTCAAGGGAGAGGAGACCAACCCGTCTGACCGTCCGCACTTCCAGGAAGCCGGAAAGGGAGAGGGGAAAATCATCGTCTCCGAGCCTGTGGTTTCCCAGCGGACGGGCAACAACATCGTGACGGTCATCGTTCCGTTGATGAAGGACAACCGCCAGTACGGCTATGTCGGTTCAACCATTCCAATCAATGAAATCCAAAAGACCGTGTCTGAAGAAAAGTTCGGACAAAGCGGGTACGCCCTTTTGGTCAGCAAAAAAGGAACGTATATCTGGCATCCGAATGCCGACCTGATCCTGAAGGAATCCGTGTTGAACGCGAATATTCCGGAGCTCCAAAAGGCGTATGAAGCGATCCAGCAGGGCAATCACGGGATCATCCAGTACCAGCAGGACCATGCTGCCCAGTTTGCCTCGTTTGCCAGCACCAAGCTGAACTGGGGCGTATTCATTACCGCTCCAACCACAGAGCTGCATGCTCCGGTCAATGAGCTGTCGGTAAAACTGATCGCTATCTCGGCAGCTGTATTGGTCATCGGGATTTTGGTGGTGTACTTCCTGGCCATCCGTTTGGTCAAGCCGATCCAGCGTCTGAACCATGCAGTGAACGTGGTGGCACAAGGCAATTTGACGGAGACCGTGACCGTAGACGGCAAAGACGAGATCGCCGTTTTGTCCCGCGACTTCAACCAGACCGTCTCCCACTTGAAGAACCTGATTGAGGGTGTGTCGTTGTCTTCCGAGCAGGTGCTGTTGTTTACGCAGGAAGTCTCGGCCGGAATTGAGAACGCGACCGAAAGTGTAAACCGGATCGGCTCTTCTATCGCCCAAATTTCCAAAGGGGCTCAGGCGCAAGCGAACAGCTCTCAGGAAGTGGCTATATCCATGAGCGAAATGGCGGCGGGGATTGTCAAAATTGCGGAGACTTCCTCCCACGTCTCAGAGGCTGCCAAAGAGGCTGCGCAACAGGCGGAGCAGGGAACGGCTGTCGTAGAGCAGGCCGTCCATCAAATGGGCAGCATCGGCGAAGGAACGAGCAAAGCTGCAGAGGCGATCGAACGATTGAATAGCCGCTCCAAAGAAATTGAGGGAATTCTCGATACCATCAGTCAGTTGACCTCCCAAATCAATCTGCTTGCGTTGAACGCTTCGATCGAGGCGGCACGGGCAGGCGAGCATGGGCGCGGATTTGCCGTCGTAGCCGGCGAAGTGAAAAATCTGGCGAACCAGTCCGAAGAGTCGGCATCCAAAATCGCGCAGCTGATCGGGGAAATTCAACAGGATACCCGCCATGCATTCGACGTGATGAACGAGAGCAATCAAAACGCGCAGGATGGCATTCAGCTGATCGAAGAAGTACGGGATATTTTCGCCCATATTCTCAACTCGTCCCGCAATGTGGCCGGTCATATTTTGGAAGTGTCGGCAGCATCCGAGCAGATGTCTGCAGGCTCCGAGCAGGTCAGTGCATCCGTAGATGAAATGCATCATATCGCCAAGCACGCCTCGGATGATGCGCAGACCGTGGTGGAAGCCGCCGAGGAGCAGCTCCAAGCGATCCAGGACATCGCTGCGTCGGTCGAGCGCTTGAATGCGGTAGCGGAAGAGCTGCGGTACGGAGTAGGCAAGTTCACGCTGTAAGACCCATTCCCTTGTGAAAGGGGGGATGCGATGCAAGGGAGTATGCTTGTCGGAATTGAATTCATACCTACAACCAGGAGGAGAAACCTATGAAAAAAATGACAAAAGCAATCATGGCGAGCACGCTCGCTGCTACTATGCTGATGACAGGAACAGGAGCATTCGCCGCATCGAGCCCGGCTAAGGCAGCTCCGACCGCGGCTGCGGAAGCCGCCAAAAAACAGGAAAACAAAAAGTTTGAGTCCCGTTTGGACGCAATTATTGCACGGGGGTACATTCTCGTGGGAACGACGGGGGACTACAAACCGTTCACATATTTGAATCCGAAAACGAACGAGTTTGAAGGCTACGATATCGATGCCATGAAAGAATTCGCCAAGAGCCTGGGTGTCGAAGTGCGGTTCGTGCAAACTTCATGGTCGACGATGATGAACGATCTTTTGGCGGACAAGTTTGACATTGCCGTCGGCGGCGTCACCCGCAACACTGACCGTGAAAAAACAGCCCACATGGGCGATCCTTACATCCAATTCGGAAAAGCGCCTTTGATCCGTGCGGAAGACAAGGACAAGTACAAAAGCATCGAGGACATCAACAAGCCATCCGTGCGAATCGGGGTAAATCCGGGCGGCACCAACGAAAAATTCGTGCGTGAGCATCTGACCAACGCTACAGTCACGGTCGTTCAAAACAATCTCGACATTCCGGGGCTTGTCGCAAACGGTACCTATGACGTCATGATTACCGATACGATCGAAGCCATGGTGTACTCCAAAGCGGATTCTCGCCTGTATGCCGCTCTGACAGACAATCCGTTCACCAAGAGCGAAAAGGCGTATATGATTCCGCGCGGCGACTTCATTTTCGCGAGCTATCTGGACGTGTGGATGGACGAAATGAAGCTGCAAGGCAAATTCGACGAGCTGTTCCACAAATGGATTCAATAATGCGGTGAATAAAAAAGACCCTGTTTGGACAATCTCCAAAATAGGGTCTTTTTGCATGCTTTGGCAGGGCCGCCAGCCATTTGCAATTTCTCAGAATCCATGGTACGATTACAGCTATGTTCTTTGCAGGGTACTACGTACAATCGGGGATAAGAGGGCATGTTCCGGATCGTAAGGAATAGTGCCCTTTTTTAGTGAGAAATTATAGAAGAAGGTTAAGAAAAGGAGACTGAATTACATTGAGTACTTTTAATGATTTCGGATTGCATCACTCTATCGTGAGGGCACTGAGCAACATGGGCTTTGAAGAAGCCACAGCCATTCAAGACCAAACCATGCCGATCGCACTTCAGGGACGGGATTTGATTGGTCAGGCGCAAACGGGGACAGGAAAGACGGCTGCTTTTGGGATTCCCCTCGTGGAAAGGCTGGATGAAGAGAGCGGCAACATCCAGGCGGTCGTCCTGACGCCAACCCGCGAGCTTGCTGTGCAAGTCGCGGAAGAAATCAACAAGATTGCCCAGTTCAAAAAAATTACTGCACTGCCGATCTACGGCGGGCAGGACATCACTCGTCAGATCAAGGCGCTGAAAAAGCGTCCGCAAATCATCGTGGCGACGCCTGGCCGTTTCATGGATCACATGAGACGCAGAACGATTCGCATGGATGCCATCGAAATTGTCGTCCTGGACGAAGCGGATGAAATGCTGAATATGGGCTTCATCGACGACATCAAGGAAATCCTGAAGGAAGTGCCGGAAAATCGCCAAACCCTCCTGTTCTCGGCCACCATGCCGCGCGCGATCCAGGAAATCGCGCAGCAGTTCATGACTGACCCGGTTTTGATTTCGGTCAAGCCGAAAGAGGTGACGGTACCGAATATCGAGCAGCAGTACATGGAAGTCTCGGAAAAGCAGAAGTTCGATGTGCTTTGCCGCCTGCTCGACATCCATTCGCCAGAGCTCGCGATCGTCTTCGGCAGAACCAAGCGCAGAGTGGATGAGCTGTCCGAAGCGTTGACCAAGCGCGGCTATGGCGCTGAGGGGATTCACGGCGACTTGAACCAGGCGAAGCGGGACAGTGTCCTGCGCAAATTCAAAGAGGGCACGATCGAAGTGCTGGTCGCTACCGACGTTGCCGCTCGCGGCCTTGACATCAGCGGGGTCACGCACGTATTCAACTTTGACATCCCGCAAGACTCCGAAAGCTACGTACACCGGATCGGCCGTACGGGGCGGGCAGGAAAAACGGGTCTGGCGATCACCTTCGTGACCTCTCGCGAAATGGACCATCTGCGTCTGATCGAGCGTTCGACGAACCGACGCATGGAGCGTCGCTCCGTACCGACGATGGCAGAGGCGATGGAAGGTCAGCAACGCATGACCGTCGAAAAAATCCTCGAGGCGGCAGGAAGAGAAAATCTGCAGGCTTACAAAACGCTGGCTGAGCAGCTCCTGGAGGATGTGGATTCCGTTACGCTCGTGTCCGCTGCGCTGAAGCTCTTGACCAAGGAGCCGGACATGACGCCGGTTCGCCTCACGGAAGAAGCACCGCTTCGCGTCAGCAAGAAAAAGTTTCCTCCTAAGGGAAAAGGCTTCTCCGGCGGTTACGGGGCAAAGAGACCGTCACGTCCGCGCACGGGTGAATCACGCCCGCGCAGTGGCGAGTTCCGCCCTCGCTCCGGCGATACCCGTCCGCGCGGTGGAGATTTCCGTCCACGCGGTGAAAGACAGCGCTAATTCCATTGAGTGAACCAGCTTTACGACAAAGACTTCCGCTAGGTAAGCGGAAGTCTTTTTTTGTTTGGCTTGCGTGTGTCAATTAACTTTTGTCAACAATACAGAAGACAAATTCTCCGTTTGATTTTATTGTGACGCGGATGTAAACGCTTTATATTTGAGTCAGGCAAACATTCTTTTCAATTATGTCAGGATTAAATAAATAATAATGCAAAGGAGGGGCCTGTATGGAAAATGCGGCCGCAACCAATCAGGGATCAGGTGGCTTGCGAGTATCGGTGCAAAAGTTCGGGAGGTTCCTGAGTGCGATGGTCATGCCGAACATCGGCGCGTTTATTGCGTGGGGGCTGATTACGGCACTCTTCATCCCTACCGGCTGGCTGCCAAACGAAAACTTGGCCAAACTGGTCAGCCCGATGATTACCTACCTCTTGCCGCTGCTGATCGGGTATACGGGCGGTAAGATGGTCCACGACGTCCGCGGCGGGGTAGTCGGGGCGATTGCGACGATGGGGGTCGTGGTCGGGGCCGACATTCCGATGTTTTTGGGCGCCATGATCATGGGGCCATTCGGTGGCTGGGTGATGAAAAAAGTCGACCGGGTGCTGGAGGGCAACATCAAAGCCGGCTTCGAGATGCTGGTCAACAACTTTTCCGCAGGAATTATCGGGGCACTGCTGACGCTGCTCGGATTCATCGCCATTGGCCCGGTCGTTCTTGCCCTGAGCAAGGCCCTTGCCGCCGGCGTGCAAGTTATCGTAAATGCGGGTCTGCTACCGCTGGCAAGCATTTTCATCGAGCCGGCCAAGATCCTGTTCTTGAACAATGCGATCAACCACGGCATCCTGAGCCCGATCGGACTGGAGGAAGCCGCGAAGGCGGGCAAGTCGATTTTCTTCCTGCTGGAATCCAACCCGGGTCCGGGATTGGGCATCCTCTTGGCCTACTGGCTCGCTGGGCGGGGCAATGCGAAGCAATCGGCTCCGGGGGCCGTCATCATTCACTTCTTCGGCGGCATCCATGAAATTTACTTCCCGTACATTTTGATGAACCCTCGTCTGATTTTGGCCGTAATCGGCGGCGGTATGGCCGGGGTCTTCACCTTCACCCTTCTGGGCGCTGGATTGGTAGCGCCTCCATCCCCAGGGAGCATCTTCTCGCTGAGCGCGATGGCACCGCGGGGAGGACTCTTGCCGGTGTGGGCTGGGGTGGTTGCAGCGGCAATCGTCTCTTTCGTCATTGCTTCGGCCTTGCTGAAAATGAGCAATAAGAATGACGAAGAAGAGCTGGAGAAAGCAACCGAGAAAATGCAGCAATTGAAAGGCAAGAAGCCGGAATCGGCACCGGTGGAGGAAGTGGCTGCTGCTTCGGTCCAAACAGCGGCATCCGATGTGAAAAAAGTGGTGTTTTCCTGCGATGCGGGCATGGGCTCCAGCGCGATGGGGGCTGCGGCGTTACGGAAGAAGTTCAAAACGCCGGCCTGGAAGACATCACGGTGATCAATACGGCGATCAACGACATTCCGAACGATGCCGACATCGTGATCACGCACAAATCTTTGACAGATCGAGCCATTGCGAAGGCGCCGCAAGCCGAGCACATTTCGATCGACAACTTCTTGAATAGTCCGGAGTATGACAATCTGGTCAAACGCCTAGTCTAAGGGAATCAACGCTAGTGGAAGCTAGCGTTTTCCCTCTTTTGCGCGAATGGGGGTGCAGCCTTGCGGGTATCATCGCGGCAACGGGCCGTCATCGAGATGCTGCTTCAGGAGACAAAAAGCATGACCGTCGGCGCCATCGCCGAAGAGATTGGGGTGAGCGCACGGACGATTCACCGGGAGATGGACGTCCTGGAATCGATGTTCGAGCATTACGGACTGCGTCTCGTGCGAAAAGCGGGAGCTGGGGTGGAAGTGATAGGGCCCCAGGAGCAGAAGCAAGCGCTTCGCATGGATGTGCTGCATCAAACCACCACCGAGTTCACGGCGCAGGAGAGGAAGATCCTCATCCTGTGCGCGCTTCTGGAAGCGACCGAACCGGTAAAGCTCATATCCCTGGCCCTGGACCTCAAGGTGACGACGGCTACGGTCAGCCACGATTTGGACGATCTGGAGCAGATGCTTGCCCAATACGAGCTGAGCCTGCTGCGGAAAAGGGGCTACGGCGTCGAACTGATCGGCTCCGAGGCGTCCAAGCGAAGAGCCATCAGCCGTCTATTGTCCGACCATCTCGACGATCATCAAGTGATCGAGATCATCAAGGAAAATATCCAGAACAAAAACGTACGGGACATCGACTCGATTTCGGAGCGCCTTTTGGGCCTGATCGACAAGGAAAAGCTGATCAAGGTGGAAAACGCCTTGAACCATCTGGAGGAGGAATTGCCTTATTCGCTGGCGGATAGCGCCTACCTCGGGCTGGTTACCCATTTGGCGCTGGCCATGGAACGGGTGGAAAAAGGCGAAAACATCCATTTTGACGAGGTGACCTTGAGCGAGCTGACCGGGACTCCGGAGTACGAAGCCGCCCGGACGATTATGGAGCGTCTCAAACAAACGTTTCAAATGGAAATTCCCGCGGCGGAAATTGGATACATCACCATGCATTTGCGGGGGGCGAAGCTGAGAAACTCCCAGGAGGAGTCCCTTTGGCCGGAAAATGCGGAGCTGATGGCCCGGACTCAGCGGTTGATCCAGTACTGCGAACAACGCTTGGGGCTGCCGCTGCGGGACGACGGCTCCCTGTTTCACGGACTGTTGACGCATCTCGAGCCGGCGCTTTACCGGCTGAAGCGAAAGATGGAGATACGCAACCCGATTCTCGATCAGATCAAGGCGAATTACGGCGAGTTGTTTGCGGTCACGAAGGAAGCTCTCGCCCAGGTCTTTCCCGAGCTTCACGTCCCGGATGAAGAGGTCGGATACGTGGTCATGCATATAGGGGCAGCTCTGGAAAGAACCAGGCAAGAGCAGCAGCGGTACCGTGCGCTGGTCGTTTGCTCCAGCGGAATCGGCTCCTCCAAAATTTTGGCGACGCGGATCCAGAAGGAAATTCCCGAAATCGTCAGCTTGCGAAATCTTTCCTTGTTTGATGTGGGGCGGATCCCGCCGGGCGAATACGATTTGATCATTTCCACGCTCCCGCTGCCAAACAGCCCCATGGAGTACGTCATGGTCAGTCCGCTGCTGCCGCAGGAGGACATCCAGAAGATCAAGTACCACCTCCACCTGGCGGGGGAAAGGCAAGGACAAACACCGGAAGCGAAGGCGTCCAAGCCGAATCCGCCTTTGGCAGGAGAGCAGGCAAGCCTCCGACTGCGGGCAATGCGCGACTACGCCGGATATGCGAGCGAGCTGGTAGAAGGCATGCTGGTGCGGAAGTGGGACAACAAAGGATTGGCCGAAAAGGAAATGCTGGATCGGATCTGCGGGGAGCTGCAAAAGCGCGGAAGCTTGCGCGCGGTAAACCCTGTCGTTCAGCAGCTGCTTGCCAGGGAAAGGCTGGGCGGCCTGGGTATCCCAGATACATCCATGGCGTTGTTCCACGGCAAGAGTGAAGAAGTGCGGGCGGTGTCGTTTACGGTACACCTGCTGGAAGAACCTATACGGATCCGCTCCATGGACGAGAAGGAGATGTCCGTCGACATTCTGCTTCTCCTCCTGGGACCCAAAGAGCTGCCAAAAGAAGGGCTCGAGGTGCTGAGCGAGGTCAGCTCCATGCTCATCGAGGAAGAAGCACAACGCGTTTTTGAATCGGGAGACACACAGCGCATCGCTGATCACATCGCAGGCAAACTGTACTATTTTTGCCTGAACAAGACAGGATTGGAGAGAGGAAGATGAACAACATGCTGACGACAGAAAAAATCTTGATGAATGCAAAAGCGGCGAACAAAGAGGAAGCGATCCGCCTGGCAGGGGAGCTGCTCGTCAAGGGCGGCCACGTACACCCCGCTTATGTAGAAAAGATGCAGGAAAGAGAGCAGCTCGCGACTACTTACATCGGTAGCGGAGTGGCGATTCCCCACGGTACGAATGAATCGAAGCAGGAGATTTTGTCGACCGGCATTTCCATCGTGCAAATTCCGGACGGCGTCGATTTCGGCGAAGGGAACACCGCTTATCTGCTGATCGGCATTGCTGCAGTCGGGGATGAGCATCTGGAGGTCCTGTCCAATATTGCGGTGATTTGCTCGGAGGAAGAAAACGTGGCCCGTGCCGTCTCGGCCAAGACACCGGAAGAGATTATTGCCCTGTTTGCAGAAGGGGTGTGACCGCACATGCTGGCTGTGCATTTTGGAGCGGGAAACATCGGCAGGGGCTTTATCGGTCAATTGCTGAGCCACGCGGGCTACGAAGTCGTCTTTGTCGACGTCAACCAGGCCATCGTCGATGAGTTGAACAAACGACGCTGTTACCGGGTCCAACTCGCGATGGAAGGGACGCCGGTCTCCTACGTGGAGGGCGTACGCGCGATTGCCGGACAGGATGTGGAAGCGGTGGCGGAGACGATTGCGCAGGCCGATCTGGTCACCACTGCGGTCGGCCCGCACATTCTTCCCCATATCGCCGGTTCTATCGCACAGGGTATTTCCCGCAGGCTGCAGGTGAACCCCCGTCCGCTGAACGTCATCGCTTGCGAAAACATGATCGGCGGAAGCGCCAAACTGAAGGAGCACGTTTACGGACATTTGCCGAAAGAAGCCGTGTCCGCTGCGGACGAATGGATCGCTTTCCCCAATGCGGCAGTTGACCGCATCGTTCCCGTCCAGCAGCATGAGGACAAATTGCTGGTTATGGTCGAGCCGTTTTTCGAATGGGTCGTGGATCAGTCCCAGATGGTGGGAGAGCCTCCTGCGATCGAAGGAGTCACCTATGTAAATGACTTGGCTCCCTACATCGAGCGAAAGCTGTTCACGGTAAACACCGGCCACGCTGTCATCGCCTACCTGGGCTATCAGTTTGGCTATGAGACCATCGACGAGGCGCTCCACGACGAGGAGATCAGCCAGGCCGTCAAGGGAGCTCTCCGGGAGACCGGCGCCTTGCTGGTGGAAAAATACGGTTTCGGGAAGGAAACTCATGAAGCGTATGTAGAAAAGATAGTGGGGCGATATGCCAATCCGCTGTTGTCCGATCACGTCACACGCGTAGCGCGGTCGCCGATCCGCAAGCTGTCACCGAATGACCGACTCGTGGGCCCGGCGCTGCAATGCGAGGAGCGAGGCCTGGACTCGAAGTATTTGGGCTTGGCCATTGCGGCAGCTTTGTTGTTTGATTTTCCAGAAGATCCTGAGGCTATGCAGCTTCAGTCCGATCAAAAACAGTACGGCTTGGAACACGTCATGCGCACGACAGCTGGCATCCCCGCTGGAAGCCCGCTCGAGGCCAGCGTGCTTGGCCATGTCCGCTCGCTTCAGGAGAGGTTCCATTCAAACAAAGAAAGGTAGGAGCACCGATGTCCCAAAAAATCGTAGGTGTGAAGGCTTCTACGGGCATTGCCATCGGAAAGGCATTTTTGCTCGCAACCCCGGAATGGGAGATTCAAAAGACCTCTGTCGAAAATACGATAGAGGAAATCAAACGGTTCGAGGGCGCGCTGGATAAGGCGAAGGCCGATTTGCAAGGAATCGCTCAGCGCGTGGAAGCGGAAATGGGAGCGGACAAGGCGGAAATTTTCAAAGCCCATCTGCTCGTGCTGGAAGACCCTGAGCTGGTCGACACGATCAAGACCAAGATCGAGCAGGACCGGGTGAATGCCGAGAGCGCTCTGGATGAAGTGGCCAACGGATTTATCCTGCTTTTTGAACAAATGGACAACGAATACATGAAAGAGCGGGCCGCCGACATTCGCGATGTGACCAAGCGCGTCATGTCGTACCTCCTGGGGATCGAGTTCGCGACCCCCGCACAGCTGACGGAGGAAGTCATCGTGGTCGCCGAAGACTTGACGCCTTCGGACACGGCCCAGCTGGACCGGCGTTTTGTAAAAGGATTTGTGACCGATATCGGCGGTCGCACGTCACACTCGGCCATCATGGCTCGTTCTCTGGAGATTCCCGCCGTCGTCGGTACGAGAGAAGTGACGAAAGCGGCCCGGCAGTCGTCCCTGATGATTCTGGACGGGCATGAAGGGATTGTCATTCTCGACCCGAGCGAAGACGAGATTGCCCGTTACCGGCAAAAGAAAGCGGAATACGATGCGCATAAGGCAGAGCTGGCGAAGCTGGTCACGCAACAGACTGTAACGGCGGACGGCCATCATGTAGAGCTCGCAGCCAATATCGGAAGCACGCAAGATTTGGCGGGTGTGCTTGAAAACGGAGCGGAAGGCGTGGGCCTGTTCCGTACCGAATTTCTGTACATGGGGCGCGAGGATTTTCCGACGGAAGAAGAGCAGTTTCAAGCGTATCGGCAGGTGCTGGAGCAAATGGAAGGAAAGCCGGTCGTCATTCGCACCCTCGACATCGGGGGCGACAAGCATTTGTCTTACCTGGATATGCCGCACGAGATGAACCCTTTCCTCGGCTTCCGGGCCATCCGGCTTTGCCTGGACAATCAGGAGCTGTTCCGTACGCAGCTGCGCGCCTTGCTGCGGGCCAGCGTGCACGGCAATCTGAAAATCATGTTCCCGATGATTGCCACCTTGGAGGAATTCCGGCAGGCGAAGGCGATCCTGGAGGAAGAGAAAAAAGGATTGCAGGCTAGCGGTACGGCTGTTTCCGATCAAGTAGAAGTAGGGATCATGATCGAGATTCCGGCTGCGGCCATGATGGCTGACCAGTTCGCCAAGGAAGTGGACTTTTTCAGCATTGGAACCAATGACCTGATTCAGTATACAATGGCAGCAGACCGAATGAACGAGCGGGTAGCGTATTTGTACCAGCCGTACCATCCGGCCGTCCTGCGGCTCATTCACCAGGTGATCCAAGCCGCTCACGCCCAAGGCAAATGGGTCGGAATGTGCGGGGAAATGGCGGGCGATCCGGTGGCAATCCCGATTCTCCTGGGGATGGGGCTGGATGAGTTCAGCATGAGCGCCGCAAGCATTTTGCCCGCTCGTCAGCTGCTTGGCCGCATGAGCAGGGAAGAAGCGGCAAAACATACAAATACCGTTTTATCCATGAGTTCTTCCCACCAAGTGGAGGAGTTTGTCCAACGTACATTTGGATAATGGGTCAGCGAAGGAGGTGCATCCAGATGGTACAGAAGAATATCG
This sequence comes from Brevibacillus brevis, assembly GCF_031583145.1. Lineage (NCBI taxonomy): Bacteria > Bacillati > Bacillota > Bacilli > Caryophanales > Paenibacillaceae > Brevibacillus > Brevibacillus brevis. The sequence goes on along the minus strand of NZ_CP134050.1, from coordinate 5,924,878 downwards.
TCGTACAGCTTTCGCAAGGCTTGCATGCCCGTCCTGCGGCTACGTTCGTAAAGGTCGCGACTTCGTTTGCGAGCGAGATCAAGCTGTTGAAAAAAGAAAAGACGGTAAATGGCAAAAGCATCATGGGCATTATGGCAGCGGCGATCGGCAAAGGTGAAGAAATCACGCTGATCGCGGACGGATTGGATGAAAACGAAGCCATCGCCGCTCTGGAAAAGGTGCTGACGGCTCAAGACTAGCCGGCTTGCCCCATGGGAAAGTCCCTCTTCGGAGGGGCTTTTTTTCGTTCATTCGTCCCCGAGCAGATCAAGGTAGTGGCTTCCATGCTTCGGTGTCAGCCGCTTCAGCCTTCGCTGCTCTTCCAGCAAGGCCGCCATCCGTTGGCGGACAGGCTCAGTCTTGGGGGAGGAGTAGACCGGCGAAGCGAGATTGAATACCTCCAGGGGATCGTCTGTCAAATTGTACAGTTCGAATTCATCGGGGGGAGCCGAACTGTCGTCGTCCCCATCGCACGTGTAGTAACGGGAATACTTCCAGATCGTTTTCTGCTGGTCCAGGCGCAAAGCAGCGATGACCGTCTCCACCCGGTTCGGCGGAATGACGGAATGGTAAGGTTGGCCGAGCAGGCTGACCTGGTGCTGGCCTTTGGTCACATCGTCGTCCGTCATGAAGTAGAGTGGCTCTCCGGACCGCTCCGGTGTTCCGGTGCCTAGGATCAGCGGTGATAAATCCCGCCCCACCAGATGTCTCGCTTCGCTGTGAGTTTGTTCCAGCTCTGCCCTGAGCTCGGCAGGATCGGCTCCGATCAGCCCCAGCAAGCTCGGGAGAAGGTCGACATGGCAGGTGAGCTCAGACGTGGTTCGGGTTTCCGGAAACAACACCGGGTTGTGGATGATTAGCGGGACGTGAATCATTTCTTCGTAGGCGCAATACCACTTCTGATGCAAATTGCCGTGCGCTCCGAGCAAGTCGCCGTGATCGGAGGTAAATACGATGATGGTATCGCGATAGAAGGAAGAGGCAAAAAGTGCTTGAAGAATCCGCACGATTTGCTGATCCGCATTTTTTTGCAGCTGGTAGTAGAGACGCCGGTAGAAGGCGTTGTCCGAAATCGGCTGAAAGGCCTGGGGATACACGTCCCGATAGCTTGCCTGGCAGCGAGGCTTGGTTCGAAGGGTCTCTCGCTGGGTGGGAGGCGGCTCCACGTCCGGAACGGATTCGTCTACGTGAAACCGAAAGATGGGCAAGGTCTCGGTGACGTCCCCGTACAAGGTGATGTCGTGCGGATTGACGAAGGAGGCGACGATCAGCCATGGCTGTGGATCCCGGGTATGCTGGCTTTGCTCGTGTTCGAGTCTCTGGATCAGCTGAACGACTTCGGACCCGTAGATGACGTCGCGGCCGTTGATTCCTCTTGCCGCCGAAGAGCCGGAGTTGTGCGGAGCGGCTCCCACCGGCTCAGGTCCAATCCACTCGGAAAAGCCGTAGCCTTCCAATCTCTCGGCGTTCCGGTACAGCTGCTCCAGCCGGGGATCCGGAATGCCGGTTCCCATCTGGTAAGTGGGGATGGACAGATGAGTCCCCGGGACGTGGATGTCGGGATTGGAGAAGTGCCATTTTCCTTTGTAATAGGTGCGGTAGCCCGCAGCCCGGAAGTAGTTCCCCATGGTGGGCACGGTATTTGGGTCCAGCCAAAACATGTCGCTGTCAGCCGGCCTTTTGGCTGCGCCGCTCGTCTGCGAAACTCCGTGCAAAGACGGGTATTGTCCCGTAAACAAAGTGGCGCGGCTCGGGCAGCAGGCTGTGGAAGAGACGTAGTGGCTCTTGAAGTCCAGGCCGTGGCTGCGCAGGAAACGATGCGCCTGAAGCTGCCTTTGGCTCCAGGCTTTGATGGCGGCCCCTTCATATACGGGCGGATAGCGCTCCTCATCGACGAGAATCAACAAGATATTGGGACGCTTCCGCAGCAGACGTGCAGGCATGGCGACAGCCCTCCTTTTTTCAGACGCTACCATCATACGAGAGCTGTGGCCGTTCTAATCCAAAAAAATTCGCCGAGCGAGAAGTGCCCGGCGAATCGAATACGGAAGCGGGAGGGAAGGCTCAGACTAGATGAGCAAGAAGGAAAGGACGGAGAGCAGCACGGATGTAATCGACATGGCCAGGAGCGGACGGGCTGCTTTGCTGCGCAATGCGCGCAGGTTGACGTTCAGTCCGAGTCCGACCATCGCCATCGTCAGCACGAAGGTAGTGACATTGGAGACCCCGGTCTGAAAGCTTTCGGAAACGGGAATGACCGATCCAAGCACGTAGCTGCCGAGCAGACTCATAACCAAAAAGCCGATCAAAAACCACGGGAATTCGATCTTGGCGCCGCCCTGCACTTTTCCGCTTCGCTTCATCCAGTACATGAGCAGAAAACAGAGCGGCACAAGCAGCAGGACGCGTCCCAGCTTTGCCAGCAGGGCGATGGCCAGCCCGTCTTGTCCAGCGGGAGCCCCTGCCAGAGCCACGTGGGCGATCTCGTGCAGGCTGATCCCCGACCACATGCCGTACTCGACGGGAGTGAGCGGCAGATAAGGGCGAAGCACGGTGTACAGGATGGAGAAGACCGTCCCGACCAGCGCAATGATTCCGACGCCGATCGCCGTATCCTCTTCCTTGGCCTGAATGATCGGGGAGACTGCTGCGATTGCTGCGGCGCCGCATACGCCTGTACCCACGCCCAGCATCAGGGAAAGCGACGGCTCCGCTTTCAGCCATTTGGCCAATAAGACGGTGAGCCCAATCGAGAAGGCAATCACACCGACATCGTAGACGAGCAGGCCGAGGCCTTGATGGAGCACCACATCGATGTTGAGCTTTAATCCGTACAGGATGATAGCAAGACGAAGCAATCGTTTGGCGGAAAACTGGATGCCGGGACGTATGGCTTCGGGATAGCCCCAAAACTGCCGATAGGCGACGGCGATCAGAATGGCGCAGGCGAGGGGTCCCACGCGGTCAAAGCCAGGCACTTTGGATAGGCCGTAGCCGAGCAGGGCAATCAGAAAGGTAAATGCGACACCGCCTAACCATAAGGTCAGCGGTGGTGCCTTGGGCCCGGATTTCACAGCCCCGGCGCTGCCTTCCACCGACATATTTCCTTTTATATGAGTAGCCAATGTGACTCACTCCTTTAGATCTCTTTCCATGATCAGCATACGGCAAGACATATCATAAGAAAAATAAATCATCTGCATGATGATGATAAGTAAAGATGTATAATGAAGAAAAAGGGAGATGAGGGCCAGATGGACCAGCAATTGCTCGTGTTTGTCACTGTCGCGGATCGGCAAAACTTTTCGCGGGCGGCAGAGGAGCTGCACATGACGCAGCCCGCCGTCAGCCAGTACATCTCGTCATTGGAGCGGATGATCGGGACCAAGCTGCTGGAGCGCAGCAACAAGTACGTCCGGCTGAACAAGGCGGGTGAGATCGTCTACCACCACGCAAGGGAAATTCTCGGCTTGTACACCCGGATGCAGAGTCTGGTCGACGATTTGATGAATACCCCGAGTGGCACCTTGACTATCGGAGCCAGCTATACGTACGGGGAATACGTCTTGCCGCACGTCGTCGCGTTGATGAGGCAATACTACCCCGCCATCACTCCGACGATCACCATTCACAACTCCACGGTCATCGCGGAACAGGTCGCCAACCGCCAATTGGACGTAGGGATCGTGGAAGGCGAGTATATCGACGAAAAGATGTGCATCGAGCCTTTCGCAGACGACCGGATGTACTTGATTGCGTCTCCGAACCACCGGCTCGCCGGAAAGGAAAACGTCTCCGTCTCCGATCTGGAGGGAGAGACGTGGATCGTAAGGGAAGCGGGCTCCGGGACTCGGGAGGCCATCGAAAAAATGTTTCGCCAACTGCAGATCGTTCCGGCGAGACGGATGGAATTCGGAAGCACCCAGGTCATCAAGGAATCGGTGGAGGCAGGCCTCGGCATCAGCCTGCTGTCGTACTGGGCCATCCGCAAAGAACGCAAACTGGGCACGCTGAGTACACTCAAGGTGCCCGGCACTCCGGTCACCCGCAACTTTTCTCTGCTGACGAAAGCTAACGAGTTTCATACCAAAGCATTGGATATTTTCATGGATCTCATACGTGCGCATTTGCCGGAAGGAGCGCATGCGTAAAAGAGGGAAGCGGCACGTTTTGCACACGTGCCGCTTCCCTCTTGTGCGGAGCCGATCGCAGGCTTTATGCAGGATGGGAAAGGGTGATGCGAAAGGAAGTGCCCTGCTCGGAGGTTTCCAGCAGTTTGACATCGCCGCCGTTCGCGGTCGCGAGCATGCGGCAGATCGTCAGGCCAAGACCCAGTCCGTGCTTCTTCTTTCGCTTGCTGTCCCCTCTGTAATACCGTTCGAAAATAAAAGGGACTTCCCCAGAGGGAATACCTTTGCCGTCGTCCGTGACGTCGATGGTTAAAAGCTGCCGGCCAGACGCGACTGCCAGCTCGATCCGGGAGGCGCCGGCAGCCGCGCTGTTGTTCATGAGATTGAGCAAAATTTGGGTAAGATGCGCCTTGTCTCCGCTCCAGACCAGCTCTTCGGGCAAACCGGTCAGCGTTACGTCCAGGTCCGAATGGTCGGGCACCGCATGCCACTGCGAGATAAGCTGGTTCAGGAAGGGGGCGAGGTGCACGGTCGAGACGTTTTTCGCAATGGCCCCTGCCTCCATGGAGGCAAAGTCCAGCAGGTCGTTGACCATATCCTGAAGTCGCTTGGCCTCGTCCATACTGATTTGCATGAATTCCTCGGCTTCCCTCCCGGTCACGACTCCGTCTTTGACCGCCTGGATCATCCCGCGTATGGACGTGACAGGCGTGCGCAGCTCATGGGAGACGCCGGCCAAGAGATCGGTGCGCATGCGCTCCAGCTGGCCGAGCCGATTTGCCATGTCGTCAAAGGAGTGGACGAGCTGGCTGATCTCTGACTCCTTGATCCGGGTGGAGTCGGGTAGCTTGGGACGGTAGTTGCCGGCGGAAACCTGCTCGGCTGCCACCGCCAGCTGCCGCAGAGGCAGGGTGAGCGAGCGGGATAGGACGTAGACGACACCCCATCCGCAGAGCATAATCACACCGATGGACACCATGATCATGATGTACGTGTCCACCGTATCGGTGTTGAGACGGGTGCTGACGTAGTACATTCCGGCCAGCGTATGCTGCTGGTAATACGGGACACCGACGCGCAGCCACGTGCCATCCTCGGTTTTGAGGACTTCCCGGGTTTCCTTTTGACCGCTTGCCGGTGTGGCGGGAGCAGGCAATGTGCTGATCTTCACGCCGATGACTTTGCTGCTATCCGGGCTCAGGACCTGTTTGTTGGCCTCGTCGTAGATTTGCACGACGTGGTTGAGCGGAACGGCAGGCAAGATTTTCACCTGCATGGCCGCTGTCGTGGCATCCGTGGGGGAGCCCGGTGCCTTGATGGCAGCGGGGGGGCTCGCGGGACCGGCAATGACGGTGGACTGCGAGACAGACCCCCGTTTGATAATCGTCGTCAAACTTGCGGCCGGAACAGCCTCGACGACCTTGGAAAAAGAATCGGCCAGAAGCGAGGTTCTCGCCTCCAATATCTCGAACTGCTGCTCCATCGTGTTTTTCCGGAGCCAGTAAATGCCGAACAATGCGATGCAGAGCAGCATGATGAGCAAAATCATCGCGTATCGCCACGTCCAGTACCGCAGAAGGGGGACGGCCTTGACGGGCTGCTTTCTGGACAGCGGCCACCTAGTAAACACGCAGACTGTACCCCGTTCCTCTGATCGTAATGATGTCCCCTTCTACGCCGCACCAGCTTTGCAATGCCCGGCGCAGCCGCTTCACTGCAGTGTCTACGGACCGGTCCCCTCCTACGAAATCCATCCCCCATACTTGGTCGAGCAAATGATCGCGGCTAAAGCATTGATTCGGATGCCGTGCGAAAAAGGCAAGCAGCTGCCAGTCTCGCGGGATCAACGAAAGCGGTTCTTTGCCGAGCAAAGCCAGCTGGGCGCTGAAGTCGATCGTCAAGCTGCCGAGCCGGACCGTCTTTCCCTCCGCCAAATAGGCCGACCGGCGCAGAACGGCCTGCACGCGGGCAATCAGTTCATCAGGATCGAACGGCTTTGCAATGTAGTCATCCGCCCCCTGAGTAAGACCTTGCAGCTTGTCCGGAACAGTGCCCCGGGCGGTCACGATGATGAGGGGACAGCTGCCGTACTCCCGGATTTTCGCCAGAATCTCCATGCCATCGAGGGCGGGAAGCGTCAGGTCGAGCAGCACCAGCTCAGGCTTCCAGGAGAGGAAGTCCTCCATGGTTGATTCATTTCCTTCGTTCCATTTGACTTCGTAGCCAGCCCGTTCCAGATAGACCTGGACCAATCGGGCAATCGGCAGTTCGTCTTCTATGACGAGAACACGTTTCACTCTGGTACGACCTCTTTTCTATCCGTGCGGTACTTTATACAGGTACCATCCTAGCAAGATTGCGGGCAAATCGGTTTGGCATCATTTTCAAGGATACTCGAACGGATCCGTTACCTGACTCTGAAAATCTATCGTAGCCTGTCTGTGTGTCTGAAATATGGCGAGGATGTGGAGAAGTGGCGGAAGAGGAGGGGCGTGAAAGGGGAGCCCCTGACCGGATGTGGTCGGAGGCTCCCTTTGCGTGCCTTATTTTTGAGCCGGAATAGCTGGCGTCACTTTGATTGCTTGCGAAAGATTGCCTGCTGGATCGAGCAGGGCTTTGAACCGGGCTTGGAGGTGTGCTTTGAGCTCCTCTACGGAGATGCCTTTCTCTTTCGCCATTTGCTCCAGGTCGATGACTTTGGCGACTGGGGTAGTGTCGGCGGGAGCCAAGGTACCGTCAGCCTGCTGGAGCTCTTCGGCTGTGGCGATTTTGATTTTCCCCTCCTTTTCCAGCTGCTTGATGAGCTCTTCCACCGAGATGCCTTTCTCATTTGCGAGTTGTTTCAGATCCGGGAACGGAGTCGTACCGCCTTGCTGCACGATTTGGATCAGCTTGGCCGGAACGGCGTTCGCGTCCACCAACTCTATGGCCGCGATCGTTTTCGTGCTTTTCGCTGTCTCATCCGCTGCAAACGCGGAACCTGCCATTGCGGATACGGCCAGAGCCATTGCTGCCATTGCGATTTTCTTTTTCATTTGTATTCCTCCTGGGGATGTTTTGGGTGTTGTGCCGGCGGGCGGGGAATCGGGCTTGCCCGCGGCGGCTACACGACAAAGGTACCCCGGCTGTGTGTCCGAAATATGACCGGCTTTAGAAAAAGTGATGAAAGCGGTCAGGGATTTGCCCGATCGAGATCGAGATGTGGAAGGATTCTAGCAAGTGCGGAAAATCAAAAAGAGGGAAATGATGGATGGGCGAAAACGCTTGCATTTTTTTCGGCCTTGTCATACAGTAAAGACACGGATAAGATTCTGGGTAAGAACATCTTTTCCAACAAGTGAACAAACAAAAGGCAAAGGTGCCATGAACAAGAGGTGATTTCCTCTGTTTTGGCGCCTTTTTTGCGTTTTGAAACAGGGATATGGACTGAAAGGAGTGTGACACGCATGGAAAAACCGATTCGAGCGACGCCGCTGGCGGTCCGGCTGATCCCAAACGTCGATTCTCAGTTTGCGGAAAAGCTGAATCTTCCCTCCCATATCCGCAGCCTGGGGCTGTTGACCTCCACCATCGATGATGTGGGGTACACGGCCGTCGACGAAGCGACCAAGAAGGCAGCGGTGGAAGTCGTGTACGCCAAGTCGTTTTATGCTGGATCAGGACACGCGTCAGGTCCGTTGTCGGGGGAATTCATTGGGATCATCGGAGGAGCCACGCCATCAGAGGTACAGAGCGGACTCGATGCTGCGGTGGCATTTATGGAGAGTGGAGCCTGCTTTTACTCGTTGAATGCAGAAGGGACCCACGCCTATTACGCCCATGTCGTGTCGCGGACCGGCAGCTATTTGTCCCAGGTGGCCGGGATTCCTGAGGGAGAGCCGCTCGCTTATTTGATCGCCCCGCCGCTGGAGGCGATGTACGGGATCGACGCAGCCCTCAAGGCGGCGGATGTGCAAATGAAGCAGTTTTTTGGACCGCCGACCGAAACCAACTTCGGGGGAGCGCTGCTGACCGGCAGCCAGTCGGCATGCAAGGCAGCGGCCGACGCATTCGCGGATGCGGTGAGAAGTGTGGCCGTCCAACCAGTAAAACTAACGTAGGGAATGTCCCTCTTGAAGGGGAGGAAAAGTAAATGCGCGCTCATTCATACTCACTCGGCATGATTGAAACGTTGGGCTTGCCCGCCCTGATCGCCGCCGCAGACGCCGCAGCAAAAGCTGCCGACGTCAAGGTCGTCACGTACGAAGGCGCGGATGCGGGGATCGTGACGGTATACGTCATCGGAGATGTGTCCTCCGTACAGTCTGCCGTCGACGCCGGGGCCGATGCGGCAAGACGTGTCGGAAGATTGCTTCATTCGCACGTCATCCCGCGCCCTGACGAGAATGTACCGAAAATGATCAAAAATCTGATGAATTCCACGGAATCCAAGCAGGAGAAGGCGACCGAACAGCAGCAGGCAGCATCCGGACTCGCAGAGCAGTCGATCGGCGATCTGCGGAGGCTCGCCCGCAGCTACGCGGACTTCCCGCTTTCTTCCCAGGAGATCAGCACGGCGAAAAAAGAAGATCTTATCCGCCTCCTGGAAGAGAAGCAAAAAGGGGGAGGTGAAGAGAAGCAATGACACTCGATGCGGATTTGTATTCCATCCAGGAAGTGCGCACGTATTTGACACAAGCGAAGGAAGCCCAGAAAAAGCTGGCTGAATTCAGTCAGGAGAAAATCGACGCGATCGTCGCGGCGATGTCCGCGGCAGGCGTGAAGGCCGCTGAGCGTCTGGCAGCCATGGCCGTGGAGGAAACGGGTTTTGGCAACATCCCGGATAAGCGGATGAAAAACCTGTTCGCTTCCGAAAGCGTGTACGCCTGGATCAAAGATTTGAAAACCGTAGGCATCATTCGCAAGGACGAGGCCAACAAAGTGTGGGAAGTGGCGCAGCCGGTAGGTGTGGTGGCGGGGATCGTCCCATCCACCAACCCGACTTCGACGGTCATCTTCAAGTCGATGATCGCCATCAAGGCACGCAACGCCATCGTCTTTTCCCCCCATCCGTCCGCAGCGGCATGCACGTTGGAAGCAGCAAAGATCATGGCAGAGGCCGCAGTGCAGGCGGGCGCGCCGGAGGGGCTGATCCACTGCGTCAGCAAGCCGACTCTGCCAGCCACCAACGAGCTGATGAAGCACAAGCTGACCAATGTGATTCTCGCCACAGGCGGAACGCCGATGGTCAAGGCTGCCTACAGCTCGGGCAAACCGGCGTACGGGGTAGGGCCCGGCAACGTCCCGGTCTACATCCACCACAGTGCGGATGCGGCGGCGGCCGCGAAGCGCATCGTGCAGAGCAAGACGTTTGACTACGGCACGATCTGCGCCTCCGAGCAGGCGCTGGTGATCGAGGAGTCGATCAAGCATCAGATGATCGCGGCATTGAAGCGCGAAGGCGCCTATTTCCTCGATGATCACGAGAAGGAACGGGTCGCAGCTGTCATTATGGTCAACGGCTCGCTCAACGCCAAAATCGTCGGACGGTCGCCGCAAACGATCGCACAGATGGCGGGCATCTCCATTCCATCCGACACCCGCGTACTCATCGCGGAGGAGACGGGGGTAGGGAAAGCGTACCCGCTGTCCGTCGAGAAGCTGGCGCCGATCCTGGCGATGTACACCGTGCAAGACCAGCAGGAAGCCTTTGCCCGTTGCCGGGAGCTGCTGGAGCTGGGCGGTCTCGGCCACACAGCCGGTATCCACGCGCAGGATGACAATGTCATCGCGGCGTACGGCCAGGCGATGCCGGCATCCCGCATTCCGGTGAACACGGGAACGACGTTCGGCGGGATCGGAGCGACGACGGGGATCCAGCCTTCGTTTACGCTGGGCTGCGGCTCTTTTGGCAACAACATCACGTCCGACAACATCGGACCGCAGCATCTGTTCAATATCAAGCGGGTCGCGTTTGGCGTCCGGGAAATGCCGGAATCCAAACCGACAGAGTCAAAGCCGCAGCCAGCCGCAGCGGAAGAAGCGGTCATGCAGGCCGTCTCTTCGATGAACATCGGCCTGAGCCGCGACGAGATCAAAAACATCATCAAATCCGTCCTGACGGAAATGACGTCTTAAACCACTAAAAATTTGTCTATACATGTAAGGAGGAAAAGGAAATGGCAGGAGAAATGTCCGCATTGGGAATGGTTGAAACAAAAGGGTTGGTAGGAGCAGTGGAAGCGGCTGACGCGATGGTAAAGGCGGCAAACGTGAAGCTGATCGGGAAAGTGCACGTAGGTGGCGGTCTGGTGACCGTAATGGTTCGCGGTGACGTAGGTGCGGTAAAGGCTTCCACGGACGCAGGTGCCGCTGCTGCCGAGAAAGTGGGCGAGCTCGTATCCGTACACGTCATTCCACGCCCGCACGGCGATATTGAATTGATCTTGCCAAAGCTCGAAGGGTAATCCCGTATGGCAGTCATCACGGAAACATCTTTGCGAGCTATGCATAAAACAGGCATACCAAACCCCTTTCTCCTGGAGAAAGGGGACAAAATTACTCCCGCAGCGGCAGACTACTTGAAGGGAAGAGGTATTCAAGTGAAAGCGTTTGAAGAACATCAGCAGCCTTCCACCGATCAAGCTGCCCAAAGCGTGCCCGATATCCCCATCGGCGTATCCAATCGCCATGTGCATTTGTCTCCGGAGGATGTAGAGCGGCTGTTCGGAGAGGGACACCAATTGACGCCGATGCGCGATCTGTCCCAGCCAGGACAGTTCGCTTGCCAGGAAACCGTGACGCTGGTCGGTCCAAAAGGGAGCATTCACGGCGTACGCATCCTCGGCCCGGCTCGCGGAGCAACTCAGGTGGAGATTTCCCGTACGGACGGCTTCGCTCTCGGAGTGCATGCACCCGTCCGCATGTCGGGCGACATCGAGGGCACGCCCGGCATGGTGCTGGTCACGGCGAAAGGCACCGTAGTCCTGACCAAGGGCGTCATCGTCGCCAAGAGGCATGTCCATATGTCGGTCGAAGAAGCAGAGCTGTACCAGGTGCAGGACGGAGACACGCTCATTCTGGAGACACAGACGGATCGCCCCATCGTGTATCCCGACGTAGTCGTCCGCGTGAACCCTCGTTTTGCTCTGGACTTCCACGTCGACCTGGACGAAGGCAATGCCGCCAATTTGAAAACGGGCGACCGGGTAAAGGTCATCGGCAAAAACGGCCAGCTTTACTCCGGCTACCGGAGGTGAGAGCTTGATGGACATTCGAGAGATGGTCGCATCCATAACCAAAGAAATTCTGCAATCGATGAACCAGGAAAAGAAGAAACAGGCTCCGCGCGTCCTGTACGTTTTTTGCGACAGCCAGGCCCACGAAGCGTTTACGGATCATTTCATCCATCTGAAAAACCACGGCGTCTGCCACGACATCCTGTTCCTGGACGGAGAGACGTCCTCGTGGCTGGGCATGCACAAAATCGAATGCGGGGGAGCGGGGAAAATCCTCACAGCGGATGAGTATGCGCCCGCTCCGCTGGAAGTGTCGAAAGATTACGCCGGCATCGTCATTCCGGAGCTGGATCTCGACAACGCCGCCCGAATTGCTACCGGCTTGAAAGGAACCATCAAGGCGGAGATTGTCTTTTCCGCACTGGTCACAGGCAAATTCGTGATCGCGGGTTCTGACGTGCCAGGCATCAAGCGCGCGGATCGCCGTACCTTGCAGACGCTGAGCTTGCCGCCGGCCTATGAAAAGCTGTTCCAGCGCCACGTGAAGGAGCTGGAGGAGCTGGGAATCGAGTTTGCGCCGCAAAAACGGCTGGCAGAGCGCGTCGTTTCCAAACTCAAGGCACAGCTGCAAAAGGAAGAAGCGGCACCGGCCCAGCCAGCCTTGACTGCCTTGGACGAGGCCGAAGCGGTCTTTTCCGGCAAGCTGCTGACGGCGGAGTGGATTCGTTCCCAGCCGGAGCTGCGGAACACGACCCTGCACGTGAAAAAGGGAGCCATCGTCTCGCCTTTGGCTCATGACAGCATGAGAGAGCGCGGCATTACGGTCAGCTATTTGGGAAAAGGGTGAGCGCATGTTTTTGGGAAAAGTGATCGGCAGCGTATGGGCGACACAGAAGGAAGCAGGCATGGAAAATTTGAAGCTGATGGTCGTCCAGCCGATTGACTGGCGCGGCGAGGAAGGCGGACAGACCGTCATCGCAGCGGACCGGATCGGCGCGGGCATCGGCGAGCAGGTCATCGTCTCTCGCGGCACCCCCGCGCGTATCCTGTTCTCCGGCAACAGCGTGCCAATCGATGCAGTGATCGTGGGCATCGTCGACTCATTCGAGGTGCCGGGAGCATCAGGAGGAGAGGGATAGACATGGAGCAGGAACGTTCACGGGTCATCCAGGAGTTCGTACCGGGGAAACAGGTCACGCTGGCTCATGTGATCGCCAACCCTGATGCGATGCTGTACACCAAGCTCGGGATCAAGGAAGCCGGAGCCATCGGCATTTTGACACTGACGCCGACCGAGACTGCGATCATCGCAGCCGACATTGCGACGAAGGCGGCCAGCGTAGAGCTGGGCTTTCTCGACCGGTTCACGGGTTCGCTGATCGTGGTAGGGGATGTCTCGGCCGTCGAGATGGCGGTAGAGGCGGTCAATGAAGTACTGAGCCAAAAATTGCGCTTCACGCCGGCGCTGGTGACCAAGTCATGAGCAAGCGGGTGATGATCATTGGCGCCATCGAGGCGGGCAAGTCTTCTCTGGTGCGGGCCCTGTTCAACGACGAGCAGCCTGCCAGAAAGACGCAGGCGCTGGAATACCGCGACTGGCTGATCGACACGCCGGGCGAGTACAGCGAAAACCCGATGTTTTACCGTACGCTGATGGCCACTTCCCTGGAGGCGAGCATCATCCTCATGGTGCAGGACGCCACGCGAGAGAGGAATTACTTCCCGCCCGGCTTTTCGCAAGGCTTTCCGCAGCCGTGCGTGGGCGTGATCACGAAGATCGATCATCCCGATGCCGATCCTGACAAGGCCGAGGCCTTCTTGCGGCAATCGCTCGGCGACGGGGCCGTATACCGTACCTCCTCTCTCACCGGGGACGGGGTGGACGAACTGCGTGCATTCCTGGAGAAAATTGTCCAGCAATAGGCACTTTTCCACGACTGCCTGTCTGTGAGAAAATTAGGGCAATACCAATGCCATGCAGGGTGAAAAGAGGTTCGCATGTTAACCATACGGGAATTGTGCAAGCAGGCTACCACATTGAGCGACGAAGACATTCGGATCGTAGAGGATTTGGCCTCCAAGCTGCAGATCTTCGCGGATTTGTCCCAGGCGGACATGTTCATCGATTGCCCGACGGCGGACAAGAGCAGCGCAATAGTCATCGCGCAGGCTTCGCCAAGCACGGCGCGGTCCATGTACAGCGGATCGGTCGTGGGACAGCTGGCAACAGCGGTGAACGAACCAGCCGTCATGTACTGCCTGACGACGGGGAAGCCCGTCATCGGTTCCCGGGGAGTCTCCCAGGAGCAAGTCGTCATGCGGCAGAGCGTGGTCCCCATTACGAATGCGGCGGGGGAAACGATCGGAACGCTCATTACGGAGCAGGATATTTCCAAGCAGGTCGAGCAGGAGAAAAACGTCGAGATGCTCAAGGAAACGACGGAGCATCTGAGCGAGACCTTGATTCAGTTTGCTGTGCCGGATATGCCGATCTCGTCGCTGATGCACGAGGGCATGATCCTGTTTGACCAAAGCGGCGTCATCACGTACGCCAATGCAACAGCCCACAAGCTGCTTTCGCTGATCGGGCTGGAAGAGCCGGAAAAGGGAATCAGCATTGAACGCATTTTTTCCTGGCGGGTTTCTCCGGAAAACTTCGTGCGGCACGGAGGGTTCATCCAGGAGGAGCTGTCGCGAGGCAAGCATTTTATCATGATGAAAGCGGTTTCTGCCGCGCGCAAGCCCGACATCATCGGGGGAATCATTCTTCTGAGGGATATATCGGATATACGTGAGAAAGAGAAGCAGCTGATGATCAAATCGGCTGTCATCAAGGAGATTCACCACCGCGTCAAAAACAATTTGCAGACGATCGCGAGCTTGCTGCGCCTGCAGATGAGGCGTTCGCAATCGACGGAGATCGAAAAGGTGTACCGGGAAAGCATCAACCGGATCAACAGCATCGCCATCATTCACGAATATTTGGCACAGGATGGCCTGGAACAGATTGATTTCAAAGAAATTTTGACCAAAATATCGAAAATTATCGTCTCCTCTATGAGACGTTCCGAGCAAGCTATACAAGTAGTCGTGGCAGGAGAATCCGTGTACCTGCCGTCCAACAAGGCAACGTCGTTCGCCCTGATTGTGACCGAGTTGATCCAAAACTGCATGATCCACGGATTCCGCGATTTGCATGAAGGGAAAATCGCCGTGTCCCTCGTCACCAAGGACGATTTCATCAGCCTGACCGTCACGGATGACGGAGTGGGGATCGAGGACATGGAGCAGGTGCTGCAAAAAGGACACCTGGGACTGAAAATCGTGGATACTCTGGTCAAGGAAGACCTGGGGGGCACGATGCACTTCCGAAATACCGGAGGCGGTACGGAGGTGACCATTCTCTATCCGATACAAAAGGAGGATGACGATGACACAGCCGAAGATTATGGTGGTCGATGACGAGCCGATCATCCGCATGGACTTGCGGGAGATGCTGGAGAACGAAGGATATCTGGTAGTCGCCGAGGCGAAAAACGGGGAAGAAGCCGTCGAGCTGGCGCACCGTCATAAGCCTGACCTGATCATCATGGATGTAAAAATGCCCGTCCTCAATGGAATCAAGGCGAGCGGCATCATCCGTTCCTTTTCCGACAGCTCGATCCTGCTCTTGACGGCTTACAGCCAAAAAGAGCTAGTCCAGGATGCGCGCAAGGCAGGCGTATCGGCTTACCTGGTGAAGCCGGTGTCGGAGGACGACCTCATTCCCGCTGTGGAGATCGCGCTGAGCCAAAAGGAGAAAGTGGTCGCGCTCAAGAAGGATATCCACACGCTCAAGCAGAAGATAGAAGATCGGAAGACCGTGGAAAAGGCAAAAGGAAAGCTCATGAGCAGTCTGTCTCTCGAGGAAGAGGCTGCCTACAAATGGCTGCAGCAGGCAAGCATGCAACGGCGCATGCCCCTGGCAAAGCTGGCGGAGGAAATCCTCTCCGGGGAGCAGCCTATCGAGACCAACGCCTGATTAATTCAATCGCCTGAAAGGGCGATGACAAGTAGATAGCAAAGCAAGAGCAAAGGCGCTTGAATGAGTCCGGAAGCGAGAGGTCCGGCTGTTCAGGCGTCTTTTCGTTCCGATAAGAACGCCCGCCAGGCACGGAAAGGCTAGGGGGAGGTACGTATGGATGAACAATGGATCCAAAGCGTCGGCATCGACGTGGGGACCAGCACCACCAAAATGATTGTCAGCCGTCTGCGGTTGGGGCGGATGTCCAGCACCTTTTCGCTGCCGCGCTATCAGATCGTGGAGCGACAGCTGCTGTATGCGAGCGCAGTCCATTCCACGCCGCTGCTCGGGTTTGATGAGATCGACGCCGAGGGAATCGGGGCGATTCTAAAAGCCGAATACGAGCAGGCGCGCATCAGCCTCTCCGAGATCAAATCCGGCGCCGTCATCATCACAGGGGAGACGGCCAGCAAAAAGAACGCCCAGCACATCGTACACCTGCTGGCGGAGCGCTCCGGGGATTTCGTGGTGGCGACTGCGGGAGCCGATCTCGAAGGCGTGCTGGCGGGCAAGGGAGCCGGGGCCGAAAAGAGGTCGCAGGCAATCCAGGGGACGATCGTAAATGTAGACATCGGGGGCGGGACGGCCAACGCCGCTTACTTTTCCAGGGGAAAGGCCATCGCGACGGTGACCTTCCACGTGGGAGGCAGGTTGATCCGGCTGGACCCGCGAGGAACTGTCCAGTACGTGTCCCCGAATATACAGCCATGGCTTGACGCCAAGCAATTGCGGGTGGCACCCGGCCAGCAGGTGAGCGTCGAGCACATCCGGGAAATTGCCGGGGAAATGAGCCGCAGCATGCTCGATTACCTCACTGGCCGTGAAACGCAAATTTCCGGGCTGTTGGTGCTTGGCCATCATCTGCGGGAGCCGATTCCGGTAGAGGAGCTGTCCATTTCCGGTGGAGTGGGGCAGCTCATGAAGGAAGGACCGGTCCAGACGATCGCCGATGTCAGCCGGTACGGCGATTTTGGTCCGATGCTGGGGGAAGTGCTGCAGCAGGAAAGAGAGAAGGAAACCTATCCGGTGCGTTGGGTGGACCCCGAGCAGACGGTGCGGGCTACGGTGATCGGCGCGGGGATGCAGAGCACGGAAATCAGCGGAGCGACGGTGCACATCAAACCGGAGCTGCTGCCGATCCGCAATATCCCGATCCTCAAGCTGGAGCTGTCGGAGGAGCATGTGAGCGACCCGGCCCTGCTTCGACGGGAAATCGCCCAGGTGTACGATTTGGGTGCCAGGCTGTTCGAACAGACCGCAGGGGTCCCGTTTGCGCTCGCGCTGTCCGGCATCGGCTACTGTTCGTACCAGCTCTTGCAGACAATTGCACAGGAGCTGGCGGACGCGTATCGGCGCACGTTTGCCGCAAGCAAAACCATGGTCGTCATCTGCGAGACGGATATGGCAAAAGCGCTCGGGCAGGCGCTGTCCTTGCGCTGCGGGGGCAAACCTGAAATTATTTGCATCGATCAGGTGCGCGTCGAATACGGCGATTACATTGACTTGGGCGAGCCGATCTCCGGAACGATTATCCCGGTCGTCGTAAAAACGCTTGCGTTTGATGAAAGGTCTCATGAAAAGGGGTGAACGAGGGTGAATTTGAAAACGACCGTCCTCGGACAGACGTACCAATTCCGTGATGTAAAAGAAGTCTTCGCGAAGGCGAACGAAGACAAATCGGGCGACCAGCTGGCAGGCATCGCCGCTGCCGATTCCCGCGAACGGGTGGCAGCCAAGCAGGTGCTGGCGGACATGACGCTCGCGGATATTCGCAACAACCCCCTCTTGCCCGCCGAGGAAGATGAAGTATCTCGCGTGATCGAAGAAGGGATCAACGAAAAGATTTACAGCCAAATCAAAAACTGGAGCGTCGCCGAGCTGCGGGAATATTTGCTGAGCCACCAGGCCGGGGACAGCGAAATCAAGCGGATCAGCCGCGGGCTGTCCAGCGAAATGATCGCGGCGACGGCCAAGCTGATGAGCAATCTCGATCTGATCACGGCTGCAGCCAAAATTCGCAACGTCAGCCACTGCAACACCGCCATTGGCCAAGCGGGCGTGCTGGCCTCGAGGGTGCAGCCGAATCACCCGTCGGACAATGTCCAGGGCATCAAGGCGTCGTTGTACGAAGGTCTCAGCTACGGAATCGGCGACGCCGTAATCGGGATCAACCCGGTCATCGATACAGCCGACAGCGTCAAGGACATCTTGATGATGACCAAAGAAGTGATGGACAAGTGGGACATTCCGACGCAAAACTGCGTATTGGCCCACGTCTCCACCCAGATGCGGGCCATCCGCCAGGGAGCGCCTGCCGATCTGATCTTCCAGAGCCTCGCGGGAAGCGAGAAAGGCAACAAGGCGTTCGGGATCGACGTAGCGCTCCTGAACGAGGCCGACGAGCTGATGCGCAAGGAAGGCACCTCGACGGGTCCGAACTTCTGGTATTTCGAGACAGGCCAAGGCTCGGAGCTGTCCTCGGAGGCCCACTTCGGCATCGATCAGCTGACGATGGAAGCCCGCTGCTACGGACTGGCCCGCAAGTACCAGCCGTTTATCGTGAATACGGTAGTCGGCTTCATCGGACCGGAGTACTTGTACGACAGCAGGCAAGTCATCCGTGCCGGACTGGAGGATCACTTCATGGGCAAGCTGCACGGACTTCCGATGGGCTGCGACGTGTGCTACACCAACCACATGAAAGTCGACCAAAACGACATGGACAATCTCGGTATTCTTCTGTCGGCAGCAGGCGTGAACTTCGTGATCGGGGTGGCGATGGCCGACGACGTCATGCTCAACTACCAGTCGACGAGCTTTCACGACATTGCGGCTTTCCGGGAAGTGCTCGGACTGCGGCCTGCGCCGGCATTCGAGAAGTGGCTGGAGAAGATGGGCATCATGGAAAACGGCAAGCTGACGGCAATAGCCGGCGATCCGACGATTTTCATGTGACAGAGGAGGTGAATGACGGATGGAACAACAACTGGACTTTTTGGTAGACAAGGTAGTGGCGGAGCTGCAGAAAAAGCTGAGCGAAATGGCGAAGACGGCTCCGGCGCCAGTGTCTGCTGGCATCTTGGAAGCCAAACCCGCAGGGGACAGCCAAGCGCCTGAAGCGGTGTCGGAAGCAGCAGGGGGCCAAGGATGGTCCGCAGCTCCGGCGGAACCGGAGCAAAG
Source organism: Brevibacillus brevis (assembly GCF_031583145.1). Taxonomy (NCBI): domain Bacteria; kingdom Bacillati; phylum Bacillota; class Bacilli; order Caryophanales; family Paenibacillaceae; genus Brevibacillus; species Brevibacillus brevis. Next base: position 5,906,249 of record NZ_CP134050.1, on the reverse strand, counting down.
AGCAATGATCCCCAACCCGAAGTGTAAGGAAGGTCTGCAGGAGCTGCTGGACAGCACTCCGGCACGGATCGGCGTGTGGCGTACAGGCGTCCGGCCTTTGACAAAGACCATGCTGCAGCTGAGACGGGACCATGCGGCGGCGGTCGACGCCGTGTACGGAGAGGTGCAGCAGTCGCTCCTGGACGAATTCTCGCTGTTTACGGTGGAGACGCAGTACGACAATACCGACAATTACTTGAAGCGCCCTGACATGGGGCGGATCCTGAATGAGGAAGGCGTGCGGCTGATCCAGGAGCGCTGCCAGAAAAACCCGCAAGTGCAGATCGTCGTCTCCGATGGCCTCAGCGCCAGCGCAGTGGATGCCAATCTGCGGGACGTGCTTCCATCCTTGACCGACTCGTTGAAAAGCTACGGACTATCCTGTGGCACGCCGTTTTTCGTCAAAGGCGGACGCGTGGCGAGCATGGACCATATCGGCGAAATCCTGCAGCCGGAAGTATTGGTGCTGCTGATTGGGGAGAGGCCAGGACTGGTGACCGCGCACTCGATGAGCGCCTACATGTGCTATCGTCCCCGCAAAGGAACGGTCGAATCGGATCGAACCGTCATCTCCAATATTCACAGGCAAGGGACTTCGCCCATTGAGGCGGGTGCGCACATCGGCACCATTCTGAGCAAGATGCTGGAGCAGAAAGCAAGCGGCGTGAAGCTGGTTTTGTAGCAGCTCCAAGCCCACATCGACACGAGGAGGAACTTCCATGACATTCCGCAGAAAAAAGGTTGCCGTGATCGGCAGCGGCTTTACCGGAGCCACCACAGCATTCATCCTGGCGCAAAAGGAGCTGGCGGACATCGTGCTGGTGGACATTCCGCAGCTCGAGAACCCGACCAAAGGGAAAGCGCTGGATATGATGGAGGCTTCGCCGGTGCTCGGCTTTGACTCGACCATTACAGGAACCGCAGATTACAAGGACATCGAGGGCTCCGACATCGTCATCATCACGGCAGGCATCGCCCGCAAGCCTGGCATGTCCCGCGACGATCTGGTCGCCACCAACGCGGCCATCATGCGGTCGGTAGCGGAGCAGGTCAAGACGCACGCACCGAATTCGACGGTGATTGTCCTATCCAACCCGGTCGATGCAATGACCTACACCTTCTACAAGACATCCGGCTTCCCGAAAAACCGCGTCATCGGCCAATCGGGAGTGCTCGATACCGCGCGCTTCCGTACCTTCGTGGCGATGGAGCTGAACGTGTCCGTCGAAGATGTGACGGGCTTCGTCCTGGGTGGACACGGCGACGATATGGTGCCGCTGCTGCGCTACTCTTACGCAGGAGGCATTCCGCTGGATAAATTGATTCCCCAAGAACGCCTGGACGCTATCGTGGAGCGGACGCGCAAGGGCGGCGGAGAGATCGTCAGCCTGCTGGGCAACGGTTCCGCCTACTACGCTCCCGCCGCTTCGATCGTGCAAATGACGGAAGCGATTCTCAAGGACAAGAAGCGCATCCTGCCGTCGATTGCCTACCTGCAAGGCGAATACGGCTACCACGACCTGTACCTCGGCGTACCGACGCTGCTCGGCGCGAACGGCATCGAGAAGGTCATCGAGCTGGATCTGACAGCCGCGGAAAAGGCTGCGCTGGATAAGTCCGCCGATTCCGTACGGGCGGTTATGAAAGTGGCTGTGCAATAATAGGGACTCTCCCTTCTCTCTGGTATACGCGTCGAAAATTCCGTCAACGCTAGGAGGGAAGGGAGAGTGGATGATGTTTGGAAAGAGAAGGAAACAAAAGCAAAGGGAAATACGCGGCGTCAAATTGCTGAAAGAGTTCAGAATAGGGGAAACAGTGGAAGTTTCGGTATTCCAGATGAGCAAGGCGTACAAGCCGGCCGCCCCAATTGATGATGAACGACAAGGGAAAAAAATAATGGCGCAAGGCCCTCTACTCTTTTTACACTTTCCTGTAAAATAAAGGGATAGTTGTATGCTGTAGGGGGATTTTTATTTGGATATCCAAGAGGGGCTCCGTTGGCTAAAAGCCATGCTGAAAAGAATGATCGTTCCGTTCCTACTTCTATTGCTGGGCGGATTGGTCAGTGAATCAAAAGGGATTTACGGTGTAATCATCCAGCCGTATACCTATTTTGCGCAAAAATTGATAGAATTCCAAGCTGCAGACAGTTTTACGAAGCTCTAGTTTGGGGCCGTAACTTTCCTCATGTATATAGCAGTCATTTTCTTTTATCCTTTGCTGTTCGTCAAAGACAGGCCGCAAGAAAAGAAGGCTCCCACTACATCCGAGATCATGCTTTACACGGAGGAAATTTCTGCTGCGATGGAAGTAGTAAGCCATGAGCGCAAAGGCACGACGAAAAGCGGTACAGAATTCAGCGTAGCCATCTATCGCCCGACGAATAAGATTGTTCCGGCAGACCGGGTTTCGTACACAAAAGAACAGGAAGCCGTTCTTCATGAAATGATAGAAGCTCAACGAGAGATCGCAGCAAGCGGAGACAAACCGTATGGAATTATCCGATCAATTCGGAAGTTTTTGAATAGGACCTGACAGGAAACCCCCAGAGGTTTCCTTTTTATTTGTCCCTCACCCGCTTTTGAGGGATAATGAAAGCGTAGACAAGTCGAAAGGATGAAGCCGACATGAAACTAATCGAAATCAGCAAGAGGATCCTGACGAACTGCATGGCTTTGAAAGCGGGCGAGTCTTTCCTGGTCGTCGCCGACGATGTCAAACGCGAGCTGGGCGAAGCTCTGTGGGAGGCCGGCCGGCAGCTGGGAGCCGAGTCGGTGTTCCTGGTGATGCAGGAGCGTGAAAAAAGCGGACAGGAGCCGCCTGCACTCGTGGCTGACGCGATGAAACGCGCGGATGTAGTCGTCTGTGTGACGGAGCATTCGCTGACCCATACCAAGGCGCGCAAAGAGGCGGCAGCCAACGGAACGCGACTGGCGACCATGCCGGGCATTACGGAAGACATGTTCCTGGAAGGCGCCATTGCAGCCGATTATTCGCAAGTGAAAGTTTTGACAGAGAAAGTAACCGAGCTGCTCAGCGCAGCGAGCACGGTTCGAATCGAAAAAGACGGCAAGAGCCTGCAATTTTCCATTGCCAATCGACCTGGCGTTCCGAGCACCGGTATGTACGTGAATCCGGGTGAGTCCGGCAACCTGCCGTCCGGAGAAGCGTACATCGCGCCGGTCGAAGGATCGGCAGAGGGGCAGATTTTGGTCGATGGCTCCATTTCCGGGATCGGAAAAGTGGACAGCCCGCTTCTGTTGACGGTGCAAAATGGCCGGATTACCAAAGCGGAAGGGACGACAGGCGAACGCCTCTTGCAGATCCTGGGCGAGCAGGATGGCCGCATGCTGGGTGAATTCGGGATCGGCACCAACGACAAGGCGCGCATCACCGGCGTCGTGCTGGAGGACGAGAAGGTCTACGGCACCATTCACGTGGCATTCGGCAGCAACAATACGTTCGGCGGAACGATCGTGGCAGGTGTCCACATCGACCTCGTCGTCAAGGAGCCCGATGTTTACCTTGACGATCGTCTGATCATGAAGAAAGGCCAACTGCTGGATCTGGCGTAAACGTCTCTTTTCTCCAACTGTTGCCGCGGGGGCGGAAAAAGGAGAAAACGCTGTAACTCTTGGGCCACTTGCGCGGATGCTGGACTGTCCAGCTCCATTCCAAAAGAGGAACGGCGTCCAAAAGCAGCGGTTTCAGGATGTCTCTCAAGGTTGGACACTCAGGCGTGTTCCTCTTTTTCCATTCCGCTTGGGCGGTGTCCCAAAGGCATTCGCTTTTTTCTCCTTTTTCCGGGGAGCAGCATATGCCTTGATCGGTAAACATACCAAAAGGAGCTTTCCCTTAAGTAGAATCTATACTTTCGGGACAGCTCCTTCTTTTAGCGGTGTTATTTAAACGAAGCGTACCCTTCGTCGGCCATGACGACACTGCCGTTGATCGCACTCGCTTCCGGCAAGGACAGCAGGTAGACGGAGTCCGCGATTTGCTGAGGCTGCGTCAATTTGTTGCCCATTACTTTGGCTTTCATGGACGCGAGCTGGCCGGAATCCTTGTAGCCTTGAATGATCGGGGTATCCACAGCGCCCGGCGCAACCGCGATCACTCTGATGCCATGAACGGCCAACTCCAGCGCGGCGGATTTGGTCATCATGATCACAGCTCCTTTGGTAGCGTGGTACGCGAATGTGCCTGGAGAAGCCAGGAATCCGAACACGGAAGCCGTATTGATAATGACGCCTTTGATGCCCAATTCCCTCATCTTCTTGCCGGCCGCCATGATGCCGTGGGCGACACCGTGCTGATTGACATTGATGACAGCATGGTAATGGCTCCAGTCCAGATCCGGCACGGGGGTGACGCGGCCGATTCCTGCGTTGTTGAACATGACGTCAATGCGCCCGTACGTGGCGACTGCCTTTTCTACCAGTGCTTCGACGTCTTCGTATTTTGATACGTCTGTCTGGACAAAAATCGCTTCCCCGCCAGCCGCTTGAATCATGCTGACGGTTTCTTCCCCGGCAGCCGCATTGAAGTCCGCAACCACGACCCGGTCGCCTTTTTGAGCGAACTTCAGGGCCGTTTCACGTCCGATTCCGCTGGCTCCGCCTGTAATGACCGCTACTCGTTTCTCCGTCATAGTGAATCCCTCCAGATTGGTGACGTCTTTTCTTCCCTTCTAGATTAGCACTTGTATTTATTTAATAAAATTTCGTTATAATTACTAATAATAAAGTTCTACTTAACAATAAAGGATGAGAAAAGTGAATTTGGAGCAGTTGGAATACGTCGTAGAGGTCGCCAAAACCGGTTCTCTTTCCAAAGCGGCCCAGCACTTCTATGTGTCGTTGTCGGCGGTCAGCCAAGCGGTTTCCGTCCTGGAAGCCGAATTGGGTCTCCTGATCTTTACCCGATCTCGGGGGAGAGGAGCGGCTTTGACGCCGGAAGGCCAGGTGATCGTAGCGATGGCTCAGGACATTTTGAGGAAGGTGGAGGAGCTCAAGGCCGAAGCGGCATCATACAGCAGCATCGTGAGCGGGGAGCTGCGGATCGCGACGATTCCCGGACCGATGCATCTGCTCATCGATGGCGTATCGCTGTTCAAAAAAGAGTTTCCCCAGGTGAAGATCCAGCTGTTCGAAAAGGGACCGCACGAGATACTGTCCGGATTGGCCCACAATCAGCTGGATATCGGGCTGCTGGTGCTCTCCGAAGAAGTGATCGGGCAGTATTCCCAGTTTACTTACGAAAGGCTGTTTGCGGGCAAGATCGTGGTGGGCGTGAGCAGGCATTCGCCGCTGGCGCTGGAAAAAAAGATTTCGCCGGAGCAGCTGGCGAGGCAGACGCTGGTGCTGTACGAGGACGATCAGATCATGGCGCACGTCCGCCGTCTTGAGCCGCTGTACGGAGAATTTGATATTTTGTTCACCTCCAACAATGTGCAGGCGATCCATAATGCCGTCTTGTCGGGAATAGGCGTCACGGTCGGCCTTGATTATTCCTTCAACCGGCCGCCGTCTGCGGGTGGTCAGGAGCTGGTTGCGATCGAACTGGAGCTGCCCGATGCGCAGCCGATCTATTACGGTTGGGCCAGACTAAAGGGAAAGCATGCGACCCCCATCGCCAAAAAGTTCATCGAGAGGCTTCGCATCGAGTGAGGGAGAGCGCAGCAGCCATTGCAGCAAGCAGGCGTATATTGCTGTGTGGATGAAAGTTGGGGAACAATGGTGTAAAATGGGAGAAATTGTTGATGGATGTGGGGTAATGTTGTTGCTCGAACAAATCGTCGCGGTCATCACGATCGGCAATGTCATACTGGCCGCTGTCCTTATCTTTATGGAACGGCGCAACATTATAGCTACCTGGGCATGGTTGATGGTACTACTGTTTCTGCCGGGGATCGGCTTTGTCATCTATTTGGTGTTCGGACAAAAATTAAGCAAAAGAAAGCTGTACCGGCTGAAGGAGGGAGAGTTTTCCCACTTTCGCAGAGCCGTGGACAAACAAAAGCAGCTTCTCGAGACCGGGAATCTGGAAGTAAACGACCCCGCCATGGAACGGCATCGGGACATGATCCATATGAACGTGGTCAGCGATGGGGCGTACTACACCCAGGATAACGCGGTTCGGATCTATACGGAAGGAAACAGCCTGTTTCAGGAAATGTTCAAGGAAATCGAAGGCGCGCGTGAGCATGTCCATCTGCTCTACTACACGATCAGAAACGACGGACTGGGCAGCGAATTGATGGAGCTGCTCGTCAAAAAGGCGAGCGAAGGAGTGAAGGTGAGGCTGCTTTACGATGCCGTTGGATCAGCTGGTATCCCATCCCGGTTTTTCCGGAGGCTCCTGGAAGCGGGGGGAGAGGCCGTATCGTTTTTCCCGGCATCGTTTTCCCTGATGAATGTCCGGGTCAACTTTCGCAATCACCGGAAGCTGACCATTATCGACGGGAGGGTCGGATACATCGGCGGCTTCAATATCGGCGACGAATACATTGGCAAGAAAAAGCTGGGGCATTGGCGTGACACGCATCTGCGGATCGAAGGAAAAGCGGTTTACATGCTCCAGGCACGCTTCTTCCTGGACTGGAACCTGTCCTCGCCGAAGCGGTTGGCAGAGTCGATCGAATTTTTCCCGCAAATCGAGGGTCTGGACAATGGGATTGGCGTGCAAATCGTATCCAGCGGTCCCAATTCCGAAAAGCAGCAGATCAAGCACGGTTTTTTGAAGATGATTTACAAGGCGAGAAAGAAAATCTACCTGCAAACGCCGTACTTCATACCGGATGATAGCGTGCTGACGGCACTGAAGATGGCGGTGATGTCGGGAGTGGATGTACGGCTCATGGTGCCCGGTAAGCCTGACCATCTGATGGTCTTCTGGGCGACGCACTCCTATCTGGGTGAGCTCTTGAAGAGCGGCGTCCGCTGTTATCTGTACGAAAAGGGCTTCCTGCATGCCAAGACGATCGTGGTCGATACCCAGCTGGCGTCGGTGGGAACGGCCAATATCGATATTCGCAGCTTCAAGCTGAATTTTGAGACTAACGCATTTTTGTACGATACGAGAATGGCGGAAAAGCTGGAAGAGCTGTTTATGGCGGACCTCGCCGACTGCCGGGAATTGACGATGGAGGAATACATGAACCGGCCGATACGCTTCCGGATCCAGGAGTCTCTGACGAGGCTGCTGTCGCCGATTCTGTAAAAGGAAATAAAGACCCGCTGGTTTGTCGGAAATGGCAAACTCCAGCGGGTCTTTGCTTTTGGCTTCCTTTGAGGGGAGAGGAAGATCTTGCTCAGGCGGTGCCGAGGTTGACCCCCAGCTCGGACAAGTACTGGCGGTAGGCGATGCTGGCGCGATCGCATTTCAGGGAAAGCTCGACTTGCAAATCGAGGGGCAGGTCCTCCGGCTTTTGATTTTCCACGATCGGCTTGTCCTGGGCGAAAATCATATCCTGGAACTGGATGATCTCCTCATCGGTCAAATTCGTTTCGTAGTTGAATGACAAGACACCGAACGCAACCGACTGGTTTTCATCCGTAGGCAGGACGGTCAGCAAAATGGACATTTCATGGTCGGTTTCCCGGTCGCGCTTGGTGAATTTCACGGTCAGCGGCCGGAGTACCTCATAGGTGTAATAGACGTGCTTGGCCTGTCCTGTGCCGTCCGGGTCCGGTTGGAAGACGGCGATTTCGTCCGTGCGGATGCCGTTTTCGTCTCGATGGACGCGGTAGTCCCCGATCTCCATATGCGTGGCAACACCGAGATAGCCTTCATGCACCACAGCGAGATGGCCGACGTCCAGAAAGTTCTCCACTACGCGCGGAGGCTTGGCGGCGACGGTTTGCGGGCCCCAGATGACATTGCGGAAGCCGGGATCGTCGAATTCCGGCAGGGCAAACAGGTCGGGATCGTTGCCGTTCAAATTGACCCAGACGAATCCGTAGCGCTCGCGACAGCCGTACGGAAGAGCCCGGGCTTTTCCCGGTATAGCCTGGTCCGCAGGCAGCTGCGGAATTTTCACACAGGCACCGGAGGATTCGTACTCCCAGCCGTGGTACGGGCAGACGAGCTTGCCCTCGCGAACACAGCCGAGCGACAAAGCGGCGCCTCGATGGATGCACAAATCCTTGAATGCGTGGACACCTTGCTCGTTTCGGAAAAGAACCACCCGTTCTCCCATGACGGTGATTTGAAGCGGACGGTCTTGCACATCTGCCGAACGGCAGGCGACGATCCATTCGTTTCGCAGTACGGTATCTTGCACGATCATCTATTGAGACACTCCTTCGCGGAAATAACTTGGGTAGCGTTTCGGCATTCCTCATCATTGTAGCTTGCGGAAATGAGGGGAGTCAACAAAAACGCGAACGATAAAATTAATATATCGAAATAACATCCGTTCTTGTTGCTAAAATACAGAATGATAATTTATAATCTGCCTTATAATGTTCGTTATTCATTATTACTCATTCGATTTTTTGGGGGAGGCCGTCGGAACGTGGAAGAACATCGCGAGAGCGCTCAACTCGTCGTGGGCGTCGATGAAAAGATCAGTATCGGCAAGGCTTTTTTACTCGGCATGCAGCATGTGCTGGCCATGGATTTGTACATTGCTCCTATCATTATTGCGGGCCTGCTGACCATGGATGCGTCGAGTACGTCCTTTTTCATTCAAATGTGCTTTTTGGCG